>CAZLDK010000141.1:8152-8369 GCA_964558285.1 uncultured Spirochaetaceae bacterium | reverse complement strand
CCTCAACCACGAGGCCGTAGACCGGAATCGCGAAGAGAATGAAGGGGTTAAACCCATGAGGCGTGCGAAGCAAGAGTAAGAGACTTACCGTCGCCGCCTGGGCGACGACGCCGAGGGAGATCCCTACCCGTATACCTCGGTCGCCGAAGGTCCAGCCGAGTACGGGAACATTGATCATGATAATAGCCCAGACAGCGAGGGCGAGAACTACCGGAAG
>CAZLDK010000141.1:0-8142 GCA_964558285.1 uncultured Spirochaetaceae bacterium | reverse complement strand
CCGGAAGAGAAAAATCAACGATTATCTGCATTACGGCCGTCCGAGTATCTTGAGTCGAAACCAGGCCACCAGAAAGGGCCCCCAGGGCACCGTCGCCATTATCTGAACCGTTTCCCAGAAGGAGACTTCTTCGTTTAAGAAGCGGAGAAGCCGGTCGATCGGATTTTTTTTGAAAAGCCGGCGGAACACTTCGTGGGAAAGGTCGCCTCTCCGGTAGAGTACGTTCAAGAGGATTGAGTCCAAAAGGGCGAAACGCCTCGGAGTTTTCGGAAGGTCGAAGGGGTGTCCGACCCGGCGGACAGAGTCTGCGATTGCCAGAGAGTCCCGGTAGATTCGATGGAAGGCGAAACCGGTGGAAGCCTTTACCCGCCCGCCCTTGGTTCCCGTTAAGAGGATTCGCTTGCCGCCGCGGCGAGGAAAGGGGCGGTCGGTCATCGGAATAATGCCCGTCTCTGTCTCGCCGACCTTGTAGCCCCCGGGCTCTAGAACTCTATCGATGTACTCCGTCAATTCCGCCGCGTACTCTTCTTCGGTCAGGAGGTCGTAGGAGAAGAGGGTGTATTCTACAAGGGCCTCGGTTTCCGAGAAGGGAAGAATGTAGAGAAAGCGACACGCCCGGTGCTGCGGTGTGCGAAAGTCGAAGAGGGTAACCCGGTCTGGATCGAAGACCGGTCGCTCGGTCTCGATGAACCAACCGAGGAAATGCTGCTTTAGAAAGTGGTACTTCGTTTCGTCTACGGTGAACTCCTGGGGAATGAACAAACTATCGAAGACCCACTCGGTGGTGTAGGGAGTCCCGTCCACAACGACGGTGGCGTACTCTTCTCCGTCTTCGATTCGGTCAACCGTGCCGACGAGGCGCGTGACGTTGGGGTGTTTCTCCAGAACAGCGTAGGAGTCGCGGTAGAAGTCCTCCCCCCGAAACATCCGATAGTTCATCGGCGAGAGGTCGAAGGAGAGCTCTTCGCCGTAGTCGAAGAAGGCCATTCTCCGCCACTTTCGGTGGATAAGATGGTCGAAGGGCGTCTCTTCGGCGGACCAGAAGCACCAGGTACGGTCGTTCTTGGTTTTGTGGTCCTTGTCTACGAGGAGGATTCGCGCTTCCTCGAACCCTGCATCGAGGAGGGCTCTCCCGAGGTGTAACCCGGCTGCGCCCCCTCCAGCTATGACGAAGTTGTAATCAGTCATCCTTTGGTTACCTTTCGGCGGAATATAACGTCGTTTGCTCCGTAAGTCGAAACCACCAGGAAGACTAAAGCCGTAATAGGGGGTAGGGGTGCAAAGCCATGGAAGCTATCGTTCCCGGGTGCTGTCTTCTCTGTGGAAGCGTCACCCCGTCCCGCTATCCGGCGCTCTGTACGGCCTGCCGTACCGACTGCGCCCCGTTACGCGGTCCCGTTTGCCGCCGATGCGGCCGACCGCTTATTTCCGAGGATTGCTTGTGTACCCAGTGTCGCGACCGACCCGACAACTGCGCAAACCGGGCTGCCGGCGAATACCGCGGCCGCCTCCGGGAGGTGGTGTCTCTTTACAAGCTATCGGGGAGAAGAGAGCTCGCCGGTTTCCTCGCCGAGCTAATGCTGCCGGCAGTCGGTGAAGCCCTCTTCGGCAAGGTAGTAGTGCCTGTCCCGCCGAGCCCCCAGCGGCTGAACCGCCTCGGCTGGGACCCCGTTGTGAACGTCTTGCGGTGCGTCGAGAAACGCCTATCGGTACGTATCCTTCCCCTTCTGCTGCGGAACGAGGGGATGGAACAAAAGGAGCTCGGCTACGAGGAACGCCTGGAGAATGCGAAGACCCTCTTTTCGGTGCGTCGGGAAAGCCGTCCGGGTCGACGCCGGAGCCTATGCTCCCCCGGCAGCCCGGGCCTGATCCTCTTCGACGACATTTTTACTTCCGGAGCGACTATGAGCGTCTGCCGCCGGTTGCTCGAGAGTGAGGGCCTTGTGGTGGAAGGAAGCGTAACTGTCGCGGTAGATTGACATTTGTAGAGGACATTGCTATGTTGTCGCCACGAACACATCCTTGCGCAGCAGGAGTCGGGCACCGACTCCTTTTTTATGCTCTAAAGGGAAATACCGGTGATAGAAGGGAATGTCTACGACGATATTGAAACCCTGATCGAAGGCCTCGGGTATCGTGTCGTCGAGCTAAAGGCTCAGCCCATCCGGCGTGCATTAATGGTCTTCTTGGTCGTTTATAAGCCGGGGGGAATCGGGGTCGACGACTGCGCGGTGGTACACCGTACCGTTCTCCCTCGCCTCGAGGCTGTTCTTGCCCGAGACGACATTCGGATGGAAGTCAGCTCTCCGGGTATCGGACGTAAACTCAAGAGCTGGAGTGAGTTCAAGGCCTTTACAGGTGAAACGATGGTTCTCGGGCTACGGGACGGCAGTAGCCCTAGCGGCGTGGTCTCGTACCGCAGCCCCGATACGATAGAGCTGAAAGACGCCGGCGGCACGCGGGTAATCGACACAGAGTCGATTGCCTGGGCGCGGCTGAGCGAGGAGTAAAGGAGGCAACAGAAGATGGCGTCCGAATTGATGGAGGCGATTCGTCTTCTCGTTCAGGAAAAAGGAATCTCCGAAGAGCTGGTTCACAAGACCATCGAGGAATTTCTTATTGCTGCTTACAAAAAGACGTTTGGTACGGCGGACAACGCCGTTGTGCGGATAAGCGAAGACGAAGAGGACGTAACTCTGTTTGCCCGGAGAGAGATCGTCGAGGACGTCTACGACCCGGTGAACGAGGTGAGCCTCGAAGAAGCATTGACCTACAACCCGGAGTGCGAGATCGGAGACGAGCTTCTAATCGAGATCAATCCGATGGAGTTCGATCGCGTCGCGATCCAGAGCGCCAAGCAGAAGGCTCGGCAGACCCTCCGAGAGATCCAAAAGGATACCCTCTACTCTGAGTTCAGCGACAAAGTCGGCGAAATGATAATCGGCTACTACCAACGGGAGCGCAACGGAAACATCTTCGTCGACCTCGGCAAGACCGAGGGGCTCCTTCCCAAGCGGTATCAGTCGCCTCGGGAGGTATACCGGCCGAACGACCGGATAAAGGCTCTCATCTACGAGGTAACAAAAACACCGACGGGATTGCAGATTATCCTTTCCCGGACCCATACGGACTTCGTGCGGAGAATCTTCGAGCTGGAAGTCCCGGAAATCTACGACAAGACGGTCGAGATCTTCAAGATCGTCAGGGAGCCGGGCTACCGGACCAAGATTGCGGTCTACTCGAACCGGGACGACGTTGACCCCGTCGGTGCCTGCGTTGGTCTGCGTGGCGTGAGAATTCAGGCGATCGTTCGTGAGCTGGAAGGCGAAAAGATCGACATCCTGAAGTACGACAACGACCAGAGGATGTTCATAAAGAACGCCCTCTCACCGGCGGAAGTTACCAACGTCGTTGTTGTGGACGAATCGAAAAGACAGGCCCTCGCGGTTGTGCCGGAGAATCAGCTCTCCTTGGCGATCGGTAAGCAGGGTCTGAACGTCCGGCTTGCCAATCGGTTGGTCGACTGGAACATAGACGTTAAGACGCTCGATCAGTTCGGAGAGATGGACTTGGCGGCCGAATCGAAGCGGGCCGTATCCGCCCTCTTCGGCGACTACGAAGAGGAAGAGATTACCCGGGTAGCCGAATTGCCCGATATTTCCGACAGTCTCGTCGCTACCCTTAAGGGGAACGGCATCGAGTATATCGAGGATCTCGTAGCCCTTTCCGATGAGGACTACACGAAGCTGACGGGCATATCGCCGGAGGACATTGTTGAGCTCCGCCAGATAATTGCCGAAAACGTCGAGATTATCGAACAGGAAGAGGAGGCCGCCGCCGAAGCAGCTGCTGAGGCAGCGGAGGCGGAAGCAGAAGCAGAAGCGGAAACCGAAGCAGAACCCGAAGGTGCCGAAGCCGAGGAGGCCGAAGGGGAAGCCGAAACCGAGGGCGCCGAGGAAAGAGCCGAGGAGCCGGTCGGGGAGGGGGAAACTGAGGAAGCTTCCGAGGAAGAGCGGCCGGAGGCCGAGGTGACCGAAGCGGCGGCCGAAGAAGAGCCCGAAGCTCCTGAGCACGCGGTCGCCGAAACGGTGCCCGAAACTGAATCGGCGCCGGAAGAAGCGGAAGCCGAAAAACCGGAGCCGCCGGAAGAAGCCGAAGCCGAGGAAGAACCGGAAGAAGAAGAAGAAGCCGAAGAAGAAGCCGAGGAGGAAGTGCCGGAGGAGGAAATCACCGACATTTCAGAGCTTCCGAACATCTCGAAAGAGGTGGTCAAACGACTCAAGGACAACAACATCTACGACATCGTTGACCTTATCTCCCTCGACGACGACGAGTTGAAGGCGCTCAAAGACATTACCGAGGAGAACATCGCCGAAATAAAGGCGATTATCTCGGAAAGCATCGAAGTAATCGAAGAAGACGAGGATTCCGAGTAGTCACTGGTGACGGACCACGCCATCCTTGTGTATGATAGAGGCAGAAAAGGGGATTTATGGCTGAAGAGCGACAGGATGATCAGAAGCCCAAAACGGCGCTAATCAAACATAAGAAAGACTCCGGATCTCAAGACGGCAGCGCTCCTGAGAAGAAAAAGGTACGCGTCGTCGTTAAGCGCAAGGCTAAAGCGAAACCTGAAGCGGAAACGGAAGAAAAGGAAACCAAGCGCTCTACCGAGGTTACCTCGGGGCCCGGCGTAAGCTCGGTTCGGGTTAAGTCCGAAGAGCCGACACCGCCGAGGCGACAGCCGAGACCCACCGGAAAGGTCGATCCGTCGACCATACCGCCCTCCGTTCGTGCGCCCATTCATAAGCCCGGGGAGGAACGCACTCCGCCGCCCCAAGCCCGCCGACGGGACGAGGGCTCCGGTGGTCCGCCACGACCCCGGGGAGACGTCGGGGGAAGACGTCCGCCGGACCGCACCGGAAGGCCCCCTCAATCCGGTGGCCCGGGGCGAGGTAGGCCGTCGACTGGGTGGTCGCCACCCGGCAGAGGCCCCGGAGGCCCCGGACGCCCCGGTGGCGCTCCTCCGGCCGCCGGAAGAGGCGCTCCTCCTCGTGGTCCCGCCGGCGGCGGTGGTGGCGAGGAGAAGAAAGCTCCGTCGAAGAAGTTCTTCAAGACCAAGAAGCGGGATTATCCGAAGCGAGATCGCTACCAGGAAAAGCAGATCCAGTGGAAACAGAAGCGGCAGCCTGGACCCAAGGCAAACCCTGTTCCCAAAGTGATCGACATCATGGAAGTCATCACCGTTTCCGAGTTGGCCAGAAAGCTCAACCTGAAAGCGTCTGACCTTATCGGCAAATTGATGGCTATGGGAATGATGGTGACGATCAACCAGCAGATCGACGCAGAAACGGCGGAGATTCTAGCCGGTGAGTACGGATGCAAGGTTAATATCGTCTCCCTCTACGATGAAACTATCATAGAGACCGTGGACGATAAGGAAGGGGACATGCAGTCCCGTCCCCCTGTCATTACCGTTATGGGACACGTCGATCACGGTAAGACGAAGCTCCTCGACGCCATCCGGACTACCGACGTGGTTGCCGGAGAGTTCGGCGGCATTACCCAGCATATCGGCGCCTACCAGGTGGAAGTCCCGCAGGGGAAGCTAACTTTCCTAGACACTCCGGGGCACGAGGCCTTCGGATTAATGCGAGCCAGAGGGGCCCAGATTACCGATATCGTCATCCTGGTTGTCGCCGCCGACGACGGCGTCATGCCACAGACCCGAGAGGCCGTCGACCATGCCAAGGCAGCCGAGGTGCCTATTATCGTGGCGGTCAACAAGATAGACCTCGCCGAGGCCAATCCGGATCGAGTCAAGCAACAGCTTTCGGAGTTGGATTTAATCCCCGAAGACTGGGGTGGCTCGACCCTCTTTTGCGAGGTGTCGGCGCTTACCGGAGACGGCATCCCGGAGTTGCTCGAGACAGTTCTTCTGCAGTCGGAAATCCTCGAGCTCAAGGCAAACTACGGTACCAACGCCGAAGGAACCATCGTCGAGTCCCGTATCGATCCGGGCCGTGGTTCCGTTTCTACGCTCTTGGTACAACGGGGAACCCTGCGAATCGGAGATAGCTTTATCGCCGGGGTGTTTCCGGGACGCGTCCGGGCACTCTTTAACGATCGGGGGGATAAAGTCGAAGAAGCTTCTCCGGCAATGCCCGTCGAAGTTCTCGGTATTACCGGGGTTCCCAACGCAGGGGATCCCTTCCAGGTAACCGACAACGACAAGATGGCGCGGCAGGTCGGAGATAAGCGGCAGGAGCTTCGGAAGGTCGAAGAGGCCAGGAACGTCAAAAAGATCACCCTGGACAACCTCTACGACAGTATTCAAGCCGGTGCCGTTCAGGATCTCAGGGTTATCATCAAAGGCGATGTTCATGGATCCGTGGAAGCCATCCAGCAGGCCGTAGAGAAGCTCAGCACCCAGGAAGTTCGTCTGGTCTGCATACGATCGGCGGCGGGGGCGATCAACGAAGACGACGTCCGCCTCGCGAGCGCATCGGACGCTATTATCGTCGGCTTTCACGTGCGTCCGACGCCAAGAGCCCTGGAGTTGGCGGAGACCGAAAAGGTCGAAATCCGGAAGTACAACGTCATCTACGAAGTGGTGGACGATATCAAGTCTGCTATGGAAGGCCTGTTGTCTCCGGAGCTTCGAGAAGAGGTTATCGGCAAGGTCGAGGTACGGGAGCTCTTCCGGGTTCCGAAGATCGGCGTAATTGCGGGCTCCTACGTTACCGAAGGGAAGGTCCGGCGAAACGCCAGCGTCCACGTTATCCGCGAGGGCGTCGAGATCTATTCGGGAAAGATCAACTCGCTGAAGCGGTTTAAGGACGACGCTCGAGAAGTCGACGCAGGCTACGAATGCGGCGTCGGCGTAGAGAACTTCAACGATCTCAGGATTGGAGACGTTCTCGAAGTCTTCCAGGTAGTTGAGCACGCGAAGAAACTCGGAGAAGCAAGCCAAGAGTAATGGCGAATCATAGAATGGAGCGGGTGGCCAGTCTCCTCCAGCAGGAGCTGAGCCGCCTTATCCTCGACGAAGAGCTCAAAGACCCTCGTATCAGCAAGCTCGTAGCCATAAACACCGTTACGGTGTCCAAAGACTTAGAGTATGCGAAGGTCCGCGTCTCGGGTTATCTAACCCACAAAAAACTCGAGAAAGCCGTAGCAGGTCTAAACAGCGCGGCGGGCTTTATCCAGGGACGCCTGGCCAAACGGCTACGGTTTCGCGCTACTCCGAAATTGACCTTCTTGGTGGATCACAGTATCGAGGAAGGATTCGAGCTCACCCAGAAGATCGACGAGATAACTCCCTAGTCGATGACCAACGGGGCGTTGCTCTTGGACAAGCCTCCGGGAACTACGTCCTTTGGAGCCCTTGGACCCTTAAAGAGGGCTTTCGACACTCGACGCATCGGCCATACCGGTACTCTAGACCCCTTTGCCTCCGGGCTCCTTATCGCCTTGGTTGGAAAGATGACCCGCCTGGCGCAGTACGTAACCGACTACGGAAAGGAGTACTTGGCGACCCTTCGTTTCGGCGAAGAGACCGACACCCTCGATACCGAAGGAAAGGTCATCCGCCGTGGCCCTGTACCATCGGAGGCTGTCCTTGTGGAGGCGCTCCCGAGGTTCATCGGAACCATCGAGCAACGTCCACCGGCGTTTTCGGCGGTTCACGTCGACGGGGTACGGGCCTACCGCCTGGCGAGAGACGGTCAAGCCGTCGATATGCCGGCGCGGTGGGTAGAGGTTCGGGCGGTCGAGCTCCTCTCTTGGCGCCCACCGGATCTTCGGGTGCGTGTCGATTGCGGAAAAGGGACCTATATTCGCTCCCTCGCCCGGGACATCGGTGAGGCGGCCGGGACCTGCGCCTATCTTCGAGAGCTTCGCAGGACGCGAATCGGTCCCTACTCCGTAGACCGGGCGGTTACGCCGGAGACGGCGGCCGACGGCGACGGTTTACTGAGTCCACGGGACTTCCTGGCTCTCGGTGGCGAGATTCCGGAAGTAGGGATCAGAGACGAGGTCGCGAACCGCGTTCGAAACGGAACGCCGTTGACCCCCGAGATGCTCCGGGGAACGCCACCGTCAAACGGGCTCTTTGCCCTGGTACACGACGAAGACATTGCG
>CAZLDK010000140.1:0-8402 GCA_964558285.1 uncultured Spirochaetaceae bacterium | reverse complement strand
AGCGCCCTGCAACGATTTTTCGTTCTTATCGGTCTACTATTCTCCGTGACCTCTGCAGCGGTCGCCGAAAGGCACGTACTCATAATCCACTCCTACCATCCTGAGTTCTCCTGGACCCAACGCCTCGACCAAGGGTTCCACGATACCCTCGCCGCAGCGAAAGAGCATTTCGTAATCCACACCGAGTATCTCGACTCCAAGCGCTTCCCCCCGGCGGACGTGGCCGACAGCTTTCTGCGGCTCCTCTCGGTTAAGTATGGCACCAGCCGGCCTGAGGCGATTGTCGTTTCCGACAACAACGCTTTCGACCTTGTCGTCGAGAATAGAGAAGAGCTCTTTCCCGGTGTGCCGATCTTCTTCGCCGGTCTCAACAACTACCGGCCTTCCCTCGGAACGCCGAAGGAGGGCATTACCGGCATCGCCGAGACCATCGACTACGCAGCCAACCTGCAATTGATCGCGAGGTTGCATCCTGTAGTGGACCGGGTCGTTACCGTCAGCGGTGCCTCGGTCACGGCGGGAATAAACCTCGAGGCCTTTCGAGAGGTCTCCGTCGGCTTCGAGAGCAGGTTTGCCTTCGAGCACTGGAGCACCTTGCCGATGGCAGAGTTGCTTCGGCGGTTGGAGGCGCTGGGTCCAGGGAGCGTCGTCTTTAATCTTGGCATGTTTCGCGACGGTGCGGGGCAGGTCTTCGGCGTCGAAGAGAGCTCTAGCCTTCTGGCAAAGGCGTCGCCGGTTCCGGTCTACACCGCCTGGGACTTTATGGTGGTCGGCGGGGTCGTCGGAGGCGTCGTCGTCGACGGCTACCTCCAGGGAAAAGGGGTCGCCGAGCAATTGATCCGATACGTCGCCGGGACTCCACTAGGAGACATTCCGGTGGTGACGGCGCCGACCACTCGGGGCTTGTTCGACTTTTCGGCCCTGAAGCGCTTCGGTATTCCCCGGGGACAGCTCCCACGAAAAACGATTATCCAGGGACTGCCGGCGACTATCTACTATCAGTATCGAGGGCTCTTCTGGCTCGTCGTCGGCGTAATTGGGGTGCTTTCGTTCCTGATTGTTGTACTCCTTGTAAATCGACGCCGTCGCATTGCCGCCGAGGGATCTCTTCGCCGTTCTCTTGGCGAGAAAAACCTCCTCCTTCGGGAGGTTCACCACCGGGTAAAGAACAACCTACAGGTGGTCTCGAGCCTCCTAAATCTGCAACTCGGTCACTTCGAAACCGGCTCGGCACCCTACGCCGCCCTGGAGGACAGTAGAAACCGTATTCTCACAATGGCCCAGGTCCACGAGTTACTCTATGGGGACGAAGAATTGCCGGCCGTTGGGGCCCGCGGCTATCTGGAGGGAATCGTCCGGCAGATAATCTCGACCTCGGAAAGCCGGGGCGTGAAGGTCGTCGTGTCGTTTCAAATCGAAAACCTCCCCCTTTCCCTCGACACTGCGGTCCCTGTCGGGCTTATCGTCAACGAGCTAATTACCAACAGCGTACGCCACGCCTTCAACCCTGCCGACGGAGGTACTCTCGAGGTTACTCTTGCCGCCACTATCGACGCCTTCGTACTGCTCGTGAAAGACGACGGCCCCGGTTTCTGCTTCGAGAAAGCGCGGAAAAGCTCGATGGGCTTGCAACTCGTCGGCGCGCTTACCGAGCAGCTCAACGGTACCCTTTCGTACAGGAACGGCCACGGCTCCACCTTCGAGATTGTCTTTCGCCCCACCCCTCCGGAACACGTCCCGGCGAGTTGATCCTCTAGGCGGCAAATGTGTATCGTGTACCATCAAGGAAAGGGTGATGGAGCGAGTTACCTACGACATAGACCGAATGTCCCTCTCGGACAGAGTCTACTTCTACATAAAGGATCTGATTCTCTCGGGAGAGCTCAAGGGCGGGGAGCGCATACCGGAAGAGAAAGTCGCGACTCGCTTCGGCTTGAGCCGGACGCCGATCCGGGAAGCCCTCCGGCGCCTGGAGGAGTACGGGCTGGTCCGGATAAAGCCGAGGAGCTACGCCGAGGTTATTACCCTCCGGCCCGAAGAGGCCTCCGACGTCGCCGAGCTCCGGGCGGCTTTCGAGATTCTCGCCGTCGGCCTCCTGGCGAAGCGCGGCGGACCGTCGGACTTCGCCGAGCTCCGGCGCCTGAGCGACGCTTGCGATCAGGCCGTTGCGAAGAAAGACGTGGCCCTCATTTTCGAACACGATAGCGATTTTCACCTGGCCATAGCCCGGCGGTGCGGTAACCCCCACCTCTACGAGCTCTTCGAAAAACTCGATGCAAAGATTCAGCTCCTCCGTCTGGTCCTGCACCTTCCCCCGGAACGCCTGGCGGCCTTTGTGGCGCAGCATTCACAGATTGTCGATGCCCTCGAAGCCGCCGACGTCGAGGGGGCCAAAGAGATCATGAGCGCCCACATCCTCGGGCAGCTCAACTACTATCAGACCATCACAGGGTAGCCGCAACTTCCGTGCCGTCTCCGGGGCGGCTGAGGAGAGCCGGTAGGTTTCGAGAGCACCTACCCGATCGGTTCGGGGAAGGCCACCGAGGCGTTTTCGGCCTTCCGGGCGAGACCGGCGACCAGCCGGTCGTCCAAATCGAGTCCCCCCTCGAGTTGCCGCTTGCGCCGTTCGAGCGCCCGCTCGCCGGGAAGAAGAACCCGGTCGGTGCCGGGTCGCGGAGGGCTGTCGTGGCAGGCCTCTACCAGCCAGGAGACCTGCCGTTCGAACCCCTCCAGGCCGCCGAAGCGCTGCGGATCGATCAGACAGACCGAGAAGGAGCAGCCCCATTGATCCGGGGAGTCCGCCCTGCCGTGGGCGGCGAGCCCCTGGGTGAGTGCCTCCACCATAATGCCGAGGGCGAACCCCTTGTACCCGAGATCGTAGCCCCCGAGGGGGAGTACCGTTCCCGGAGGGTCGGTAGAAAGCGCCTCCGGATCGTCGGTCGGCCGCCCCTCTTTGTCCAGGAGCCACTGCCCCGGGAGCTTATCGCCTCTGTTTCGATAAAGATTCACCACGCCGTTAGCCGTTGTAGAGGTGCTAATGTCGATAAGGATCGGGTCCCCACCGGTAGGAATACCGAAGGCCACCGGATTCGGGGTGTACACCGGGGTCTTGCCTCCAAAAGGAGCGACGGTTCCGACCGCCGGGTCGGAGGTCAGAATCAAGCAGACGTAGCCTTTGGAGACCGGCTCCAGGAGGTAGGATTGGAGACAGGCGATGTGATGGCTTCTTCCCACCGAGCCCCAGACAATACCGGAGGAGCCGAGGCGTTCGCCGGCTGTCCCGAGGGCCCGTTCGACGAGCCAGGGACCGGGAAGGTAGTTCCCGTCCCAGACGAAGGTGCCACCGGTGTCGTTTTTCGTTTCCGGCACGCCGTCCGGGGCCATCTTGCCCTCGGCGATCTGATCGAGGTACGCCGGCAGCAGGCGAAGGCCGTGGGTGGTGTGTCCCATAAGGTCCGCCTCTACCAGAACCCGGGCGACCGAATCCGCCTTCTCGGGGGCCATACCGGCCTCCGCCGCCAGTCGCGTGGCAAGGTCGATCATCTCGGTGTGTCGAAAAAGGGGCATCTATTCCTCCGGTTTATTCGGTACCAGCCGCGACTTGGCTCCCTGGACCGCGGTCAACTCGAGCTCCAAGCCGTGGCGGATGTGCTCCACCATCGCGGCGACGGCGGCCTCTTCGTTCTCTTCCAATATAATCTTGGTCAGATCCTGGTGTAGCCGGGGGTTCCGGTCGTAGCCTCGGTGCCATCCCCGCTCGGCGTTCCAGAGCATTACGGTGCGCATCCAGAGCCGGGCGTACGCTTCGGCAAGGCGGGGGGAGCCGCTTAGGTTGGTCAGCGCCTGGTGGAAGGCGTAGTGCCGCTCGGCGTATTCCTTGTAGTCGTCCCCGGGCTCGGTAGAAAGGGTGTCGCAGGCGGCCGCTTTTGCGGTCAATTCCGCGGGGTCGATCTGTTCCCGGCGGGCGACGATCCTTTGAACCGCGGCCACCTCCAGGATCTCCCGGAGGAAGTAGCGGTCCCGAACGGCCTCTTCGGTCTCCTCCGGAATTCGAACGCCCCACTGCGGGACGTTCTCGATGAGGCCGTCGTTCTCCAACTGCCGGAGGGCTCCCCGGACGGTGACGACGTTGACCCCGCACTTGGCGGCGAGCATTCGTTGGGAAAGAAAGGCGCCCCGGGGCAGCTCGCCGAGAACGATGAGCTCTTTGAGACCGTGGTAGGCGAGGTCCTCTTTGGTCTGCGGGGGCTGCGCCGGGTCCATCATCACCCTAATCCATCAGGGTCCCGCCGTTGACGTTGAGGGTCTCGCCGGTTACGAAGCCCGCACGCTCGTCGGCGAGAAAGGCCACGGCGTTCGCGACGTCCACGGGATCTCCGAGGCGCTTGACCGAGCTCTTGTCGATGTAGACCTGGTTCTCCTCCGCTGACACCTGGCCGGACATGGCCGTCGCGATCCGCCCCGGGGCGATGGCGTTGACGGTAATGCCGTCGGCGCCATGAGCCCTCGCTAAGTTGCGGGTAAAGGCGAGGATCGCCCCCTTCGACGCGGCGTAGTGCGGGGCGCAGATCGTACCGCCGTTCTTTCCGGCTTCCGAGGCGATGCTGATGATCCGTCCGAAGTGCTGCTTTCGCATGTGGGGGATGACGACCCGGCAGAAGAGGAAGCAGCTGCGCAGATTGACCGCTAAGACCTTATCCCACTCCTCCACCGAAACCTCTTCGATTCCCTTGAGGGGATGAATGGCGGCGTTGTTGACCAGGATGTCGAGGCGCCCGGTATCGGAGACCGCCTTGTCCACCGCGGCGGCGACATCGGCTTCCTGGGAGACGTCGACCCGGACCGGGACGGTGTTATAGCCTTTGGCGCGAATCTCTCCGGCGGCCTTCTTTAGGGCCTCGGCCTGGATATCGCACATGTAGACGACGGCCCCTTGTTGGGCCAATTCCCGGGCAAAAGCGAACCCCATCCCCTGAGCCGCACCGGTTACCAGGGCGGTTCTTCCTTCCAGACTCATTGCCATTCCTCCACAAATCGATCATACTGTTTTAACACATAAAACATACCCCGTCAAAAGAAAGGGCGCCAGAAGAAAAAGCCCCAGAAGACTGAGTGGTTGAACAATAGTCTATTGTATACTATGTTCAGCCATAAGAAATCCATCACAGGGGTCTGCTATGAAACTGGCCGTGGCCGTCGCCGGGGTCGATGCCCCGGACTCGGCTTTCGTGGTCTGGCGGGGCTTTGAGAAGTCCCTCGAGAAGGCCGCAGGATATGGGTACGACGGGGTAGAGTTGGCGCTCAAAGACGCCGGGGAGATCGACCTCCCGACGTTTCGCCGGCACCTCGACGCCCACGGTCTCGAGGTGAGCTGTATTAGTACGGGGCAGGTATTCGCCGTGTCGGGTCTCTATTTTACCCATCCGGACCCAGAGCTCCGGAGGGGCACCGTCGAGGTGTTTAAGGGCCTGGTAGACCTTGCGACGGAGCTCGGAGGGCTCATTAACGTCGGACGGGCCCGGGGCTCCTACTGTCAGGAGCAGTCCGCCGAAGAGACCGAGTCGCTGTTTATCGAAACGGCGCGGAGAATCTGCGACTACGCAGCACCGAAGAACGTTACATTGATGATAGAGCCGGTAAACCGCTACGAGATTAACTTTGTCAATTCCGTACCCCAGGCAGCCGAAATCCTCTCCCGGGTCGACCGGGAGAACGTCGCGATAATGCCGGACGTCTTCCATATGAACATAGAGGACGTGACGATCGGCGGCACCTTAGCGGAGTACGCAGAGCAGATCCCGTACGTCCACCTTGCCGATTCCAACCGGCACTATCCCGGCGCCGGTCACCTCGACTTCGCCGACGTCTTCGGCGCCTTGGAGCGCAGCCGATACGACGGGTGGGTCTCCGTCGAGATCCTCCCCTTCCCCGATCCGGATACCGCCGCAGAGAGGGCCGCGGCTACCCTGCGACCCCTTGTGGATAGACACAACGATACCAGAGCACTTCAGGAGGCTCCGAATGCACGCTCACAGTGAGGCCTTGGTCCGGGAGATTTCCCGGAAGGCCCTCGAATACCGTCTTGATGTTCTCAAGATGGTAATGACCAATAAGTCCGGCCATATCGGCGGGGCGTTCTCGATTGCCGAGATTCTAACCAGCTTGGTCCAGCATCACATGAAGCTGGACCCCAAGAATCCGAAGTGGCCCGACCGGGACCGCTTGGTATTCAGTAAGGGCCACGCCTGCGCGATGCTCTATTCCAACCTGGCGCACCGCGGTTTCTTCGACCCGAAGACCCTTACCACCTTTCGCAGCTTCGACAGCAAGCTGCAGGGGCATCCGGATCCGGAAAAGACGCCGGGCGTCGAAGTCGCTGCAGGTCCCTTGGGCCACGGAGTCGCCATCGGCACCGGCATGGCCCTGGCGCTTCGCAAGCGGAGCGAGAAACCGTCGAGCCAGACCTCTCCGTCGGCCCGGGCGACCGCCGGAAAGGTATACGTCGTCCTTGGCGACGGCGAGCTCGGCGCCGGCGTCGTCTGGGAAGGGGCCATGGCGGCGAGCAAGTTCCGCCTCGGCAACCTTACCGCCATCATCGACTACAACGGAATCCAGCAGACCGGCGCCGCCTCGGACGTCCTTCCGACCGAGCCGATCGCCGACAAATGGCGAAGCTTTGGGTGGTATGTGATGGAAGTCCACGGGCACAACGTCCGGGAGGTTCTCGACGCCCTCGACCGGTGCGACGAAGTCCACGCCCGGCCGAGCATGATTATCGCCCGGACCGTCAAGGGAAAGGGCGTCGGCTTTATGGAGTACGACCACCGATGGCACGGCCAGTCTCCGAGCGACGAGGAGTACAAGGCGGCGGTCGCCGAGCTTGAAGAGGAGATAAAGAAATGGCAGTAACCAATACACCGGCGCCGGGAACAAAGGTTTCCATGCGCCTTGCCTACGGGGAAGCGCTGGTGGCCTTAGGCCACGCCAATCCGGACGTGGTGGTCTTGAGCGCCGACGTGCAGAACTCGGACCACAGCTATATGTTCGAAGACGCCTTCCCGGACCGCTTTTTTAACGTCGGTATTTCCGAGCAGTCTCTGGTGGACGTGGCGGTGGGCCTCGCAAACGGCGGATACATCCCCTTCGCGAATACCTTCGCCTTTCTGTTTGCCACCCGGGCGGTGGAAATGATCCGGACCCATCTTTCCTACGGCGGCGCCAACGTGAAGCTGATGGGCGCCTACGGCGGAATCTCCGACTCCTTCGACGGCCCGACGCATCATTCGAACACCGACTTGGCGATCCTCCGGAGCCTCCCCCGGATGACGGTGATCGTCCCCGGGGATACCACCAGCGTAACCAAGCTCCTGCCGGCGGTCGCCGCGCACCAGGGCCCGGTCTACGTTCGCCTGAACCGGAACGAGGTTCCCGTCCTCTACGGGGACGACTTTACCCCGACCATCGGTAAGGCGCACCAGGTTCAGGACGGCAAGGACGTAACGATTATCGCCTGCGGATTGATGGTAAGCCGTGCCATGGAGGCGGCGGATGTGCTAAAATCGAAGGGACTCGATGCCCGGGTTCTCGATATGCACACGGTAAAGCCCATCGACGTCGACGCCGTCGCTTCGGCGGCCCGGCAGACCGGGGCTATCGTTACCGTAGAGGAACACACGGTTCTCGGAGGGCTCGGCGGCGCCGTCGCGGAGGTCGCCTCGGAAGTACATCCGGTGCCGATCCGGCGTGTCGGCCTTGCCGATCGCTTTGCCGAAACCGGCCCCTACGACCGCATACTCGACGCCCACGGCATGAGCATCGACGCAATCGTCGCGGCCGCCCAGGCTG
Organism: uncultured Spirochaetaceae bacterium; assembly: GCA_964558285.1. Taxonomy (GTDB): domain Bacteria; phylum Spirochaetota; class Spirochaetia; order DSM-27196; family PWMO01; genus CAYPUT01. Next base: position 557 of record CAZLDK010000140.1, on the reverse strand, counting down.
CCGTCGACGCCAAAAAAAGCTAAGGAGCTCTCAGATGAACCAACCCATCCAAGACTACGCGAGCTTGGGTCTCGTGCACTTCATGCTCTACAAGGACACCATCAAGGGTGCCGGAGACTTCTCTTCGGTGTCCACCATCCTCGACGATCCCTACTTCGGCGCTATGGAATTGTCCTGGGTAAACGACGACGCCGAAAGGGCCAAGGTCGCGCAGCTGATCAAAAAGTCGGGTAAGAAGGTCGCCTTCGGTGCCCAGCCGGTCCTTTTGACCCAGAAGCTCGACATCAACCACCTCGACGAGGCCGAGCGAAAGAAGGCTGTCGACGCGGTACTCGGTGTTATCCCCCAGGCTGCGGAGCTCGGCGCGAGCGGCTTTGGCCTGCTTTCCGGAAAGAGCGTCGGACCGGAGAAGAAGGATCAGGCGATGGAGCAACTGGTAAAGTCCCTCGTCGAGATCGGCACCGAGCTTAAGAAGCACACCGACATTCCACTGGTTTTGGAGACCTTCGACCAGCTCGACTACGGCAAGAACTGCCTGATCGGTCCGAACAAGGACG
>CAZLDK010000139.1:0-8464 GCA_964558285.1 uncultured Spirochaetaceae bacterium | reverse complement strand
ATCGAATAGCCTGCCGCTTTCAGCTGGAGAATTTTCTGGAGGAGCAGGTCTCTTTCGCGAGCTGGAAGCGCCGCGGTAGGTTCGTCCATGATGAGGATCCGGGCTGAGTGGACCAGTGCTTTGATAATGCCGACGAGTCGCTGCTCGTAGGCCCGCAGGCTTCCGAGGCGCGCGTACGGGTTGATCGCCGCATCGTACTCCCAGAGGTAGGGCTCGAGAACAGATACCTCGCGCCCACGGTCGAACCGGCTGAGCCCCAGGGGGAGTTGAAGGGAGATCATTTCCTGGCCGAGAAAAACGTTATCCACCACCGAGAGGTCGGTGGCAAAGGCCGGCGTCTGGTGGATTACCTGAATACCGTGGGCTGTTGCCGTGTCGACGGAGTCCAACACTACCGGTTTGCCGTCAAGCTCCAGCGCCCCCGTGTCCGGGGCGTGGTATCCGGCGAGGATTTTGACGAGGGTCGACTTCCCGGCCCCGTTTTCCCCGATGAGCGCGGTAACCGTTCCGGTTTTTAAGGTGGCAGACACCGTGTCGAGGGCTTGAATCCCTCCGAATCGCTTGCTGATGTCTCGTGCTCGTAGTATCGCGTTTTCAGCCATCGTTGTTACGCGATTGTGGGGCCGCCTCCGCTACACCACAAGGAACGAAATTGACAAGAACTATGGACTATTTCGAAGCTTCAACCGGGGCGTCAATATTCTCCCTACCGGGGCTCGATCCGAAGCGCCGGGAGTAGAGCTTGCTAAAGTAGTTGTAGCTCGAAAAGCCGACCAACTCCGCTACTTCGTAGACGTAGTAGGCGCCCTCCCGGAGGAGTCGTTGGGCGTCGTCGAGTCGAAGGTTGTTGATATAGGTAACGAGAGGGGTGCCCAGCTCTTTCGCGAAGGCGCGGCTGAGATAGCTCGGCGAATAGTGGAGCGCTTCGGCAACGGAGGAGAGGCTCAGTCCCGGGCTGCAGTACTCGGCGTGAATAATCTCCAGGGCTCGCCGGATGCCGGTGTTTCCGCCGATGTCCGGGAACGGACGCCGGCGCGCGCTTAAGTTACCAACGAGGGCCGCACGCAGGTGATCTCCAAGGGCCCCCAAGTACGGTTCCTCGGCGATGCCGGCTTGAAGGCCGGCCTTGAGCGCCGGGTCAAGCCGTTCTCTTCGTTCGGCCAGAAACACTTCTTGAAGGTCTACGATGTCCCCTAACAGTCTGCGAACCGCCGCAGGATCGAAACGCCGACGCCGGGCCTCCTGCTCGAAGGACTCGAGCCAGTGTGCTACCACCGACGGCTCTCCGGTGGACAAGTCTCGGATAAAGCGAGCCTTCCACTCCAGAAGGGTCGCAGACTCTCTCTCCTGGTCGAAGGACCGTCCCCCTTCCTCGGGGCCGAAGACCTCCCCGGGGCCACCGTAGAAGCGCTGCTGAAGCGACTCCTCGGCGCTCCGAACCGCTGCTTCCAGCTGTTCCGATCCGGTAAAGACGCTACTGAGTCCGGCTCCCAGGACCGCCGCTTCGCAGATCGGGCCGGCCTTTGTCGTCCTTCGGTACCCCGATACTAGCTCGGCGAGCGTCACGGTCTCGTCGGACTGATACGCCAGAACCAGGGTAGCCCCCTCCTGAAAGACTACGACGCAGTGCTCTGTGCCGGAACCCTTCGACGGTTTGGCGAAGGCTTCCGAGAGCTCCCGAACGGCCGTAGAGTCGGGCTCTCGGGAGAGCTTTAGAAACACCACCCAGGTTGGGAGCGTCTCCGATGGAAGAATCGGATGCGGGGGGAGAGGCGGTAAGGCACCCGGGCCCGTCGCTGCGTGGCCGAGCAACCTGCGAATGGTGTCTTCGTCGATATCGTACTTCAAGACGTAGTCCAGGGCGCTATGCTGGAAGGCCCCCCGTACGTACTCATAGTCGTCGTGACAGGAGAGAACGATGCTTCGGCAGGGGAGCCCCTGCTCGTGGATCCAACGGAGCAACTCGATGCCGTCTACTTCGGGCATCAATATGTCCGTGAACACGATATCGATCGGCGAGACTTGGAGCCGCTCTATGGCGCCGGCGCCGTTGTGACACTCGAAGATGGATCCGATATCGAACTCCTCTTTGAGCTCTTGCAGCGTGGAGATGATGCCCTTCCGTACCAGCGGCTCGTCGTCGGCGATCAGGATATTCATGAGCTGTTCATCTCCTCGAAGGGAGTCGCGGGGATCCGGTAACGAACGATGGTACCGATTCCCGGCTCTCCGGATATCGACAGGGCGCTGCCTGGTCCGAAGTACTGGACCAGGCGGGCGTTTACGTTTCGCAGTCCGATACGACCGTCGTCGGACTCCCCGTGAAGACCCGCGATTACGTCCTCTACCACTCGGGGTTGGACACCCTTGCCGTTGTCGGCGACGGTGTACTCCACGGCGCCATCATTTCGCCTAACGCTAATGGTAATGAGGCCCCGATGCTGGGATCCGTTTACGCCGTGGAAGATGGCGTTCTCGACAATCGGCTGGAGGGCAAATTTTATCGTGCCACACTCGGCCGCTTCGGAGTCGATGTCGTAGTTGACGTCGAACGAATTATCGTACCGGAGAGTCTGTAAGGAGACGTAGTCCTGTATCTGGGCAATCTCCTCGTCGACGGGAATAAACACCTGGCCGATCCGAATGGAAGACCTCAGCAGTCTGATGAGGGATCGAGTCGCCTCGGACAGCTGTCCTTCCCCTTTGAGCTCTGCAAGAACTCGGATCGTATTTAGGGTGTTGTAGACGAAATGCGGGTTGATTTGAGCCTGTAGGATCTCGAGCTCTTGCTCTTTCTGCCGCTCGTGATAGTCGCCTAGTCGAGAGAGCATTTCGTTGAGAAGGCGAAAGACATGTTGGAAATGGTCCGAGAGCACGCCCTGGTTAGGTGGTGGCGCTATCGGTGCCGATTGGAACTGGGTGTCCTCGAGCTTCTGCACGGCTGCTTCCAGGTGCCCGATGGGATACGAGATCTCCCGGGAGAAATAGATGACCGACAGGAAAAGCAGAATTACGATGGCCAAGAGAAAATAGAGGGTGTATTGCGTAAGCGTAGAGATGTTGTCGTCGACCCGACTACTCGAGGTAAACCCCATAAGACGAACCGTGCCAAAGCGCGAAGCGATGTAGCTAACCAGGGCATTTCGAGCATCGGGAGAATTGGTCCGCGTTCGACCGGAGCTTCCGGCGGCCACTTCTTGCCGCAAGGAATCCGATAGGGACTTGTAGGCGATTTCGGAATTGCTCGAGTAGATCAGCACCCCCCGAGGATCGAAGAGGAAGAGGCCGTCGATTGAATGGCGGTGGGTCGCCGCTAAGTCGTCGATCTCCCCTCGGTCGACAAGAAAGACCAGGGTCGCAGCGTGAACCTGCTTCTGCTCGAGGTCGAAGACCGGCATAATCGTCGCGAAAGCAACACAGCCATCGGCAAAGCCTTCGAACAGAGGCAGCCCGGGGCATCGGAAGAGGTAGGCCCTGTCGTCCCCGGAAGCAACCACCTGGTAGAGCTCCGGGTCGATGGGCGAGATGCGAACCGCCTCGTGGGAAGAGGAGAGGGAAGAAAAAAGCTCGCCGTCGGGAGTATGGAGGAAGAACTCACCGATTCGCGGTTCCGTCTCCACGGCCCCGTGTATCCGCTGGAGAACGGCGGCTTCGTGGCGACGGAAAGCCTCCTCGCCGGCGAAGTCTTCCCGGTCGAGTCCCAATGAGAGGGAAAAGGGAATGTCGTAGGAGAGGCTTCGCGCGACGCGGTCCAGATCGATCAGAAGGCGGTCGAAGTCTTCGACGAACTGCTCCATCGCAGATTCCTGCCTGGAGTAGACGTTGTTCTCCAGGATGCGCTGGACCATCACCAGGATAAAGCCGCCGAAGAGAATCGTCGGCAGCACGAAGGAGGCGAAGAACAAGAGGCCGAGCTTCAGGCGGAGGGCAGAACGTTGCTTTGGCTTACGAAAGAGCTGGGCTCCCATGGGTGGGCCCATTGTACACCCGCTCGGTGCAGCGCGTATGTACGATTTTTACCTTCCGAGGAGAAGGATTCTGACCTCAGTGGCCTTCCACGGCTTTCGACTTGTAGGGCTCTCGACTTATGAGCTGGCTCGTCATTCCCCCGTCGGCGAGGATGTTCGCCCCGGTTATGTAGCTTGCGTCATCACCGGCTAAGAACGCGGCGGCCTTGGCGATCTCATCCGGTTCCCCCACCCTGGCCATCGGAATGTTCGACCACCAGTAGTCGAATACCGCCTGCTTGTCGGGTGCAGCGTCCTGCAGTTGTTGCCAGATGTTGGTGTTGATGAGTCCCGGAGAGAGCGCGTTCACCCGGATGCCTCGGGGTGCCAGCTCCACCGCCATTGCCTTCGTCAGGCCCACGACGCCCCACTTCGCCGCGTCGTAGGGTGCGGCACCGGGTACACAGGCGAGGGTGTGGACCGTGGTTATGTTGACGATGGAACCCGCCCCCGCCGCCAACATGTGGGGAATCGCGTACCAGCTACAGAGGTAGGTTCCACGTAAGTCGGTGTTGATTACCCGGTCCCAGTCGGTGGGAACCACCTCTTCGAAGGGCTTTACGAAGTTCACGCCGGCGTTGTTCACCAGGCAGTCGATGCGACCGAACTGTTCGATGGTCGTAGAGATGAGGTTCTTGACGTCCTCCTCGAGGGAGACGTCGCATTTGACAAAGACGGCCTTGCCGCCGTTGGAGACTATCCCGTCGGCGACGGGTTTACCGTTTGATTCCCTACGGGAGGACGCGACGACGGTTGCGCCCCGACGCGCAAACTCTTCGCAGATGCTCTTGCCGATCCCTTGGCCCGATCCCGTAACGACCGTCACTTTTCCTTCAAGCATTGGTTTCTCCTCTATAGCGAAATGGCGGAAGCCCGACGCTTCCCGGCTTTAGGGCAAACAGGCGACCGGCGTCGGGCTGCGCCGCGAGCTCTTCCTCCGAAAGCCCCATCCGGGCCGTCGAGATAAACAGCGTACGGAAATCGGGGCCGCCAAAAACGCAGGACGTCGGCCGCGCCACGGGCAGCTCTATCGTATCCAACAGACGCCCTTTCTCCGGGTCCCACCGGGTAACTCTCCAGCCGTCCCAGTGGGCCACCCAGATATTGTCCTCGGCGTCGATGGTCATCCCGTCGGGGTATCCCGTACCCTCTGGGATCTCCACCGCGGTGCGGCGGTTGGTAACGCTTCCCGTAGCCGCGTCGTAGTCGAAGGCGTCAACCCGTCCCGTCGGCGTATCGATAAAGTACATGCGCCGGTGGTCGCTGCTCCAGACGATTCCGTTGGAGATGGTCACCCGGTCCAAGACCGTTTCCACCGAGGAGTCGGTCTCTAGGCGGTAGAGATGGCAGACTTCCGCCTCCTCCTTCAGGCTCAAGGTTCCCGCCCAGAAGCGGCCGGCCGGATCGCACGCCCCGTCGTTGAAGCGGGTTTCGGCCCCCGGCTGTTGGGGATCGACGATGGGCGTCGTCGCCCCGGTCTCGGCGTCGACGAAGAAGAATCCATGGCGGAGCCCCGCCACGAATCCCTCGCCTTCCCGGAGCCCGATTACCCCTACCATCTGCCCGACGTCGATCTGTCCCTCGGCCTTGGTAGCCGGGGCGTAGCTAAAGATGCGCCCGGCAAGAATATCCAGCCAATAGACCAGGCCGGCGCGGTCGTCCCAGATCGGGCCTTCGCCGAGGGTGGCGGTTTGCTTAGATACTGCTGTCGCTTTCATGCTTCGGTTTCCCTCCATCATGCTGCCTCCGCACGGCGCTGTTTGAGCACCTTGTCCAGGACGACGGCAAAGACGAGGATGAGGCCGGTAAAGACGTTTTGCCAGTAGACGTCGATTCCCAGGAGGTTCAGCGAGTTGATCAGCGTCGCCATCAGAATCGAGCCGAGAAAGGCTCCTGCGATGGTTCCCTCGCCGCCACTCAGGCTCGCCCCCCCGATAACCGCGGCGGTAATCACCTTTAGTTCCAAACCAACTCCGATAGTGACCGAAGCAGCCGCTAGTCTGGCGGTAAAGAAGATGCCCGCAACGGCGGCGAGAAGCCCGGTTATCACGTAGTTGATAATTTTGACGCGGTTCACCTTGATGCCCGTCATCACCGCCGCCTTCTCGTTCCCCCCGATGTAGTAGCTCTGGCGGAAAAACCGGGAGCGCCGGAGGAAGGTGTCGCCCACCAGAACCAAGAGGATCGTAAACACAATCGGATACTGAATCCCGAAAATCTCCCCTTGGCCGATCATCGTAAAGGCGACCGGAAGGTCGATAATGGTGACTCCCTGAGCCAAGAGCAGGACAAAGCCACGAACAATCGAAAGCATTCCCAAGGTCACGATAAAGGGGTTTACCTTCCAGGTAGCGACGATGCTCCCGTTTATGAGGCCCACGATGGCTCCGGAGAGAAGGCCCAAGAGTACCGCCGGCAGAACCGGAACGCCTGCCTTCATGAGCATCGTCACCACCACACCGCTAAAGGCCATCGTAGAGCCAACCGACATGTCGAGACCGCCGGAAACCAGCAGTACCGTCATTCCCGCGGCTATTGTCGCCTCAACGGAGAGGCCAAGGAGTATCGCCTTTATGTTTCCGGGCCGCAAGAATATCGGCGACACGGAGGACATGACGATTCCTCCGGCAACGATAATCAGAACCAAGAAGAGCTCCCGCGCCTGAAGAAGACCTCGTAGCTGATTGGATAGACCCTCCCGGGAGAAGCGTCTCGGTGAAGTGGTATCGTTCAAGCTTTGTGCTCCTTGTCTGTTTCTGCCGACGCCGCGACACCGGTTGCCAGGGCGATCACGCGCTCTTCCGAAGCCTCGGCGTTGCTGAGTGTCCCAACGACCTGCCCCTCCCGCATGACGACAATGCGATCGCTGATGGCCAAAACCTCCAGAAGGTCCGAGGAGATTACGATGATCCCGTTGCCGGCGTCGGCGAGGCTCCGGAGAATCTGATAGATCTCGCCCTTGGCGCCGACGTCCACACCCTTGGTGGGCTCGTCGACGATGATTATTTTGGGCTTTACCCCGAGCCACATCGCCAAGAGCGCCTTCTGCTGGTTTCCGCCGGAAAGCTCCCTGACGTTTTGCCGAATCGAGGCGGCGTTAATGCCGTAGCTCTTGATGTTTTCAAGGGAGTAGGAATCGAGCTTTTCATCCTGAAGCATGCCGAAGGGACCCGCGGCATAATCCTTTAGCCGGGTAGAGAGAAAGTTCTCCCGGAGGGTCATGTCCAGGAACAATCCTTCGAGCTTACGGTTCTCCGACGTGTAGATAATCCCCTCGTGGATGGCTTCGGCGGGAGACGACGTTTCGACCGGACGGCCGTCAATTCGAACGGTTCCGGCGCTTCGTCGGTAAAGACCGAAGATGGTTCGGGCTACCTCGCTTCGTCCGGCCCCCACGAGCCCGGAAAAGGTAAGGATCTCCCCGGGATGAACCGTAAAGGACACGTCGCGAAAGTAGGCCGGATGAGAGAGTCCCTCGACCTCGAGAAGAGCGGTTTCGAAATCTATCTTGTCGCCCCGGGGGAGGTACTCGTGGGAGATCTTTCTTCCGACCATCAGCGACACGATTCCGTCCTCGTCTATGTCCGAAACGTCGACGGTTGCCACATGGTGACCGTCCCGGAGAACGGTGGCACGGTCGGCCAACTCGAAAACCTCCTGAATATGATGGGAGATGTAGATGATCGCGATGCCCCGCGCCTTGAGCTCTTTGATGTTCGCAAAGAGGCGCTCGGCTTCGTGCTGAGTCAGCGACGATGTCGGCTCGTCCAGGATCAGAATACGGGGGTTGCGAGCGAGAGCCTTAAGGATCTCGACGACCTGCTGCTTCGCGATGGAGAGGTTCTTGACCGGAGTTCGAGGATCTATCTCCTCGTCAAAGAGAGCAAGAAGGCGCCGCGTTTCTTCGTAGAGCCGGTTAAAGCGGATCAATCCAAAGAGAGTAGCCGGCTGGGTATTGGGAAAGACGTTCTCGGCAACGCTAAGACCGTAGGTTAGGCTCAACTCCTGGAAGACGATCCCGATACCGTGCCGGGCCGCATCCAGTGGGTCTCGAAAGGAGACGACCCGACCGTCGATCCGAATCTCGCCGGCGTCGGGTTGTTGAACACCGCTAAGGATGTTCATCAGCGTGCTCTTGCCGGCGCCGTTTTCCCCGACCACGGCGTGAACCTCCCCGGCACGCAAATCGAAACCGACTCCGCTCAGCGCCTGCACTCCGGGAAAGCGCTTCGATATATCCCGTGTCTCAAGAATTGGGTCCTGGACCATCTGCCTCGCTCGTCCTTTCCCCGAGGAACCGAAACGGTTCCTCGGGTATTCGCTGTCTGCGCTGGTGACTAATCTCTGATGTAGTAGCGAGCCGTGTCCGCTTCTACGTACTCGACGCCCGTGTCGATGTAGTTGGGCGCCAGAGTCATCCCAGAGGCCTCGTTGTCGGTGGTAATCTCGATGTCGGC
>CAZLDK010000138.1:498-8490 GCA_964558285.1 uncultured Spirochaetaceae bacterium | reverse complement strand
TAGTCCCGGGTCGTCCCCGGAGTCGGATCGGTAATTGCCCGCTCCTGTTGAATCATGGCGTTGAAAAGAGAGGACTTCCCGACGTTAGGCGGGCCCGAAAGCACCACGGTTGCCCCCTCCTGGAATAGTCGGCCGTTGCGGTAAGTCGAGAGCAGACGACGAATCCGCCCCAGGACTCCGACAATCCGAGCCGAATCTATCGGCATTTCGTCAACTTCGTCCTCGCCGTAGTCGAGCTGCACGTTCACCTGAACCATCAGTCCGGCCAACTCCTCCTTTATCGAATCGATCTCTCTCCTGATACTACCGTCGAGGCGCTCGAGGGCCAGGCCTCGCGCACGATCCGTCCGCGCCGTCACCACCTCGTGGACCGCCTCGGCCTGGGTAAGATCGATCTTGCCGGAGAGGAAGGCTCGGAGTGTAAACTCTCCGGGCTCGGCGGTTCGAAACCCGACCCGCAAGAGCTCTTCGAGAATACGCTGGACGCCCCGTGGGTTTCCGTGGCAACCGATTTCGAAGGAATCCTCGCCTGTGTAGCTTCGAGGACCGCGATAAACCGTCACGGCTACCTGGTCGAGACGTTCGGTACCCTCCCGGTTGGAAAGGTATCCAACGACGGAAGAATGCCCTAGAGCCCGCTCCAAGGTCTCCGGCCGGTCGAAGAGCCTCCCGAGGGCCTCTATCGAGCCCCGTCCGGAGCCGCGAATTAGTGCGATTGCGCTGCGCCCCGGTGGGGTCGCCAGGGCGACGATCGGATCATCCTTGGCGCTCTGTATCATAGTCGAAAAGGTACTCCGGGGCGGGGAATAGGTACCATCCCCCTGAGGGCGCCGCCACAACCGAGAGCCCGGCCTTGTCGGGATGCGGAGTTTTCGACACCATGAGCTATCCTTAACGTACCTGCGGACCACATTCTGGCGAGTGCCGGTTATCCCCTTCTCTTCGCGCACCGGGGCTGCGCCACCCTGGCACCGGAGAACACTCTGGCGGCGTTTCGGCTGGTTCTAGAGCAACGAATTCCCGGCATCGAGTTCGACGTGCGTTCCACGAAAGACGGAGAGCCGGTGGTAATCCACGATGCGACCCTTGCCCGCATCGCAGGCACCGCCGCCGCCGTCTCCGACCTGCGCTACGAGGATCTCCGGACAATAGACGTGGGTTCCTGGTTCGCCCCCGAATACGCCGGTGAGAGAGTCCCCCACCTCGCCGAGGTTCTCGGCCTCCTCGGCGACTCCGTCTATTACGATATCGAGTTAAAGGTGGTTTCGAGAAACATCGTCGCCAAGGTAGCCGAGCTCTTGGAGGAACACGGTCTAACCAGGAGGGCGGTCTTGTCCTCCTTTTCTCCGCGGATGGCGGGTCACCGCCGCGTCTTCGCGTCGCTGGCGCCGATTCTGACCCCGAGCTATCCCCTGCGCTACCTCAACTGGCGGACCCTGCACCGCAAAAGCATCGCTCCGGCGTACCTAAAACCCGACATCGCCTTCTTCCGGAGACGCAAGGGCTTCCGGGGCCTCGCCCGGGAGCTCCGACGGCAGACGATCCCCTGGATACCCTGGACCATCAACGACGCGGAGCTCGGCCGCTTCTGCCTCGAAAACGGTGCGGCGGGTCTAATCAGCGACGACCCGGCGCGCCTCGCCGAAGAACTCGACCTTCCTCTCCGCTCGATGCCCCCAAGGGATGGGCCACTAAAATGGCGCCTCTGACGGAAGGGAAGCGGAGCCCCCGCCGCAGGGACCCGCGGACACCTGAGAGGCGCGCATTCAAACTCCGCCTCGCGGAGCCTCATTAGTAATCTCTAAACAATAGAAAAGCGGAGCGCGAAGGGGTTTGAATGCGCGCCTCTCAAGGTAGGTTATTCGCCATCTCTTCCCCGACCTTCAGTCCCATGCTGCGAAACGCAGCGGAAATGGCGCTGTTGGCAGAATTGCCTCGGCTTCGCTGGAAAGTAGAGGTGGAATACAGAACTTCGCCGGTGTTCAGGTCCACGGCGGAGACGCTTCCGGAGACCTTGACCAGTACGCCGTCCGCCTCTTCGAACTCTTCGATACCGACAACTCCCAGAATGACGCGGTCCACGGAGCCGCCGACCTCGTCTCGAAGACGCCGGACAACTGCCGGCATGTCGTCGGAGAGAAGCACGCTCGAATCCAAGGGCAGCAACCGGACGCTATAATCGGAGTCGGTGAGAAACTGGAGAACACCTGCGGCGGTCGAGTTGGAGCTAAGGATGTTTCCGGCAATATCGGTATCGGCTATCAGGACGCCGGTCGGTACGCTTCGGGACCGGGACAGGACTTCATAGGTAAAGACACTCCTCTGGGAGGCGATGCTATCCCTCAGGTCGTCGACAAACCGGGCTTCCTCACCCCGGACGGCGTCGAGGGGGGAAAGCTGATCGGTAAAGTCGAGGGACATGGTAAGGGTCCACTCTCCGACCGCCCGCGGGGGCGCCGGGGCGAAGCTTACGTAGCCGTCGGAGTCGGTTCGCAGAGCGGCGGTGCGTATTGCCATCCGGCCGTTGTTCAGTCGCTCCCGATAGCTGGCGACTATTCTCGCGTTCGGAACGGGGCGCCCTGTATCGCTTCGTCGAAGCTGCGCGGCAAAACGGTCGGAAAACGGCTCGGCAACGAAGGTCGTCAAATCGTCGTTCTGTTTGACGAACTCGAAGGAGGACACGATTTCCCGGGCCGACCGGATGTTCTCGGTAAACTTCACATCGGCGTTGCGAATATCCGACGACGCTGCCGCCGCGGCGGCATCGAGAAACTTCTGCGCAGCCTGAAAGAAGTCCCCGGCGGCAAGAAGACGCCGAGCTTCGCGAGCCGGCTCCTCGACGAGGGCGACCTGCTCTTCGAAAAGCGCCCGGAGACGGCGCCGCTCGGCTTCGAGGGCCCCCTCGTCGTAGCGACCGAGAAGGTAGACGGTAACGCTATCTCCCCGCCGGTCGACAAAGCGGTCCACGACCTCGAAGCCCTCGAGGCGGGCCTCGCTCTCTTGGCGGATCTGTCGGGTTACCTCCGCTTCGAACTCATCCAGGGTCGCCCGGGCTTCTGCTGTGGATTGGGAGGTTACTTCGACGCCTAGGTAGCGCACGATCGAGTCGATCATGCTCAGGGAAGCGCTCTCTTCGGCGGCGACGACACGGCCCTGGTCGTCCGTCCCGGCGCCTACGAAGAAGGTGTAGCCGGCCTCCTGAGGGGGGGCGCCGAGGACCCAGTCCGGCGGTTCGGTGGTTTCAGAGCTCTCGGGACCCGAAGCACACCCGAATAGAAGGATGGTCAAAACGATGCTTCCTGCTACGAACCTTAGCTTCACCTACGCTCTCCTCAAACAAAAATGCGGTGTCACCGCCCCGAGACAGCGACACCGCGGATAGGACCTCATTCCGAGGGGTCTAGTCCAGGCCGTTCTCGAAAGCCTCACGAACCCGCTGCCGGGCCGTCTCTTCCTCTTCGGTCTCCGGCTCGTCCCCTGCCTCGTCCAAGGCGTCCTGGATCATGCGGTCCAGGGTGTTCTGGGGAATGGTATACATCACCAGGTAGGTGTACGCGTCCTCATCTACCGACCCGTCGGGGCGGTAGTAGCGCATCTGAATCCAGTAGTCCGCCTCGGGTTGATACCCGGAGAACTCTGCGTCCGAGAGGCTTTGGACCACCTGCTCCATGTAGCTCTCGACCATATCCATATCGCCTACCGCGGCGCCGGCAAACTTTACCTGCACCCGGTTCCGGACGGTCTGGGCAATCTGCGAAGCTGCGGTAAAGTTTCGGGTCCACAGCTCGGCTCCCTGGAGGCTCTGGGCCCGGGGAGACTCAAACTTAAAGACATAGACGTCTTCGTACTCGTCCATCTCTTCGATTTCCGTGGCATCCATCACCACCCACTCAGGGACCTCCCGACCGAACTTGTAGTTCTTGTGGTCCAAGAGATCGGGACGCCGAAGAATCGGCTCCGGAACGTTTGCGTTGAGCGGCTCCCTTTCTTCCTCGGGGCCGCCGGCACACCCAACCAACATGACGACAAGCAAGACGACAAGACCTGCCAAAGTCGATACTTTCCTATTCACTCTGTTCCTCCTGTAACTCTTCCGCTAGAGCCCGGTGTTGAAGGTTAGACTCTTTCCCCGTGTAAGCACCAAGTAGAGTCCCTCCAACCCGGGTACCCGGTCGGAAACGATGTATATCTGATCTTCCAATTCGTCGACTCGTCCGAAGAAGTAAACCTCGTAGACCGTCTCTTCGGCGCTTTGGGAGACGGTAATCAGGTCCGATACGTTTCTTCGCATCTGCCGACGAAACTCGCTCATCAACCGAGCATCCGGCGTGCTCTGGAGAACCAGCTCGTACCGGATGCCCCGGGAGAAATAGCTCGCCATCTGGTTGCGGGCCTGGTCGATGACCGTCGGCATCGCCTGATAGACCGTCGATTGCAGGGCGTTCAGGACTGCGTCCTGTTGGGACGCCCGACTGACGGTGCGGGGGCTCGCCCGGTTTACCGAACCCAAAAGCTGTCCCGTCGATGTCTCGAACATCCGCATGGTGACATTGGCGGAACCGTAGTGGGTGCCGCCCTGGGTCTCCCCGGCGGTAACCGCGTCGATTTCGATGTAGACATCGGCGTTGAGCCGCTGGGCCACCCACTGGATAATGCTGACCTCTCGGCCCACCTCTTCTTCGTAGACCAGCTGCTGGTCCCGCCGGACGGACTCGATCTGCGACGCGTCGATGGCGACGATGCCGGCTCCGGCGAGATAGCTATTGGCCTGGGCGACTGCGCTCCGCATCAGGAAGGCGTCTGCGGTGGACTCCTCGTTGAAGTAGACCATGTAGGTCATGGTGTCGACGTATCGGCGGATGAAGCGCCGCTCTTGCTCGGTGGCGCCTTCCCAGTCACCCTCTTGGGTAGCCAGAGCCCCTCCGGGTGTCCCGGGTCCGGCTACGTCGGCTCCTGAGGGAGCCGGCGCCTGGGAACCGACGGTCCCCGGCGGCTCTGCGGCTTCCTCGGCGTCCGCTTCGGCGACCAGATCCTGGGCCCGCCGCTCTCGATCCTCCGCAGTAGAGGCGAGGCCGGTTCCGCCGCCAAGAACACCGCTACTCCGAAGCGCCTGCTCGATGGCCGGTCGGTTAACCCGAATCTGGATGTCGTAGATCATATCCATCCGGTCGATGGTTCCGACGTTTTCCCGTCGGAGGGTCTCCATAGTTTCGTTATAGACGTAGGCGTTCGGATTACGGGTGGTGTAGAGGGTTTCTTCCAGCTCTTGCCGGTTCTGCTCCTCCGCTGCGGGTCCGACGATATCGACGACAGCGCTTCGGATGGCGTCGATCTTGGCGTTGTAGATCGCGACGCCGAGGCTTTCCCCTCGACCACTACCGGTAAACACTTCCTGCGCCCCGGGTGAGGCGACCCGTTGATCCGACGAAGAGGAGCCGGAGCTGCATCCGGTAAGTATCGAGACGAGAAGAAGAAAGATTGATAGCGTCCGAGCTGAATTCATGAAATCCGATTACCTATTTGAATGTTACCCCCGCCCCAATGAGAATTCCACCGTACCCATCGAAAAAGCGGCGGACAACTGCCGAGTTGAAATATCGATCGTAGAGACCGATCCATCGAGCGTAGCCCAGTTGAACGTTAATCATGGTGTCCCGGCTTATCAAATAACTCAGGCCTACTTTGGCCGTTCCACCGAGGTGCGAGAGATAAAAATCTTGGCCGAAAACATCGTCGACCAAGGGGACTCCTCCCCCGATACCCCCGGTTATGCTCGGGTTGACCTTTAGGCGACCGAGGTACCAGTTCGCGTCTCCTCCAATATACACATTCATAGGAAAGAGCAGACCGATAAGCGTGCTGGTAAAGGGTATTTCGATACCACCGAGGGGACGGAATCGGTAGAAGCCCCGGCTCGCAGTCGCCCGGATCCCGAGGACGAAGATGGAATTGTCGACTTCCAAATCGCTAAAGAGCTCGGCGTAGGGGGTGATCTCGATTCCGATGCGGGGAATCTCTTCTAACTGGTCCCCAACGATAGGATTGGGCCTGGAGTAGAGCACCTGGGCGACGGAGAACTGCTCCCTCACCTCTTTGATCAAAATGAGACCCGACTCATCCTGGGTCTCGTACCCGAGGTTGGTCAGCCGCGGCTGGATAATCGCGTATTCGTCCCCACGCTGAATCCCCATGTTCTGACCGAACTCGAGAATGACCTCCTGCCCCCTAACATCGACGACGCCGGTTCTCAGACGGAAGATCTCGAGCTCCCGGAGGCGGAACTCGAGTTGCTGAGGAATGCCGTCTACGGCGGACTTCATGGCGTCGGCGGCGTCTTCGTCGGAGCCCGTGGTCCCGATAAAGAACTGCCCCTCGGTCTGCATCGTATCGACGTTGATAAAGGTAAAGGAAGTCTCGATGGTGGCGTTGTACTCCCCGTCGTCGTCCCGGGAGACGTTGTAGTAGGAGACCGAGGGAATAACCACGATAAACCCACCGACAATCTGTTCGAAGTCCGCCTCGGTAAAGGCCTGCTGCCCTAGGAGCACCGTTTCGGGTATGTCTACCTGCTGTTGCCGGTAGCTTTGGAGGGCCCGAATAAAAGCGTCGACGTTTTCGGTTTGGAGCCGTTTGTCCAAGCCGATGACGTTGAAGCGCCCCATATTGATAAAAACGCTCCGAATCCTCTCGTCCACGGCTCCGACGGCGCGCTGAAAAATCTCGGTCGTGTTCCGCTCTACGGTTCGTTCGAAGCGGAAGACGTTACCGAGCTGTATCGTCGTAGAGCGCTCGGGAACCGGATCTCGGGGAGCCCCGTAATAGTTGAGGCGGAAGATCGCGACATCCCGTCGCTCGGAGAACTGCTGCGCCGCCACCGGAAAAGACAGGGTCGACAGCAGAATAGCGATCACTACAAACAATCCCAGCCGTTTCAATCTTGCACTCCTCGTGTGGCACATAATAGCACGCCGGACCACAGCCTTGTAGCGAAATCTCCCGGCGCGTAGTATGACGCAAGATGCGCGCTACCAGGGCTGTAATCCGCCTAGACCATCTCCGTTCCAATATTCGAGCCATCAAGGCTCACCTCGCCGCCCACGCCTCCAGCCCCCCGCGAATCTGCTGCTCGGTCAAGGCCCAAGCCTACGGCCACGGGATGCTCCGCGTCGCCCGGACTGCCCTCGAAGAGGGGGTGGACGCCCTTGCGGTTGCCACCATCGAGGAGGGGCGGGATCTCCGGGCGGCAGAACCGGAGGCCGAAATAATCATGTACGGCCACCCACTCGCTTCCGAGGTACCGGAGATCGTGGCCTCCGAGATCTCTACCTTCGTCTCCGAGGCCGACGTTATCCGGGCCCTCGACGACGAGGCCCGTGACCGGGGCATCCAACTCCGGGTCCACTTGATAATCGACACCGGAATGGGGCGCGTCGGCTGCACCCCGGAAGACGCCCCCTCCCGGGCGCGGCTTATCGACTCATGCGATAATCTCATCCTGCGGGGAATTGTAACCCATTTTCCCGCGGCCGACGGGGTCTCCCCGGAGCTGACCCGCAGGCAGGTCGCAAACTTCGAAGGAGCCGTCGCCGAGATTCGAGGGGCCGGAATCCCCTTCGACCTTCTGCACACCGCCAACTCCGGCGCAATCCTCGCACACCCGGAGAGCTGGTTCGACATGGTCCGGCCGGGCATTCTCCTCTACGGCTACTACCCGAGCGCCCAACAGGAGCGGTCACTGCCCCTCAAGCCGGTCATGTCTTTGGAGTCGGCCTTGAGCTTCGTCAAGCGTGTCCCGGCGGGCACCCCGATATCCTACGGCATGACCTACCGGGCCCCCAGGGATACGGCTATCGGCACGGTGCCTATCGGCTACGCCGACGGCTACTCCCGCCTCTTCTCCAACAAGAGCGAGGCCCTGGTGTTCGAAGGCGCCGAGCCCCGGGGCCGGAGAGTCCCGGTGGCGGGCGTCGTCTGCATGGACCAGTTTATGGT
>CAZLDK010000138.1:0-488 GCA_964558285.1 uncultured Spirochaetaceae bacterium | reverse complement strand
GGAGCAGAGTCGTGGTCTTCGGTTTCGACGAGGGGGCCCCGACGGCGGAGAGCCTCGCGGAGGTCGGGGGCACAATCTCCTACGAGATACTAACCAACGTGTCGGCGCGAGTGCCCCGGATCTACGTCGATGAGGCGTCCAGGGAGTAGTCCCCCGGGGCCTCGGCTACGGCGACCGAATCGGCCCAGAGGCGGCAGAGATTAACGAGGGTCTGGGTCGCCCGGACCATCGCCGGTAGGGCGACCCACTCCGTCGGGCTGTGCATGTTCTGGGCGCCGCTAAAGAGGTTCGGTGTCGGAATTCCCATCTCGCTCAGCCGGGCCCCGTCCGTACCTCCCCGGATGGCGTGGAAAACCGGCTCGATTCCGGTTTCGCGAATGGCCCGGGCGAGGAGCCCGACCGACTCCGGCCGGGTGTCGATACTCTTTCGCATGTTCAGATACTGTTTCCGGGTCGTGACGGTAACCTTCCCCTCGGGAAAGGCCCGC
>CAZLDK010000137.1:0-8561 GCA_964558285.1 uncultured Spirochaetaceae bacterium | reverse complement strand
ATCCGGGGTCATCACGTCCCGTACCTTCAGCGAGTAGTCCCGGCAAAACCGAAGATCCCGGCTGGTGATAATTCCTACGACCCGGTCGCCTTTGAGTACCGGAAGGCCCGACACTCTGTGCCCGTTCATGATGTTCCAGGCCTGCTCGATGGTCTGACCTTCCGAGGCGCTGACCGGCGAATCGATAACCCAATTGAGAAAGCGCTTGACCCGATGGACCTGTCCGGCTTGTTCCTCCGGCGACATGTTCCTGTGGATTACGCCTGCCCCGCCGCCGAGTGCCAGACCGATCGCGAGACGTTCCTCGGTAACCGTGTCCATCGCGGCGGAAATAATCGGAATGTTCAGCCGAATTCCCGGGTAGAGCTCTACCCGGACGTCGGCATCGAGGGGGACGAAGTCGGAATAACCCGGAACCAGCAAAACGTCGTCGTAACTCAGGGCCTCTTCAAGCATGTCGACCGGACTCCTTCTTTAGAATGTTCTTCTCAACCTCGGCACAGATGCCAAGGGTCCGTTCCACGGTGTATCCCCGGTAACGCTCCGGCTCGGCGAATAGATCCTCCATTGAGCACCCGAGGCGACTGTTTACCTGGGGCTCCAGAATGTCGATCAGCTTCGACGATCCCATTACTACGTCGCGAAATCGGAGCTGAGAGGACTCGGCCTCAAGCGTAATCTTTCGTAGTTCTTCGTGCGCCTCGGGGTTCCCGGAGAGCCCCAGGAGAATGTAGAGGGCTTCGGAAACGACCATGTCTCCTGTACTTCTTAGATTGTCGAGCATCCGTTCCGGACGTACATCGAGCTTCTCCAGGACCGAGGTAGTACGGTGGACTGCCAGGACGAATCCGGACAGAAACTCCGGTACGAAGCGTCCCGAGGCGGAGTTCGACAAATCCCGTTGGTGTTCTGAGACCTGATCGAGAAAGAAGCTCATGACCCGCGGGGAGAAAGCCTTCCACAGACTCTTGATATGCTCGCAGTTCCACGGGTTTCGCTTCTGAGGCATCGTCGAAGAGCCCACCTGCCCCGGTGCGAAAAACTCCCGAACTTCGTCGATTTCGCTCCGCTGTAGGTGTCGCAGGTCGTCGGCAAGATTCGCCAGAATACCGAAGGCCACATTCACTTCCAAAAGGAGCCGCAGGAGATACTCCGGTTCGACGATCTGCTTGGAATAGCGGCTCACCGGCACACCGAGGGAGCCGAGAACCTCTCCCTCGAAGGCGACGGGATCGTCGACCAAGAGGCTCATAGCGTTGTAGCCTCCGACGGCGCCGGATAGCTTTCCGGCGAGCTCCCGGTTGCGCTCTTCGATTTTCGCGTATGCGGAACCGAGGCGTTGAACGTACTCCGCCAGAAAGAAACCGAAGGTAATGGGGACGGCGTGCCGCCCGTGGGTACGTCCAACCTGCGGAACCTCGGCGTGGCGACGGGCTCCGGCGACGAGTACTTCGATCAACCGGCGAATTTTCCCGAGTACCAGGTGCTCGGTAGCGTCACGGTAGCGTAACGCGTTCGCCGTGTCTAGAATGTCCATGGAGGTCGCGCCGAGATGCACAAGGGGTGCCAGTTCTTCCGGGAGATGACGCTGAATAACGTTCACCAGGGCGCGAATGTTGTGCCGGGTCTTCTCCTCCTCAGCGTAGACCGCTTCGCCGGTTACCTTTTCGGTAAGCGCGTCGATCGATTGCTCCTGCTCCCGGGAAAGAAGACCCTGACGCCGGGCGTGTGCTTTAAGAAGCGCGGCCTCCACTCGGGTTTCGTAACGAACAAGGGCCGCCTCGCTCAGATAGTGTGCAAGCTCTTCGTGTAATCGAGGGTTCGATGACCGGTACCGATGATCGAGAGGAGAAAGAAGGTCGTAGACCCCGTTGGACGCCATAGAGCATGATGCCCAAAGGGCTTCCCTTTGTCAAAGACCGTGGACGCGTCGGGGCCCGATAAGGGATAATGTCGCCGTGCAGCAAATACGATATCTCCTAGTCGCCGTTCTACCGGCGTTTTTCTTTTTATCCTGCGACGAGCCCGATACGGGAAACCTCCGACCGACCGAGGGACCACGGTACGTTGTCCCGGAAGCCGGCCCCGGAATCGTCTTAGCGTCCAACGCACCTTCCTCCCTCTCCATCGGTACTCCGGAAGAACGTGTTCAACTGGGGGTCAGACTGAGTGGCGATGTCTTGGTCTCCCAGGTGCTCGAAGTAAACCTCGATGTAGATCAGGCCGACGAGCAGATAGTGGTCTTTAAGCGTCGCGACGACCCAAGGGACCGCCTCCGGATCTTAATTGCGGACTTCGACACCATCAGAAACGCCTACATACCGAGCTGGGAGGGCCCGACGCAGGCGACCAACGTCCGTACCTTCGCCGTCTACACCGACGACCTGACCGGAGACCACAATCCGGAAATATTGGCTTTCGGGATGGATAGCGACGGCATGCAGACCCTCGATATCTTTCGCCGGTCGTCGTCGCCGACCGGGATAGGCCTCTTCTTCGAGCCGATCGGATCCTTCCGGTCCGACGGTAGCATCGAGATTGAAGAAGTCGACCGGTCCCAGGCGTACCATACGGTTCAAACGCTGGGAACCAGTTTCTCGGTCGCGGTCTACAGCCGTAATCTGGAATCCGAAAACATACTCGACCTTCGAAAGACTACCCACCATTGGAGCTTCCCGGAAGGCAGCTATATCGAAGGTGAGACGGAGGAGATACCCGGGGCTCAGATTGAGGAGCAGCAGCTGAGCTCCCTCTACCAGGGCAGCGTGGGGGACTTCGAGGAGTTTCTTTCAGGCCCCTGGTATCTCGCCCTCAACGACGACAGCCGGGCCGTCGGCGACCTGGTGTTCTTCGATACTCGACGGCGCCGCATTGTCTTCTATCGTACCGATTCTCAAGAATCGTACGTCTGGAACGATTCGCACAAGACGCTCTATCGGGCAGGTCCGGGTCTCTGGGTAAACATCGTAAACGAATCCTTTCGGGCGCTCCGGAAGCAGATGTCCATCGCCGTTCTTACCGCGAACTCCCTGTCCGTAACCTTTACCGAAGACGACGAGTGGTCCGGCACCTACCGACGCCTAACCCCGAGTCTTCAGCAGTCGTTTCTCAACAACGAGCGATTGGTTACCGCCCGGAACGTTCCGGACCTCCAGGGTGTCTTCGAGAACGATTCCGGTGTCGAGATGTTCTTTGCCTCACCACGTTTTGTCCTACGGGAAGAAGGCCAGGAGCTCTCCGGGGGGTTCGCCCTGTTTCGGGTACCGGATCTCATCATGGAACTGAAGGTTCTCAACGAGGATGGCCTTGTTCAGCAACGGCGAACCTACTCGGTGGAGCTGACCGAGCAGACACAGGGGGATCAGATTCTCCGTCGGCTAACTCTTACTCCGGTGGCGCTCGAAGTCCGGGGTGTCCGTACGCTCCCGAAAGACTCCATTGTGTTGGAGCAGGTGGAAGAGATCGAAGATGAGGAAACGCCGGAAGGAGAATCGCAGCCCCAGTCGCAGAGCGCTCCCTCTTAGTCGAAAACCAAGAAACCTTCGAGGCCGTGTTCCTTCAGGCGTACAACGGTGTTCTGTGGAGTTGCGGCTCCGGGTGAGACAAGAACCTGATAGATCGTCCCGCCGCCGCTCTCCCGGGCCCGGATAGATACGGAAAAACCGAGCTCTCCGACGTCTCGGGCCATGTACTCGGCGTTCTCCCGGTCCCGAAATGAACCTACTTGAACCCCGATGGGAGCAGAAGAGGGCGCGGCTCTCGGAGTCGGTACCGACTCTGATACCGATGGCTCGTCTGTTACCGAACCAGTCCCGCCGGAAAGCACCAGGGCCGGAGACGGGTACCGGGACACACGACCGTCGGTTGGGGTGAGACTCTCCCAGACCAGGGGAAACTCCGCCCTGAGCACCGCGCCGATCCGTTCTATTTCCGCTTCGTCTCCCTCGCTCTGAGCCCACTGAAGCGACAGACCGAGGGCCAGGCCCCGCCACCCTTCCCTTTCTAGGGTTTCGATGCCCGAATCAAAGGAGGGCCGGTGCCCCTTCGCAAGACTGATCCGGCACCTAAGCGTCGTAATCTCCCGAAGGGTCCTCCGGGTTACCTGCCGTCCCGTTAGCTTTTCGAGCCGACCTTCGGCTGAGCCAAAATCACCGAGCTCGACTTCGAGTCGAGCAAGGTCCACAGCCAGTGGCGATTCCCCTGAGAAAAGAATCGCTTCCTCCAGCTCCGACAGGGTGCCCTTCGCCGCCTCGAAATCCCCTTGAAGCTCGTAGAGCCGGGCTTTTCGTCGGGAAAGCGCCCCGACGAATGAGCTTGCGGCCGGGTCGTCGAGGTAGCGCTGGAGAAGTTGGTGTACGGCGGAGACCGAGTTGGTAACGGCAATGAACCGGTCGATTTCGCTAAGGAATGCCGAATCGCCGGACCGGAGCAGATCGTCAAGCGTCGGCAGCTGCGGTGCCGACGCATCCTCTTGCGCAGGAAGAACGGAGAGAGGAAGTACGCAGAGAAGGAGCAGGAAGGGAAGAATCTTACTGCGGGTCCCCCGGAATAACGGGAGGCGCCTCTTGCTTTTTTCTAAGCCCACGCTTTTGTTTCGGCTCTTTCGGCTCTTTCTTTGACTTGATTCGACGGCGAAAAGTAAAGGGTAGAGTAACGAGAACACCGACGAAGAAAGCACTAAAGAGACTCAGGAAGATCGGAATGTCGCTTAGGGTCGTAAAACCGAACGAGATATCCGTGGAATTTTGGGCGTTCAGCCCAGCAAAAATGACCACGAGGCCGAGAAGAATGACAACGAAAAAGAGCTTCCAGGGCATAACTACCGCCTTGATTCTAGACCGCGAAAGAAACGAAAGAGCCTGGTACCCCCGAGGATGAGAAGACCGACTCCTCCGACCGACAGCAGCGGCCCGGTAATTCCGGACAAGATTGGGAGGGAAGCACCGATCGTCAATCCGCCGACTAGAGCCGCGAGACCTCCGAGAGCTCTATCCTCCGGACTCTTGGTTGCGACCGACAACCCGCCGATTACGACCAAGGCGCCGCTTATCAGGCCCACGACGGAGACCCCACCACCGATCTGCGCCAGGTTTCGCAACAGGAGAAGAGCTATCCCCGCCCCGGTGCCGATGGTTCCCTCGGTACCCCACCGCACCAGCTGCTGCCGTCCAACAATCTCTTTGTACGCCACCCCTTTATCATACGCCGCCGAGAGGGCGAGGTAAAGTAACGGGACCTCAGTGCCGGAAAGAACGTTGCCCCGTAAAAACCATCGTGGCTCCCCGCTCGTTGCACGCTTCGATACTCTCGAAGTCCCGCAGCGAGCCTCCGGGTTGTACGACGCCCCGGACCCCCTCCTTGAGGCCGACGTCGATTCCGTCCCGGAAGGGAAAGAAGGCGTCGGAAACCATAATG
Organism: uncultured Spirochaetaceae bacterium; assembly: GCA_964558285.1. Taxonomy (GTDB): domain Bacteria; phylum Spirochaetota; class Spirochaetia; order DSM-27196; family PWMO01; genus CAYPUT01. Next base: position 3,146 of record CAZLDK010000137.1, on the reverse strand, counting down.
CTGTCCCGCAAGCCACCTGACACCTTCGCTACCTCGGCGGAGATCTCCTGCCCCTCGGTTTCGGTCAGAGCGTCCATGTTCCGGGAGTAACGTTCCCAGGCAAGGCGTTCGGAAAGCTTCTTGTACGCCTTGTCCCGGGCTATTTCGGCGACCCCGACCCGGTCCTGCTCGCCGGTCCCGACGCCGACGGTGGCGCCGTTCTTCACGTAGATAACCGAATTGCTCGTTACACCGCTCTCGACGTACCATCCGAAAAGCATATCTTCGAGCTCCTCCGAGGTCGGTTCCCGTTCCACCCGGTACTCGGTTCCCTTGTGCTCGGCAATCGCCGGCAGAAAGTCCTCGACCGTTCGGGCACGGGGAACGAAGGACCACTGGACGATCACCCCGCCGTCTATCAGCGAGGAGTAGTCGAGAACCCGCCGGCCGACGTAGGCCGAAAGCCGCTCCATGTTCGCAATCCGCATAATCCGCAGGTTCTTGCGTTTTGAGAGAAGCTCGACGACCCCCGGGGCGTACTCCGGGGCGGCGACAACCTCGACGTACTCCCCGGCGATGAGCTCCGCGGTCGCTTTGTCGACCTCCCGGTTCAGGGCCACGGCGCCACCGAAGGCAGCAATCCGGTCCGCCATATGGGCCTCGTAGTAGGCGGCGGCAAGCGTATCCCGACGGGCGACGCCGGAAGGATTGTTGTGCTTAACCACGACCGCGGCGGGAGAATCGGAAAAGTAGCGCAGGATACCAAGGGCGGCGTCGACGTCGGTAATGTTTATCTTTCCGGGATGCTTTCCCGAACGAAGAAGCTCGATGTCGGATGCCAAATGGTACCCCGACTCTATACAGGCAACTTCTCCTAGGCAGAGGTTGCCGTTTACCAACCGGTAGAGCGCCGCCTCTTGGTCCGGATTCTCCCCATACCGCAAACCCTGCCGCTTACCCTCCACGACCCAGTCCACCTTCTCGTAGATGAGCGTCTGCCGCTGCTGGTCGTCGGAGAAGGAGATCTCCATCGACTTGGGGAATAGATCCGGGTGAATGTCCCGGTACATCGAACGCAGATTGGGATCAGCCATCGATAGGAGCCTCGGTGTAGAGATTCGCCGGGAGGGGCGTGCGGGCAAGGTAGTCGGCGATTGACCGGTCGTAGCGGGCAACGCCTTCAAAAGCCTTGGCGGCAAGGCGGTAGCGTAGCTGGAGGGGGATTCCGCCGGCCGTCTCGACCGCCGCGAGGAAACCGGCGTAGTCGGCGGGGTCCGTCAGACAGGCGGTTTGAAGAAAGCTCTTGGCGGCGGCCCGGACCATCGTCGGGCCACCGATATCGATGTTGCCCCGGGCGTCTTCGAGGTCGCTTTCCTCCTCCGCGACAACCGCCTCGAAGGGGTAGAGATTGCAGACCACCAGGTCGAAGAGGACCGCGTCGGTTCTCCGGCGGTCGGCGGCGTGTTCCGGCGAGTACTTCTCGCTCAAGAGCCCGAGGTAGATTTTGTAGTCGAGGGTCTTGACCAATCCCCCGGCAATTTCCGGCTGACCCGTGTAGTCGGAGACCGAGACCAACCGATCCGGCGGGAGGCTCCCCTCGAGGGCTCGGTAGGTGCCCCCCGTCGAGTAGAACCGGGCCTCCGGAAACCGGCCGGCGATCTCCCCGACAAACTCCCCGAGGCCCGTCTTGTCGAAGGCGCTCACCAACACATGGCGAATCGGAATAGTCCCGTCAATCTTCGTTACCCTGTTCACTACTCAAGCTCCTTGGGGCCACGCTCGACCTAGGCGTAGGCGTTGTGATTCTGTTTGCTTTCCATCGTTTCGGCCTCGACGCTGTACCAGGCAAAAGAGTGTCGGGCCCTCGAGCCCGACACAGAGCATTCGAACCAGCTTTTTGACGAAAACCCCTTCGCCTAGGGGGACCCTTCGGACGTCTTTGAGAGCCTCTACGTCGAGCATGCTTAACTCTGGGCCTGGTTATTGTTCCGGGTCTGGGCCGCTTGATGGGTGTTCTTTAGAAGCATCGCGATAGTCATGGGGCCCACGCCACCGGGGACCGGGGTAATCATCGACGCGACCTCAGAGGCCCCGTCGAAATCGACGTCCCCGACAAACCGATACCCCCGCTTTGCGGTGGGGTCTTCGATCCGGTTCGACCCGACGTCCACGACCACGGCTCCGGGGCGGATCATCTCCCCCTGCACCAGACCCGGGCGCCCCGCGGCGACGATTAGAATATCCGCCCGGCGGGTATGCTTTGCGATATCGGTGGTAGCAGAGTGACAGACGGTAACCGTCGCGTTTCCCCCGGGACCCCGAAGCAACAACAGCGCTGCGAGGGGTTTGCCGACGATGTTGCTCCGCCCGAGGATGACCACGTGTTTTCCGGCGACCGAAACCCCGCTTTCCTGGAGGAGCACGACGATACCGTGGGGCGTACAGGGAACCAGGTTCGGCTTCCCCGCGAGGAGTCCACCGAGGTTCTTGGGATGGAACCCGTCGACATCCTTCGCCGGGTCGATGGCGTTTATCACCTTCTCCGGGTCGATCTGCTCCGGCAGAGGCAGTTGGACAAGAATTCCGTTGACTTCGGGGTCTCTATTCAGGGCGTCGACTTGGGACAAAAGTGAGGCTTCGGATACGTCGGCGGGAAGTCGAATGTCCCGCCACCGGATACCGACCTCTTCGCAGGCCCGGCTCTTCGCGGCGACGTAGGAGTGACTCGCCGGGTCGTCCCCCACCAGAACAACCGCCAGAGAAGGAACTCCCCCTTTGTCGGCGTCCCGAGACACCTCCAGTGCAAGAGACTCGCGTATACGCTTGGCAACAGCCTTTCCGTCTATTAACTTCGCTGACATGGACCTAGGCTGTGTACCATGAAAAGTGGGTCCCCTTCAACGGCGGGCGCCTCGCTTGATATCCCGGAAAGCAGCGTGATACTATCTGAACACAGGAGCTGCCACTTTTGAAGATTTCTCGCCTTTGGCTGCTGGTTCTGGTGGGAACGTTCCTTGGGGCGCCGTTGTACGCCCAGGAAGACGACCCCGACTCGCAGCCTGATGATATATTTATCCCGACGTACTCTCTCGGAGATCAGACCCTCACGATCACCCTGGGGATGATGATACCGCTCTTTTTTTCCGGGGCCGGCATACAAGACACCA
>CAZLDK010000136.1:0-8572 GCA_964558285.1 uncultured Spirochaetaceae bacterium | reverse complement strand
CTCGAAACGCTGGCCGCTTTTTCCCGGTGGGGCCTAAAGACAAACCCCTGGAACCGCCGCTTGGAAACGCTCGAGGAGGTGGTCGCCTACCGGGAAGAGCTGACCGCCGCCCGGGACGAGCTTCCTTACGAGATAGACGGTATCGTCATCAAGATCGATTCCTACCCGGATCGGGAAGAGCTCGGGTACCGAAACCGGAGCCCCCGGTGGGCCGTCGCCTGGAAGTTTCCGCCGAAGCGGGAGGTTACGACCTTGCGAAAGATCGCGGTCCAGGTCGGCCGGACCGGCGCTTTGACGCCGGTGGCTCTCCTCGACCCGGTATCCATCGGCGGGGTAACCGTCAGTCGGGCGACTCTCCACAACGCCGACGAAGTCGCCCGGAAGGACGTCCGAGAGGGGGACGAAGTCCGGGTCGTCCGGGCCGGGGACGTCATTCCCGAGGTCGCCGAGGTCGTCGACCCGGAGCGTCCCGGCCGGGGAGAGCCCTTCGAGATGCCGACCCACTGTCCGGTCTGCGGCACGGAAGTGGTCCGCGAGGGGGCAGGCCATTTGTGCCCCGCCGGGCTCTCCTGCCGAGCCCAGCTCCTCGGTCGCCTTATCCACTACGCCTCCCGGGGCGCCATGGATATCGAAGGGCTCGGCGAAAAGTCGGTGGAGCAGCTTCTCGACGCGGGCCTCGTCCAGGAGGTTCCCGACATCTACCGCCTATCGGCGGAAAAAATCGCCTCCCTCGAAGGCTTCGGGGAAAAGTCGGCCCGGCAGTTGGTCGAGGCGATCGACGATTCAAAAACGATGCCGCTCTCCCGCTTTATCTTCGGCCTTGGTATCCGCCACGTCGGGGAGCGGGGGGCATCGCTCTTGGCACGGCATTTCGGTTCCGCCGATGCACTCGGCCACGCGTCCCAGGAGGAACTCGAGTCCATCGACGACATCGGTCCCCAGACCGCCCAGAGTATCCGGGACTTCTTCGACAGCAGAGAGAATCGAAAGACCCTCGAGGAGCTCGAGTCGCTCGGGGTTTCGCCGGCACCGCCGGCGAACACGGCCACCGGGACGTCGGCCGGCGCTTCGGACGCCGCTGCCGCCGCCGGGGACGGCGTCGCCGGGTCTCGAGGCGGCACTGGCCCCTTCTCCGGCAAAACGGTTGTCCTTACCGGGAGCCTCGAAGGCTTCTCCCGTTCCGAGGCGAAGGAGGCGATCGAGGTCCGGGGTGGCAGGGTGACCGGCTCGGTGAGCAATAATACCGATTATGTCGTCGTCGGGAGCGACCCTGGAAGCAAGCAGGCCAAGGCGGAAGAGCTCAAAATCCGTATACTTACCGAGGATGAGTTCGTCGAGCTTCTCGCCGACGGATAGAATCCACGCTACCATCCCGGTCGGCGCGGTAACCCGTTAAGCCTATGGGCGGTATTGTAGTCACAAACCAACTTCTTAAGGTACTTCAATGGCAGAAAAACAAGATAATCGACGAGACAACGACGAGCAGCAGTCGCCCTTCAACATGAACAACGGGCGCCGGTGGCTCCCCTTTCTGATTCCCCTGCTCTTTCTACTGCCCTTCATGGGCGGCATGTTCGGCCAGGCGAACCAGCCGAACGTCAGCTACACGACCTTCCTGAACCAAGTAGAAGAGGACAACGTCCGGGAGGTCGTGCTTTCCGGAAACCGAATCGAGGGGCAGTTTCGCCGGAGTGTCTCCATAACCGGCGACCAAGAAGTAGAGGACTTCGTTACCTTCGTCCCCTCCTCCGGGGACCCGGATCTTATCGATCAGCTTACCCAGCGGGGGGTAGATGTCTTTACCCGCCCGGCCCGGGACGACGTGTCGCCGCTAGGCGTTATCGCGAACCTTCTGCCGTTCCTTCTTCTGGTGTGGATCGGTATGGCTGTCTTCCGAAACATGCGGAGCCAGGGGAGAAGCATGTTCAATGTCGGGCAGAACCAAGCCAAGCTCTACGACAAGCGCTCCAGGGTCGAGACGACCTTCGACGACGTCGCCGGCCTCCATGGAGTCAAAGAGGAGGTCATCGAGCTGGTGGACTACCTCAAGCATCCGGAGAAATACGAGCACCTTGGCGCCCGGACGCCGAAGGGCGTGCTATTAGTAGGCCCTCCGGGTACCGGAAAGACGCTCCTCGCTCGGGCAATCGCGGGAGAGGCGGACGCACCGTTCTACAGCATGAGTGGTAGCGACTTTATGGAAATGTTCGTCGGCGTCGGCGCGTCGAGAGTGCGAAATCTGTTCAAAGACGCAAAGAAGCGGGCCCCGAGCATCATTTTTATCGACGAGCTCGATTCGATCGGTCGCCATAGAGGAGCCGGTGTCGGCGGTGGTCACGACGAACGAGAGCAGACCCTTAATCAGCTCCTCGCAGAGCTCGACGGTTTCGAGCAGACCGAGACGGTTATCGTCCTCGCCGCTACCAACCGACCCGACATCCTAGACCCGGCGCTCCTGCGTCCCGGCCGTTTCGACCGTCGGGTAACGACGAACATGCCCTCGGTAAAGGACCGTGTCGAGATTCTCAAGCTTCACGCGAAACAGCGTCCCCTTTCCGACGACGTGGATCTCGAGGAGATTGCCAAGGGAACCCCGGGGTTTACCGGGGCGGACCTGCAGAACCTCCTGAACGAGGGCTCCCTTATCGCGGCGCGGCAGCAGAAGAAGCAGATAGAGGCAATAGATCTTGACCAAGCTCGGGACAAGATTCTTCTCGGCCTCGAGCGCCGTAACCTTACGGTGAGCCCCGAGGAACGAAAGATCGTTGCCTACCACGAGGCCGGGCACGCGGCTGCGGCGGCCCTGTTGCCGAAAACCGATCCCCTTCTCAAGGTCACGATCGTGCCGAGAGAACGCGCGATGGGAGTTACCCAGCAATTGCCGGACGCCGAGAAGTACCTCTACGACAAACCGTATCTCTTTGACCGGCTGGCGGTACTGCTCGCCGGTCGAGCATCCGAAGTCTTGACCTTCCAAACGGTTACCAGCGGCGCCCAAAGCGACCTGGAACAGGCAACCAAGCTGGCCCGGAAGATGGTGAGCGATTGGGGGATGAGCGACGCGATCGGAGCCTTTTCCGCCGGCGGCGAAAAACAGAATGTCTTCCTCGGTGAGGAGCTGTCGAAGCGCAAGGAGTACTCCGAGGCTACCGCCCAGGAAATCGACAAGGAGATCCGCAGCCTCTTGGGCGAAGCCGAAAAGCGGGTCACCTCGCTTCTGAAGGAGCATCACGACGGCCTAAAGAAGGTCGCAGAGAAGCTTCTCGAGAAGGAAGAGCTCAGCGGTGACGAAGTCGTAAAGCTCCTGGGACTATCTCCCAAGGAAGCCAAAGGGGACGGCGAAGGAGCGGACGCCGAAGACGACTAAGCCTACCGGCCGCCTTTGGTCAGAATCGTAAGAACGGTCTTGAGGGCGATCCGGATATCAAGGACCAGCGAAACGTTCTTGACGTAAAAGAGGTCGTACATCAGTTTCTGGGCCGCGTCCTCTTCGCTCGCACCGTATCGGTAGCGGACCTGGGCCCAGCCGGTCAAGCCCGGGCGGATGAGGTGCCGGAGGTGATAGTGGGGTACCCGCCGGGTAAGCTCGGTGACGAACTCCGGGCGCTCCGGCCGGGGGCCGATAAAGCTCATATCTCCCCGGATGACGTTGTAGATCTGAGGGATCTCGTCGAGCCGGGTTTTGCGGATGAACCGTCCGACCGGCGTTATTCGAGGGTCGTTCTCCCCGGCCCACTGGGCGCCGTTCACCTCGGCGTCGATGACCATCGACCGAAACTTGTAGATGGTAAAATTGCGCTCGTTGCGTCCCACCCGGACCTGACGGTAGATCGCCGGTCCCCGGCTGGTCATCTTGACGAGGGCCGCCGTCAGAAGGCCAAAAACTAAGGCAGGCACGGCGATGAGAATGATCCCGAGAAAGTCGAGGATGCGCTTGAGGTATTGATACGGCTTATTCGGACCCCGGTTGAGGTTTTCGAGGAACCAGCTTTCCCGGGTTGCGTAAATCGGGATGGTCTCGTCGAAGGCCTCCCAGAAGCTGGTTAGCTGAAAGAAGTTGAGGCGATACGGAAGGAGCGAGTAAAGATCTCGGTAGACCGAATCGAACCGACGGTCGCTTATGATGACGGTGTGCACCTCTCCCCGCTCCGCAAGCGCCGTCAGCTCGTCCATTCCGTCGAGAACTTCGACGTCGGGAAAGCGCCGTTTGACCGAGGAGGTGGAATCCGGATCTCGAAGGATCGCTCTAACCGTGTACCCGAGGCGGGAAGATTCCTGTAGCTTCTCGGCCATTTCGAGGGCGTGGTCGTCGGCCCCGACGATGACGACGGGCCGCTCGACCCCCAATGTATCAAAGAGCTTATTGATAAAGAGACGCCAGAAGTAGAAGAAGAAGGTGTAGATTGCCGCAACGAAGAGCAGGTTGGTCTTCGGCGATATCTCTAAACCCGGAAAGACATAGAAAAAGGCGACCGCGAGGCCGAGGTTCGTCATCATCGAGTAGAGAAAGTAGCGATTGTTGATCGGCCGGCTGAGATTGTAGAGGTCGGTGATGTAGAGGACGGTCAACCACATCGCAAAGACGATGGTGAAGGGAAGTAGATGTGCCTGATATCGAGAAAGCAGGAAATCGGGACCGTACCGCAGACCAAGCCCCAGCAAAAGGGAGAGGTATAGGGCGACTAGGTCGCCGGCAAAGACTAGAAGCTTAAGGCTCTTTCCACGCATCTTAGGTCGCCCAGTATAACGATCGGCACGATGAGAGAGAACGGTAAGTTGAGATTTCGGGATTGTTTTACCATATTGAAGAGATAAGGAGGATTGAATGGCAAGCCAACTCGAACGAACCTTTTACGCCGGGCTGGGAATGGCCCTGCGCACCAAGGACGCTATCGCCGACATGGCGCAACGCGTCGCCCAAGAGCAGCAGCTAAACGAAGTGGAGGGCCGCCGCCTCTCGGAGAGCATGGTGCAACAGGCCGAAGAGTTCCGCGACCGGCTCTCGAAAGTCGTCAAAGAGCAGGTGGACGAGACCCTCAAACAGCTCGACCTCGTGCGAAAGAGCGACATGGAGGCCCTCGAGACGCGCATCCGGGAGCTCGAAGCCAAGCTCGCCGCGATGCAGGCGAAGGAGTAGTCCCCAACCGAGCCCTCCGCCGGGAGCCTTTGCCGGAGGGCTGGAACTGCGACGGGCGCCTTCTAAGGTCTTATGGGGCCTTCTAGGCGGTCGCCTTCGCGGTAGCTGAGAACGAGGCCGGCGCCGAGAGCCTTCGGACCGTGTCCTCGTCACCGAGATGGAAGAAGGCTACCGCGTCGGCCAGTTGGTCTGCCTGGGACGACAGCTCTTCGGCCATACCCGCCATCTCCTCGGAGTAACTCGCATTCTGCTGGATCACCGAGTCGAGCTGTTGAACCGCGCCGGAAATCTGGGTCGCCCCCTGGGTCTGCTCCTGACTCGAGACGCTGATATCCTGGATGAGCGTGGCAGTCTTGCGGATGGCCGGGACGACCTCCCGAAGCAACTCCCCCGCCCGTTCCGCGACATCGAGGCTGTTTCGCGAGAGTTCGGAGATCTCCGCGGCGGCCTTACCGCTGTTCTCCGCAAGCTTGCGAACCTCCCCTGCGACGACCGCGAACCCCTTTCCCGACTCCCCAGCCCGGGCCGCCTCGATCGCCGCGTTGAGGGCAAGGAGGTTCGTGTTCCGTGCTATCTCTTCGATAACGGTAATCTTGTCGGCAATCTCCCGCATCGCTCCGACGGTTTGCTCCACCGCCTCGCCCCCGCTCTGGGCGTCGTCGGCACACTTCAACGCGATCTTCTCGGTCTCGGTCGCGTGGTCGGTATTCTGCCGAATAGTCGAGTCCATCTCTTCCATCGAGCTCGATATCTCCTCGGCGCTGGAGGCCTGGGTAGACGCACCGTCGGAAAGACTCTGGGCGGTCAAAGAGAGCTGGTCGCTGCCCGTGGACACTTCACCGGAGATCGACTGGACACTCGATATCGTCTGCCGAAGGCGGTCGATCATCCGGGTCATCGCGGCCAGGACCTTGCCCGTCTCATCTTTTCGGTTCGACGATAGCGTTTGCGAAAAGTCTCCCTCCGCCAGACGCTCGGTCACTTCCACTACTTCGTTGAGGGGCTTCAGGGAGCGGGTCACGATTACAAGAAGCAGCAAAATCGTCACGATCATCACCAGACCGTTGATCATCATACCAGAGAGCATCTCGCTTCTAAGGGCCGAGACGATGGCATCGATATCTTGGGTAAAGACGATCGAGCCGATCTCTTCGCCGGCGTAGTCCCTTAGGGGGATCTGTTGGAGAAGCTCGGTCTTTCCGCCGAGCTCGACTTCCGTAGTACCCGGTTCGACTCGAGAGAAGACTGCGTGCATGGGGTCGCTGGAGAACTCGTAGAAGACCGTATTACCCTGGACAACGTCCGTTTCGAGGGTCTCGAATCGACCCGCAGCTTCGAAGACCTCCTGGTCGATCCCGATAGCGTACTCCATCCCGAAGCTCTCTCGGAGGTTCGCCAGTATCGCGTCGATCGATCCCCCGAGCTCGACGGTCCCGATGTGTCGGTTTCCGTCGGAGATGGGAACCACGACCCGGGTGCCCGGACCGCCGCGCCCGACTTCCAAGCCTGCCACGGTCTGCTTTGTACTGTTGGCGACGACGACGGTGTTGCGAAACTCCGAGAGGTCGTCTCCGAACCGCTCGGGACGGTGGAGCCGCAAGAAGCTTGTCGCCGGAGGCAGGTGGAACTGAAACTGGGCGACGCCGTAGGTCGTCTTTAGCTCCTCGAAGAAGCCAAGATAGAGATCGACCAGCCCCTCCCGGTCCCCTTCGGCGAAGAGAGAGACCGCTTGCTCGTTTCGGGCGACCGTCTCCAGGGTCATATTCAGGCTTTCGAGATCCTTTCTCAATAGGCTCTCGAACACGGTACCGACTTGCAGCTGATAGGCTTCGCTTTCGGCGGCTACCTGCTGTCGAAAAGACAGGACTTGCCGCAAGATTGTTATGCCGCTCATCGCAACGATCGCAATGGTAACGACGATGAGTATTCGCGCGCGGATAGACATTAGGAACCTCCCCCGAGTCGTAGAAACGTCTACCGATACCCTACCACAAAAAACTCGTTATTGCATATATTTTTTTAAAAAGATTTATTGGACTTTTAGGAGTTTAGGTCGGTGCCGCTAGCAGGCACCGTGTTGTTGCCGCAAGAGTCCAACGACCAGAGCAAGTCTGATACCATAGGTGAGATGAAACTGCCGGAACCTCTCAAGCTGATCGGACGTATTCTCAAGCGCTACGAACAAGTCCACGGCCCCCTCCTGACCAAGGGCCTGAGCTTCAGCCTGATCGTCGGGACGATCCCTCTTCTGTTAATGCTCTTCGTCGCCGGGTCGCTGTTGGTAACGCCGGAGATTGTCACGATTCTGGAGGGAGAGTTCCTCAGGTTTCTCCCGGGAAGCGTAAGGGAAAGGCTCCTCGGCGGTGTCGAAAACTACACTCAGAACCCGGGTTCCCTCTCCGTGATTACCGTCTTCTTTTTCCTCCTCGCGGTAAACAACCTCTTCTTCGATGTCTACCGGACTGTCGCCGTGGGTTTAGGTACCGAATGGTCCCCCCGGCGTGGCCGCTTGGCGGCCCTGGCGGCGAGCGCGTTGCTTCTGGTCATCCTCTACGTCGCAGCCCTGGCGTCGACGGCGGCAGGTGTCCTTGGGCGCCTCTACCCGGTTCCGGAGCTTGTGGTCTTTCTCGGCGGGCGGGGAGTCTCCGCGCTCTTCGCCGCGGGGGCCTTCTATGCGATCTTTCGCGTCGCCGCCGGGGGCCCCTTGAGAACCGGGCGGACCCTCCTTATCGCTTTAGGGGCCGCGATAGCCTGGCAGGTTATCTTTACCCTCGGAGGTGCGACGGTCCGGGTCGCGGGATCCCGCTTCGTGGCCTACGGTGTCCTGGCCTGGGCGATCGTGTTCTTGGTCTTTATGCGTCTGATGGCGGAGATTCTCCTCTACTCCGCTTTGCTAATTCGGGAGGTAGCTCTGCCGGAGGTAGACGACGATAGCCCCGCGGAAGGACATTAGAACGAGACATTAGTAAATGAGGAGAAGCTATGGCACAGGGAATGGACTACCGATACCTTGGGCGAACGGGAATGAAGGTAAGCGCACTCTGCCTCGGGAGTATGACCTTTGGAAGAGAAACCGAAGAGGCGGAAAGCGGGCGGATCCTCGACCGCTTCGTAGAGGCCGGTGGCAACTTCATCGATAGCGCCAACGTCTACATGCGGGGCGTCTCCGAAGAGATCCTCGGGCGTTGGCTAAAGACTCAGAAGCGGGACGACTTGGTCATCGCCACCAAGGTCCGCTTTCCGATGGGAGAGGGGCCGAACGATACCGGTTTGTCGCGAAAGCAGATTATGCAGGCCGTCGAGGCGTCCCTGCGGCGACTCGGCACCGATTACATCGACCTCTATCAGGTGCATTGCTGGGACCGGGGTACCGATCTTGGCGAGTACCTCCGGACCCTGGACGACCTGGTTCGCCGGGGTCTGGTGCGCTTTATC
>CAZLDK010000135.1:0-8650 GCA_964558285.1 uncultured Spirochaetaceae bacterium | reverse complement strand
TGATCCTTCGAATTGCAAACCAGACGGCGTGAGGGCTCCGGTGTCATTCATTCCCCAGAAGGAAACGGCAATCGCCGGGGCCGGATATCATTTTGTCCTTGACGGGGGGAGGGCTTATACGTGTCATGTGGCAATATCATTAACGCTATTAGCACCAATTTCTCGCATCAATCTGTGAGCCAATTCGGTTAGCTTGACCGCCGACGTCGTCTCACAAGTCCAGACAATTACTGGCTTCCACCCTAACTTCTCGAGATTCCGGTAGTTGGCCTCGTCCCGCTCAGTGTTCTTCTGAATCTTGTCTTTCCAGAACTCAGCGTTAGTAGATGGCGGCTTCCCACGAGAGCAAGAGTGACCATGCCAGAAGCAGCCATTAACAAGGACTGCAACTCGATGCTTTGTGAGAACGATGTCGGGAGTACCAGGGAGGTCGTTTCGATGTAATCGGAATCTGTAGCCAAGTCGATGCAGAACCGATCTAACCAGCACCTCTTGCCGCGTATTTCGGTTCTTCACTCGAGACATAATCTCGCGCCGCTTCTTCTCGGGATACACATCCATCGAAGAAACTATTGTGGGCGCAAGCCCACATCCTGTAAACCTGGTCGGCGACCGCCTTGGCTAGGATACACGGCACCGCGTTGCCAATCTGCCGTGCTATCTCGATCTTACTCCCGGTGAACTCGAACTCGTCTGGGAACGTCTGGAATCGCGCGGCCTCGCGGTGGGTGATCGGACGGTGCTGCTCCGGATGGAGGTACCGCCCTTTCTCCGGCTTGAAGAACTCTGTTCGAATCGTGAATGCGGGGCGATTCCACCATAAGCGCCCGAACAGGTCGGTACCCCCCGACTTCTTATTGATCCAGCAGTCAGGAGTCAGTTCCGGTGCGTTACGCTGCAGGTCGATGCGATTCATTCCTTGTTCCGGAATTGCCCGGTAACGCGCGACGCTTTTCGGCGTCGGGTTTCTCCCGAAGTGTAGATCAAGCGGTGAAGGAACGTCGCGGATCTCAGTCCCCTCCGGCGCAGGCAAGTTTCCGATTGCGTCACGAACAGTGCGCCACGGTTTTGCGTCAAAGGCGTAAGACCCTGATAGAAGAGTGAACTGTCCGGGCGTTAATCGGGGATCATGGTGAGATCGAAGGGGCGGGAAAAACTGCGAAGGATCCGTATCCATCGAACCGACGATGAAGGCGCGCTTTCTTGTCTGCGGAACGCCGTAGTCAGCCGCAAGGAGCGTGCCCGACCAAACAGTGAATCCTCGATCCGAGGCCCACCTTTGAATCTCTTGGTGTTCAAGCGATCCGAGAAGTTGGGGGACATTCTCCATCACAAAGACGCGGGCGCCGGATCGGTCAATTACTTCCATGAAAGGAATCCAAAGCTTCTTCCGTGGATCGTCGGCCCGTTGCTTGTTCAAGAGGCTAAATCCTTGACACGGGGGGCCCCCAACGACCACATCCGCCTGGGGTATCTCCGTGTTAGGATCCTCAAGGAGGTCAACGATGTCTCCGGGATGGCAGACTTCACCGAAGTTTCGCACGTAGGTATTAGCGGCGTAGCTATTAAAGTCGTTGGCCCACACTGGTTCGAACGGATACTCACTGAGCCAGTGAAAACCGACCGACAGTCCACCCGCACCGGAAAACAAGTCAATAAGTCTAAGCGCGTCGCCCATGCCCTCTCCCATGAACTACACGAATGTTAACCCATTTTTTCCTGCTTGTGTACCTGATCGTGGCAAACATTGCAGTATGTTATCAGATTCTCCAACTCGTTGGAGCCACCTGAGGCGTGGTGGGCGATGTGATGAAGCTCCAAGAAGCGCGGATCCGCGGGGTTCCAGATGTCATGAGTCCAACCGCACCGCTGACAGGTGTAGTGGTCTCGCCGCAAAGCTTCTCTGCGAGTAGCCTCCGAAATGTGGCGATCGTGCGCCGGGGCTTGTCGGTCGGACTCCAGCACATAGACGCCGATCGGAAGTTCTGGATTGCCGGACATTTTGGTCGACACGGCCCATCCTTCTTCCGTGCGGAGCTCCCTAACGCGGCGGGCCCATTCGCTGCTTTTCGCTACATAGCTTAGCTCTTCTCCGGTTACCTGCTTCCCAACATTGGCCAGCAAATATTTCAGGATCTTCTCTTTACTACCTTCTGAACCTTTTCGAATCTCATTGGCGACATTCCAACGATGTGCTGCCTCTCGATCTTGCACGGGGTCAAGCAAAACGTAGTCATTCGGACTGAGGCCTTTCAGTTCCGCACTAACGCTGGCGTAGTCCCCCGCTTCAGCCATTTCTTTCAGTGTAACACCGGTAACTATTTTCCAACCGAGTTGCACTCGCAGCTCTCTTACTCTTCGAGCCCACTCGCTGATACCGGCAACGATTGATAGTTCCCGCTCGCGAAGCACTTGTTGAGGATACATCCTGAAGTAAGCGAGAATTCTGTCGCGGGCAGACATGTTCAGACCGTCCGGGATTAGACTCTTGCCGAACTCCCGGATTTCGTCGAAAGCAGGCACGAGGGAAAGTACCTTCGACCGAATGTCCTCGTCTGCTGTGTCTCGCTCGAAAGAAGTAAGAAGTTCGCGAACCTGCTTCAGGGTAGTTTCGGGACCTGCCATATTTCCGGCTCAGCTTATCATTTCGACATACTGATTGCCACATAACGACGGAGCTCACCTGCGCGCCACTCCCCTATCTCACTACCCAACACGCTCCCCTACATCAGGAGATTCCACAACCGAAAGGCCAGTTCCTGGCGCGTCTGGTGGAGCGAAATGTTATGTTTCACGCAAATCGTGATAAATGTACGGGGATAACAGTTCATTCGTGAACCAAAGGCAACACTACCTATGTTTCCACGACTGTCGGTTTCAGTTCCGGCAGGTTCAGAAGGAGATGTGATACCAGGGGCTGGCGCGAGTTCTATATTCCGTCTCGTAAACTTTAAAAAAACGGATGATAGCCCGGAACATGGAAGACATCCAGCACGAGGCAGTCATTTTCGGGGTGTAAATCCCACGGCCTCGCTCTGACCACATGCTGTCGCTTGTGGCCCTACGCCGGTTAACCTATGATTGACTCGTAGGATGATCGAAAACGCTGAGCAGACCAGGAATGAAAGATGTCAAGAATCAGCAAGATAAACTGGTACAACAAGATTGGTTTTGACCCTGACCGACCCAACGAGGGTAAGAGGGCTCCGGATCCCCTGTTAGAAAGGTGGCAAGACCTGCACGGGCAGCCGCTCGCAAAACAGATTCTCTCGGTGTCTCGTTGGACGCACGTGATAGATCTAGTCGTGATCCTCGGGATTTGGATTGGCGCAGATTATTTGAACTCGCTCAGCGTCGTTGAAGCCCACATAGCGGATAGGCTAGCTGCCTTCCTTTTGTTGATGATGTACATCGTTTTGAGGCTGTTATTCTACTCAATACGGCGGAATAGGATTCTAGACTGGCAGATTTATTCGCTAATGTGGAAGCAAAACATTCTCCACCAGCGAATGACCGGACTTGAGGTAGAGCGAGTCGCATACCGACTATCTATCGAAATGGCGCCGGATTGGGAGCGGCTATACCAAATGCTGTTTGAGATCGAAGATGACGAGCAGCTTCGCGACCAATTGGTACGGCTCACATTTGAGGCGCGCGAGAACGATCAAATGATTTTTGGCAGTAGGTTCGTCTTCGAAGAAGAGTATGATTCGTTTTCTGGGCGTACAAAGAGAGTAGGCAAGCGCATAAGCTCAACTGGTCGGGACACAGAAGTAACGAATGACTTTCGGTTCGAAGGGAGTTGGTTTTCGTCCTCCCAAAGACCGCTTTTCAAGGAAAGACAAGACCGCCGCGTTCCGTCTTACCTTCATGTAGACGAGCAATCGATAAACGCGGCCGAGCGGCAATTTTTCGACTTCCCTTTGACCGAGGTATTCTCGTTCATCAACGCAGTAGTATTCAAAGTTAACCGGTCGTTTTCGATCATAAAGTGGCCTGATCGCGTCGAAGAGGCGCTAAAGGAGCAAAGAATCGAATACGACAAGCCAACTGCCGGGCCTGGAATGAAGGTCCGTCCTGACTCGGATATTGTGAAACTTGACAAGTCTTTCTCTGATTGTTGGGGAAACCCTGTTGTTTCTAAAAGCCCCGCAAGATCATCCGGTCTTAGATTTGTATTTCATAGCGAACTCGTAACGCATTACGTCATTGACGTTCGTTTCTTTGATCCTCAAAACAATCTTGTTCCTGGCGAAGGATTGAAAATCCGTACCTCAGACTGGCTGCATACCGCATGAGAAAAACAGCGTCCGGGCAGAAAATCGCGGTCAACCTAGTGACCTTGCTGCTAATCGGTCAAGTTCCGTTCACAGCACACCCGGGTGCGGTCTTCTTCCCTGCCGTGAATCCATCACAGCCTGCCACATGTAACGACCATTCGGAGATCGCTATGAACCTACATAGTTTCTGGCCTCGCTTCTTCGGGCCTCGATGACAGCGCGGTCGTGGTGCTACTTCCGGGAACAAGGTGTCGATCAATGACAGAGCGCCGGCTTTGCCCATTTCGGCCGGGATCAAACGTGAGACGCGTCCATTAGCAGTCAAGGGAAGCCAAAGCATGTTCCTAACGACGTACTTCACAAGCCTACGTGAAACATAACGTCGGAGCTCACCCGCGCGCCTCAGCCCGACGTCACTACCCAAAAACCTTACCCACACCAAGAGTTTGCGCCTCCCCACGGCCAGCTCGCGGCGCGTCTGGTGAAGCGGTATGTTATGTGGAAACGTCTTCTGGAGTGACTTCGTCCGCGACCCAAGGGGGGTTAGACTCCATCGAATCGACCATGGATCGAAGTAAATCTCGGGATCCAAGGATATCGTGGTTTCCTTCGGTTGCGAGAAAGACCTTGTTCCGGGTATTTCTCAACCGTTTGAGCATTGGAATTACGACGGTTTGTGTATGTGCTACATATGAGTCAAGGTCTCTGGCCGAGCCGGGAATCTTGTAACCCTTGTTGCCGCTCGCGAGCACAACGCCGGAGTCTCGTAGCTTCGCAATGATCTGTTGCATAAAGACCTGTCTCGAGACTGGTTCACCCGAGTAGAAGGAAACAGATTCAACCATCTCATCTGCCGTAATGAATCGCTCACTGTCTACGTGTAGGAAGTTGAATAGCAAGTACTTGAGAGTTGCGACTCTCAACCGGGCCAACGTGTCTCGGGATCGTTCGTGCTTCCCAATGTAGTACTCTGCGTTCTGTATGGCGGCTTGGGCAATCTCCGGATCGTAGGAAGTTAAGTTGGAGTCTTGGACCTGAACTTGAACTCTCTCAGATTGGAGCGGCCACTCCACGACGGCCGATATTCGTGGACCAATCACTTCCATGAACTCATCATGGCGTCGCGTGAAGCAGGTGCGGTCGAATCGCCGAGCTAACGTACCGGCGATGAAGTCCGCAACCTGCAAAAAAACGCTACCCGTGCTCGGGACGAAACCGAAGTCTGACTGGTCGAAGAGGTCAGGAATGTGTCGGTTTCGAACATACTGGATGAAAGACTGCCTAAATTCTTCTGAACCAAGGTCGTCCGCTGTGACCTTGAGATCTGGGAAAGTGGAGTATAGATCAGCGTCAAGTTGTCCGTTAAGGAACTTATAGAATACTTGCTTGTATCTCAAGCCAACCGAGTACAGTTGAGCCTTATCCACAACATACGCGTATGCTCTGAAGTTTATGATAGCCAGATCTCTAAGAATCCGGATACGCCTGTCGTGGTTTGCACCAACCTTGCTGGACTTGATCTCTCCTGACTGGAAATGAGTGCGACGAATCCGCTCGAGCTTGTCGCATTCCGTGTCGAGAGAATCACGTTCGAATAAGACCGCCACAAGGATAAAATGTGATGAAACTCCCGATTTCCGCGTGTCTAAGTCAGAGTTTCCGAACTCGTCGATGAAAGCATGGCGGTTTCTTAGTGAGTTGTTGCTTTCCATCGCCATAGATTGTACACCAAGGACCCAGGTCCGTTTCTACATAACATATTAGCTCTCTGGCCGGGCGCGAAGTTGATTAGTGACTTCGCGAGCAGCAGTCTAATTGGCTATCTGGTAGGCCTATTCTTCTTCGAGGCGCACGATGCACGCTTCCCGGACTTCTTGTGCCTCAGGAGAAAACTATCCCAGCGTGGTTAGTCCCGCAACGCGCTGTTTCGTGCGGAAGTCCATCGGGCCCTCTTAGAGACTGTGTGGGCCCGGAGCGACGAAGCTTGCCATCCCGGTTCCGGTGGCGAATGGCGTATTCTATCGGCGAATCTCTCTGTAAGCGAACTCATCGATGGCGCTGGTCTCCTTGCGTGCTCAAGAGTCATACTCGCGAGATTACCATCTGCGTCGATGCCTCCGTACACGGTCTCCCCGGTCTCCCGAGTCTCAGCACGAGGCGAGTAAGGAAAGTCAATGAGGGCCGTATCCGTATCGGGGAAGGATCTAACGTTCGTTCATCCTGACCGCGATATGATCGGTCGAAAGGGAAGCTACGCGCTGAGTTTCCTTATGCCAACGTGCCGACTGCGTCCGGCTGATTCCTTTCCCCGGCAAAGCGGGTATACGATGGCGGTGACGATACTAATAACATCGTGGGGGACTCGATCCTTGGACCATCAGCCAGTTACCGAGTACTGGCAGCGCCGGGACCGGATCCAAATAAGGGGTCCTGCTACGGAATGATTGTTGTGACCGAACCCGTCGAGATCAGTCGATTTATGTACCAGAGGTCCTTCGTGTCTTCTTTCATCGTGAAGGTCCATTTCTCGCCGTCGAAAGTTGGGTCCGTTGAAGTAATATCCACACGAACACTGGTCGAGCTCAGCTCGGTGTAGTTTGAGTAACTGAAGCTGTCGGTCCCTGAAAACATGGTCCAAGTGCTGGGGTCTTTTCGCTGATTCCGAACGGAGTTGTCCGGATGGATATGGGTATGGAGGCTCCCAAGATCGCCTGCGTTCAAGTCCGACATGAACGCGGCGATTCTTTCGTCTTGCGCCATGGTATCTGTATTGCAGCTGGCCACAATGAACAAGAGGGATAGGACAGAGAGAAACAGTAGGACTCGCTTTATCATATTCATGGAGTTCTCCTATATATCGGCCGGAACCAAGCGCGGGACTACGAAGTTTTCAAACTGGGAGAGTATCTCCTCGTAGGCCTGAAGAAACCCTTGGTAACGGGAATCGGTCGCATTCAACAGGTATTCCGACTTCATCTGGACATACATTTTGCCAACAACGAAGCGCCGCAACGAGAGCGCCGAAAGAGCATAGTACCGTGTATTCATCGCGTAGGCACCGGCCTCTTCAATAAGAGGCGCAACCGTTGTGGCAGTAAAGTCTCTTACGTCATCCGGGCGGTTGGCGTCGTCAAGTCTTCTCTGTTCCACTCTCGCCGATTCGAGTTCAGCCGCCAACCTCTCATACTCCGGCCACAAAACATTGATCTGCTGTTGAAAATACCGCAGCCGCTCCTGAATACGTCTGGCGCCAGCGACTGGATCTTCCAAAAACTCATCAATCCGCTCCTGGTTCCAGCTGCTGAAGTCGAGCTCCCGGCCGAGCCACTCGAACTTCTCCCCCGGAGGCCCGCCTGCGGGGACTTCCACGCCTTCGCCTTCGGTCAGGGAGACCGTGGTGCCGGCGGCTTCTACATCCACCAACCCCGAATCAACCAAAAACAGCGCCGAGCCGTCGGAGCCGGCGTAGATGGTCAGCTCGGTGCCCCGGACGCCGGCGACCGAGGCGGGGGTCGCCAGGCGCGGCTCCCGGCCGGTTATCTGGTTGAAGCGGAAGGAGACAGATCCTACGGCCGTCGAGAGGACCGTCTCGGTTTCGCCGTCAGCTTCGACCTCTTGGATGGTAAAGACCGTGTCGGCGGCGACGCGGATGGTGTTGCCGGTTCCCTGCTCGAGCTCGACGTAGTCGGTCCGGCCGGTTACCACCGAGTCGCCGGGGCGGACTAAGTCGCCGAAGTCCAGCTCGAAGCGCCCGCCGGAGGATTCCTTGAGCTCCGGGTAGCCTTCGAGGTAGACGACATCCGCCTGTTGGGCGGAGAGAAGCCCGGCCACAGAAAACAGCAGGGCGCCGCCGAGGGCGGCCGCCCGGAGAAGAGTCTTCATTACATCGGCCCCTTTAATCCGAAGATCATCGGATAGCCCTTTTGTTTGTCGCCTAGGAGCAGGAGAAAGCCGCCGAGGTCGCTGTCGATCTCGACGATGGTTCCGTCTTCGGCGAGGTACTGCTGGAAGTAAACGTCCATCTCGAAGGTGTCGCCGAACTCTCGGTAGCTCGTCGAGTTTGCCGGGTCGATCCGGCGGATGTCGGCGTCGTCGAAGGCCAGCCCGGCGTCGATGAGGCCGCTCCAGAGGGAGGAAACATCCCCTTCGAGGGCGATAATCTCCTGATCAAGCACGAAGGGTACCGAGGAGAGCTCGACGAGCCTCTCGACGTCCCCGTCGTTGACCAGGCGGATAACCGAATCGATTCTCCGCTCCCGTTGCGCGACCGGGACGGTGGCACAGGCGGAAACGAAGAACGTTACGAGGAGAAAAAGCCCTAGTGATCGCATCATGCTACCCCGAATGATAGCCTCCCGGGGGCCCGATTT
>CAZLDK010000134.1:0-8688 GCA_964558285.1 uncultured Spirochaetaceae bacterium | reverse complement strand
TCTTGATAAAGGTCAGCGGCACCGGGGACCTCTGGTTCAACACCTACGGAGCTATGCTGGAGATCGACGTAAGGGACAACTACGTCGTCGATACCGGCTACATTGTGGCTTTTACCGAGGGGCTGTCCTACGATGTGCGCTCCGTCGGCGGCCTGAAGAGCCTCTTCTTTTCCGGAGAGGGGCTCGTGTGTCGCTTTACCGGGACGGGAAAGGTGTGGATTCAGACCCGCCTGTCGCCGGCCTTCGTTCGATGGGCGGATCCTTTCCGGAAACGGAAGAAGAACAAGTAGCGGGAGCGACGCCCCTGATTCCCGGAATGCATCTGCGCTATATTCGTTGCACACTATGGTAGATAGATTTGCAGACAACTGGACGCCCGAAAGCTGGGGAACCTTTCCGGCGAAGCACCAGCCCCGGTATGCAGACACCGGCGCTTCCGGGGCCGTTCTCCGACGACTCCGGGGCCTTCCGCCGGTGGTCTTTTCCGGCGAAATCCGTCAGCTGACGGATCAGATTGCCGACGCGGCGGCAGGACGACAGTTCATTCTCCACGGCGGCGACTGCGTCGAGCGATTCGTCGATTGCAACGCCGAAACCATCGCGAACAAGCTGAAAATTCTGCTCCAGATGAGTATCGTTCTCTCCCACGCCGCCCGGACGCCGGTCCTCAGGATCGGCCGTATAGCCGGGCAGTACTTCAAGCCCCGGAGCAGCGAGACGGAAGTCCTCGACGGAGGGGAAGTCTTGACCTACCGGGGCGACGCCATCAACGGTTTCGCCGCTCCAGAGAGAGAGCCGGATCCCCGACGCCTCTTGGAGGGCTACTTTCACGCTACGGCGACCCTTAACTACATTCGCTCGATGATCGACGGCGGCTTCGCGGATCTCCATCACCCCTACGCCTGGAATCTCCATTCGATGGAGCGTTCGCCGCAGTGGGCGGAGTATCAAGCGATCGTAGACAGCATTCTCGACGCTATTCATTTTATGGAAAGCTTCGGGGGGCTTCGGAGCGAGCGCCTCGGTCGCATCGATTTCTACACCTCCCACGAGGGGCTCCACCTCGGCTTCGAGGAGGCCCTCGTCAGATCCGACGGCGCCGGTTCCTACGACACCAGCGCCCATCTGCTCTGGATCGGAGACCGGACCCGGGATCTCGCCGGGGCCCACGTGGAGTTCTTCCGGGGCATCGAGAACCCGATTGGGGTAAAGGTTTCCGGCACCGCGGATCCCGCCGAGGTAGTCGATCTTTGCCGGATCCTCAACCCGGCGAACAGGCCCGGTCGATTGATGCTGATAACTCGCATCGGCGCCGACACCGTCGATTCCCGTCTGCCCGGGCTTCTGTCGGCCGTCGAGTCGGCGGGCCGGAAGGTCGCCTGGATGTGCGACCCGATGCACGGGAACACCGTGAGCCTTTCCAGCGGTCGTAAGACGCGGCCCTTCGACGATGTGCTCCGGGAGCTAAAGACGTCCTTCGAGATACATCGGGCCGCGGGCACGGTCCTCGCAGGTGTCCATTTCGAGCTGACCGGGGAGGACGTAACCGAATGCACCGGCGGAGCCGTCGAGCTACTCGACAGCGACCTCGACACCAACTACCAGACCCACTGCGATCCCCGGTTGAACTACTCCCAGAGTATGGAAATGGCGTTCCTTATATCCCGGTTTCTCAGGGAGCAACGCCCGAGACGGTAGCTTCTTGGCGCGATGGCCCGCGGGCCCGGCTTACTCGCCGGTCAGGAGCTCCGGCGGTTTGCCACCTTCAGGCACAAAGATCAACGCCGCGGAGTTCATGCAGTAGCGCTGCCCGGTTGGATCAGGTCCGTCGTTAAAGACGTGGCCCAAGTGCGACCCCGACAGAGAGTCGACAACCTCTATCCTCCGGGAGAAGAGCCCGGTATCCCAGAGGTACGCGACCGCCTCGGGGGAGATCGGCTTGGTAAAGCTCGGCCACCCGGTGCGGGAGTCGTACTTGTCGTCGGAGTGGAAGAGCGGCTGCCCCGTCGCCGCGGAGTAGTACACCCCCCGTCGCTTTTCACCGTCGAGCTCTCCGGTAAAAGCCCGCTCGGTTCCTTGTTCCCGGAGGACGTAGTACTCCATCGGCGTCAGGCGACTGCGCCATTGGTCCTCGGTGAGCTCCACCGGGTAGTCGATCTCGGCCCCCTGGTCGTGGATGATCCGGGCGTCCGAGTCGTACTCTGTTGCCATCGTTACCAGGGCGGTTCCCTGGTATTCCACGTCGGTAACCAACTGGGCGGCTATACTCTGCGCCTCCATCCAATCCTCCGGTTGCCGCTGAGCGGCGGCGGTACCGGCTAAGGCAACGATCAAAATAGCTACGAGGAGCACCCTGGTTCGGCGCCCCGTTTCGGTAATGTGCATAAGACCTCCTTACATCCCTTTCATTTCGTTTACGGTTTCATACCCTCCGGCTTCATCGCCCCAGAGAATTTCCAATCTGGCGTCACGACCGCAGGAGGTACGGTAAAAATTGTACCGTACGGGGTTCTCCAGGTAGTAGTCCTGGTGATAATCCTCGGCGGAATAGAAGACGTCGAAGGAGCGGATCGGCGTCACGATCGATTGTCCGAGGGTTTGCTCTGCCTCCCGTTTGGAGGCCTGGGCCAGACGGCGCTGTTCGGCGTCGTGGGCAAACACCGCAGTGCCGTAATGGCTGCCTCGGTCGCAAAACTGCCCCCCGGCATCCAAGGGATCGACGTTCCTCCAGAATACGAAGAGCAGCGTTTCGTAGTCGACCCTATCCGGATCGTAGACAACCTGGACGGCTTCGAGGTGTCCGGTCCGGCCTCGAGTCACCTCCCGGTATTTCGGATCCTCCACGTGCCCCCCGGTATAGCCCGAGGTAGTCGAAATGACCCCGTCGAGCTCGTCGAAGGGTTTCTCCATGCACCAGAAGCAGCCCCCGGCGAAGGTTGCCCGGGCGTACTCTTCCTGGGCGGGAAGGAGCGCCGCGGCCGAAACGACGAGGGCTGCGATAAGTATGACTAGTTTCGTCTGTTTCATAGGCTACAAGTTAACGCCAAAGAGTCACGAAAGTATCACGATAGCTTCAGCGTTCTCTCATATTCGGTATGGTGGGTTCCCTCAGTGTGGCAGGATACCGGCACGCGCCGTATACTCGAGACATGGGAGAGAAGAGGGTCCTTGTCGTAGAGGACGACCGCGAGATTGTCGATCTCTTGGAATTGCACCTCAAGGATCTCGGGTTTCGGGTAGACGCAGCAGCTACCGGTCCCGAGGCCCTCTTGAAGACCCAAGAGAAAGAATACGCCGTGATTCTCCTCGATATCATGCTCCCGGAGATTGATGGTCTTGAGGTCTGCCGACGAATACGGAGCGACGACCCCTTAGTGCCTATCCTGATCCTTACCGCAAAATCCGAAGAGTTGGACAAGGTCCTCGGGTTGGAGCTCGGCGCCGACGACTACGTGACCAAGCCCTTCAGCGTTCGTGAGCTGATGGCTAGGGTACGGGCTCTCCTGCGCCGGAGGGAGAAGGTGACGGTCGACGGGGCAACGGTGCTGGCCTTCGGAGAGCTAACCATCGATTCGGCGAAGCGGATGGTCCGAATCGAGGACAGACCCGTCGAGCTGACCGCAAAGGAATACGACGTCCTGCTCCTTCTCTGTAGCCATCCCGGGCGTGCCTTCAGCCGGAAGCAGCTTCTGGAAATGGTATGGGGATATCACTACGAGGGCTACAGCCATACCGTAAACAGCCACATCAACCGACTCCGGAGCAAGATCGAAGCGGACCCGTCGAGACCCCGGTACATCGAAACCGTCTGGGGTTTCGGCTATCGATTCGCCGATGTGGGTGAGAAATGAGGTTTCTTCGGCGTTTTTCCGTCCGGCTCTCGCTCTTGTTCCTCGTTCTTTTGCTACTCTTTTCGCTTTTACTCATCACCATTGCCCAGCGCACCTTCGAGATGCGTCAGGTAGAGATCGACCAGAGGGTTAACCGAAACCTCGCCGCGGACATGGCCTCCGAAATCGAGCCGTATCTATCGCAGGGCGAAGAATCTCCGGAGGTCGGCTCCGCGATTCACTATATGATGGTCCTCAACCCCGCTATCGAAATCTACGTTCTCGACTCTGCGGGGCATATCCTCGCATTCTTCGCCGAAGGGGGGCAGACCCTTCGGTCGGAGCAGGTTGATGTGGGTCCGATAGATCGGTTTCTCAGCTATCCCGAGGATCTGCCGATCTACGGCGAGGATCCCCGGAGCCCGGAGCAGAGGACCCACTTCTCTGCCGCCCCGCTCCAGCTTGGCGACGGAAGCAGGGGGTACCTCTACGTCGTCCTTCGGAGCAGCCTCTACAACGCCGCCCAAGAAGGCATAGGTAGCTCGCTGGTCGCCGAAACCCTTCGGGACAGCCTGATCATTACGGTATCCGTGGTCGCGGTGCTCGGTCTTTTGGCGTTCTTTCTAGTCACTCGGCGCCTCGAGAAGCTGACGCAAACGGTCCAGGCCTTCGGCAGCGAGCTTGCGGGGTCCAGAGCCGGGATTCGAGCCGAAGTTGCGTCCCGGGACGAAATCGGCGAGCTTGCCCGGAGCTTCAACCAGATGGCCGACACGATCGAGGCGAACCTCCGTAAGCTCGAAACCGCCGACCGAACTAGGCGGGAGCTCATCGCCAATATCTCCCACGACCTACGCAATCCATTGGCGTCTATCCGGGGCTACACCGAGACGCTCCTCGAAAAGGATGAGACGCTTTCTCCGGCAGACCGCCGCCGCTACCTGCAGATTTCCCTCGACCGAGCGGCCGCCTTGAGTCGCCTGATCGACGGTCTCTTCGAGCTATCTAAGCTCGAGTCCCCGGGGGCAACCCCAAAGCGGGAGCGCTTTTCCTTGGCGGAGCTCGTCCAAGACGTGGTCATGCACCTGGGCCACGAGGCTGAATCGAGGGGAGTCAGCCTTAAGGCTGGAAGGCCAGATGCCCTCTACTTCGTCTATGCCGACCTCCAGATGACCGAGCGGCTCCTTATCAACCTAATCGATAATGCCATCCGCCACAGCCCGCCGGGGGGTAGGGTAACCCTCGAGCTATTCTCCGAGGTCGACGGCGTCCGGTGTGTCGTCGCCGACGAGGGGCCCGGCGTCTCTCCGGACATGCGGGAGCGCATCTTCGACCGGTTTTACATCGGTGACCACAGCCGCAGTGCCGCTAAGCGGGGCAGCGGACTTGGCTTGGCGATTGCGAAGAGGATCGTCGATCTCCACGGTGGGCGCATTTGGGTCGAAGAGGCGGCGGTCGGGAGTGCCTTCGCCTTTGTCGTACCCTCTCCCGGGGTGCTTGATTCTCACCGTCCCAGTTAGAGTATCCTCGGGCGATGGTGGAAAACGGTGCCTCGAGCAAGGGCGCTCTGTGGTTTTTTTCTGCGGCGATGTTCTCCGTGGGAATGCAGATGGCCGAAACAGGCGCCGCCCTAGAACGGATGACCCGGACCCTCGCCCTCGACTCGACTCAGCAAGGGCTCTTGGTGTCGGTTCGTTTTATCGGAGGCATCGTCGTCGGCTTCCTACTCTGGGCGGGCCACTCGCGCTTTAGCATCAGGAAGGTCCTCGTCGCGGCGGTGGTGCTCCTTACGTTCTCCGGGATCCTCTTGTTGTATCCGAGTTATCCTTCGGCCCTTCTCGTGGCGACGCTTCGAGGCCTTAGCGTCGGAGCCATCATCCCCCTCTCCGGAATGTTTGCCGCCGCCCAGAAACGGTGGTCGCCGGGGCTCGTCGCATCGACGGTCAACGCCGGCGTCAGCGCCGGGCTGGTGCTACTATCGTTGATAGCGCTTCTGCTCTCGAGTAGCTCGTCGATACCCTGGCAGGCGTACTGGGTCGTTTCGAGCGCTATCGGGCTGGTACTTCTCGCTGTGCTTCCTCGTGTCTCCTTTCCCGGGGAAGAGGCTCCGATACACGGCCCGGAAGCCCGGCGGAGCGCGCCTGCCCCTGGTGGGACCGACTGGCTTCTTGCTTTCGCCGGGCTTTTGGTGGTCGGCAGCGAATCCGTCCTCCTGGGGCTCATCCCCGCTAAGTCGGTCGCCGTCGCTCCCCTGGCATTCGGCGGGGAGCTCTACGCCCTCATCTTGATGAGCGGCATTCTGCTCGGCCGAACCGCGGGCGCCTTCCTCTTTCGACTTGTTTCCACCTTCCGAGTAATCGGGGGATCGGTGGCGATAGTAGCCGTCGCAGGGGGGCTCTGGAGCTTCGCCCCCGGCCTCGCGCCGGTTTCGGTGTTTCTCTCCGGCCTAGGCACGGCGACCCTCTTTCCCGGGCTTGTGGCTTTCGTCTCGGAACGGTCGCCGGGAAAGGCCGGGGCCACCATGGCCGCCATCGGTTGGACCGGGGGGATCGGTGGTACCGTTGTCCCGGCGTTGACCGGGCTTGTTCTGAGCGCCGGTGCGCCGAATCGGGTGACGAGTCTCTTCGTCGTGGTCGCCGCCCTCGGGGCTTTCGCTCTTATCCTGCGGCGGAATCAATCGGCTAGCGGTAATCGGCCGAGAGTTCTATAACGTTCTCCGCGATGATTTCTCGGTCGTCGAAGAAGCTTGAATCCAGCACGCCGTTGACGCTCACGCGGTCACCCTCGGTAACCCTTTCCTTCGATAAAGACCTCCCCGGTGGTGAGCGGCATTGGTACTCCGACGTAGACCCGGGACGCTTCGATAGTCCTTATCTCGTAGAGATTGTCGTCGATGCGACCGGAGACCGTCACCTCGTCTCCTTCGAGAAGGGCGTAAGCGTCTGCATCATCGTCCCAGTCGTCCATTTCGACGGTTCCTCCGATTGTTATCCAGCTATTATCGGTCCGGGAATAGGGGTCCGGTTGCCGGCCTCTGGACCGTGACTGCAAGCCCGGCGAAGGCCAGAGCCGCCATCGCAAAGGCTGCGCGTTTCATAATGGGATACCTCCTAGTCGTGTTGTTTCTAGGTACAAGCATATGTTCGGGCGGGGTCGAAGCCGAATAGCACAGACGGGTAGTTTCTTCGAGATGAGGCTCAGCGGAACGGGTTGTGTTCTATCGTGAGGGTGGACCTGGGTACCCGGCCCCTAGGCCCGGCGCTCGATCGATACGGGCACGCGGAGTCCGGCTCTCGGGGCGGGCCGGTTTTCGCCTCATGCCGTAGTGCATCATCATCAGCGCTTCGAAGAGGCGGTCGGGAAGAACCGCTTTGAGGCAGACGGCGGCTTTCGACGTAAGGTTACCGACGTTGTACCGGAGCCGGGGGCGGCGTGCTCGAATCACTCGGTCGACGAGGTTTCCGATAATGGCCGGGTCGGCCCCGGTCACCACCTCCTCCTCGATGAGCCGATAGATCCGTCCAAACTCCTCACCGTAGGTAGAAGCACGGGCCTTGGCGGATACCTTTCGGTGTTGGTTTATGTTGGTGTGGAAATCCCCGGGCTCGATCAGTACCATCCGGATCCCGAATCGCATGGCCTCCTGGCTGAGGGACTCGGTTATCGATTCGACGGCGGCCTTGGATGCCGAGTATACGCCTCGGTAGGGAAGGCCCATTAGGGCGCCCACCGAGCTGATGTTGATGATTATGCCGCTACTCCGGCTGCGCATCTCCGGAAGGACTGCCTGGCACATTCTGACCATCCCGTAGACGTTCACGTCGAAGACGTCGGCAATATCTTCGATTTCGGAGTCCTCGACGGAGCCTGCCATACCGACGCCGGCGTTGTTGACCAGCACGTCTATCGGCCCCGCCTTTCGCGTTACATAGTCAACAGCTTCGCCGACCGAGTCGGCGTCCCGAACATCCAGCCGGACAAGCGTCCAGCCCTCCGGCCGCGCCCCGGTCTCGACGTTGCGGCCCGTGCCGAAGACTTCGTACCCGGCGCTCTGGAGAGTTGAGCAAATCGCCCGCCCGATGCCGGACGTCGCGCCGGTTACCATGACTGTCTTCCGTTTCCCCGTCGAGTCCACCATCGACACCAATGGTACTCATGGTACCACGGATACCGCATAACCCGAATGGTCTATAGTTGTCGGGTTCCCAGAATTCGCTTATCCGAAAACCCCCGCCGGGAAGGGCACGTGGAGGAGCACCTGAAAGAAGAAGTAGAAGACGAGTACCGACGCCAAGGCGATGACGATCGCTCGGATGGTACCTACGTGTGCTCGGAAGGTTATCAAACCCATCACCAGGACACCGATTACGCTCGCCAGGAGAAGGCCGAGGAAGGGGATGAGCACCGTCCAGAGAACAAGGGCTCCAATCATCGTTCCGGACCGGTGGTGTCGCTCGGAGGCGTCGCCCTGCGCCATACGAATAACCGGTCCGTGACCGAGAAGCGTCCACGCGGTCAAGATTGCGCCGACAACAAAGACGATAACGGCGACGACCTTCGGAAAGAGGGCGCTCAAGGGGCGGAATCCGTCCGCCTCGACGAACCAGTATACGCTCACTCCCATTATGACGGCGGCCGCCGAAAGATTTCGCGCTTTCTGGGTCATTCTGTTCCCCTTTGCACTTCGTGGAGTGCCTTCAAGGCTCCTCCCTTTCCGAGTCGTTCTCGCCTTCGCAGGATTATGGGGGTGATGATGGAGCCGACGGTCAGCAGGATTAGGATAAGGGAGATCGGACGGCCGAAAAAGACCCCAAGCATAGACCCGGCGGCGCGTCCCATCAGCATCGATTGGGTGAGACCC
>CAZLDK010000133.1:0-8710 GCA_964558285.1 uncultured Spirochaetaceae bacterium | reverse complement strand
GAGAGCTCTTGGATCAATCCCTCGTTCATCCCGATATAGCGGGCGAACTCGGTGACTTCGCCGAAGAGCAGCTTGCCCTCTTGGAGCCTCTCTTTGACGGGGTTGCCCTTCAGCGCATCCACGGCGACTGCCACCGGGGAAACCTCCTCGAGCGGCCCGGTGAGGGGCTGATGATTATCGACTTCGACGACATGATGACCGGCCCACCGGTACAAGACCTCTGGCTCCTCCTTCCGGGCTACGCCGCGGACTGCGGTCGGGAGCTCACCTTCCTCCTCGAAGGCTACGAAACCTTCCTCGATTTTCCCCGGGAGACGCTCCGGTTGATCGAGCCGTTGCGCCTCATGCGAATGATCCACTTTCTCGCCTGGCAGGCAAGGCAGCGGGAGGACCACTGGTTCCGCCGGGAGCATCCGGACTGGGGGACCAAACAGTTCTGGATACGGGAGATGGAGGATCTTCGGACCCAGGCCCGGGTCGTCGGCGACAACGCCGGTTTCTCAGAGTAGCACCCGCAAGAATAGTTCCGAGAAAGACTTGACTCCCGGCCAGCTGAGTTCTATATTACTGGTGTATTAGTACAATAGTACAGTGAACTATGAGCACAGGGAGAAAGAACATGATCGACCTAAAACAGCTTACCTTTGGCTACACTCCGCGAAAGCGCCTCTTCGACGGCCTCGACTTACAGGTACGAGCCGGTTCGATGTGTGGCCTCCTGGGGAAGAACGGCGCGGGAAAGACCAGCCTTCTGCGTATTATTGCCGGACTCCTCTTCCCCGACGGCGGCTCCAGCCGTGTCCTGGAAACCGAAAGCGAAGGAAGAAGCCCGGACCTACTCGGAGAAATCTACTTCGTCCCCGAGGAGTTTGCCCTTCCGGAGATCTCCGCCGAAAGCTTCGTGGCAACCCGGGCGCCCTTCTATCCCCGGTTCGACCGAAAGAGCCTCACCGAGGCCCTCGCGGAGCTGGAGGTGCCGGAAACTGCCGGTCTTCACACCATGTCCTACGGACAGCGCAAGAAGTTTCTCATCGCCTTCGGCATAGCCGCCGGCTCCCGGGTGGTGCTTCTCGACGAGCCGACGAACGGTCTCGACATCCCGTCGAAGAGCCGGCTCCGGAAACTCCTCATCGGCAGCCTTTCGGAGGAGCGCGCCTTTGTCATCTCGACCCACCAGGTGCGCGACCTTTCGGCGATTCTCGATCCCATCGTCATCCTCGACGAGGGCAAAATCCTCCTCGACGTTGATGTCGAGACCCTCGGTCGTCGTCTAAAAAGCCGGATACAAAGCCAAGAACCCGCCGACGGGGTGGCGCTCTGGCAGGAGCGGGTCCCCGGGGGCTACCAGGTGCTGGAGGCAAACGACGGCGACGCGCCGGGAGAAGTCGACGTCGAGCTGCTGTTCAACGCCGTGACACAGCAGCCGGACCGACTTCTGCCGCTCCTCTCTGCGACCAGTACCACAGGAGGTATCAGATGATCCGCCGCGTACTCTTTCTTATTCGACTCTCCTTTATAGAGCAGCGCAAAGCCGTAGCCATAGCCGCCGGGGCGACCTTCGCAGGCCTTCTGCTCGTTTACCTGGCTACACTGACCGGCGGTAGGGCCTGGGGCTTCCACGACGGCTTCTTTCCCCTGGTCCTTGTATTCGGTGGTGTTATCGTGACCAGTCTGGCCTTTATCGATCTTCACCTTCCCCAGAAGAGCCAGGCGTACCTCATGCTCCCGGTCTCCGCGGCGGAGAGGGTAATAGAGCGGGTCCTAACGACGAACTTGCTCTTCGTCCTCGCCGTTTCGCTGGCCTACGGACTCTTCTCCCTCGTCGCCGCGGGCCTCGGGGAGCTGTTGATCGGTCGCTCCCACGGACTCTACCTCCCGCTTTCCGGCGAGGGCCTCGAAGCGGTCAAGAACTACGCCCTCCTCCACGCGGTATTTCTCTTCGGGGCGGTCTACTTCCATCGAAAAAACCTTCTCAAGACCCTTTTGAGCCTCGCCGTACTCGGGATCGCCTTCGCCCTCTTTACCGCGTTTCTCGCGTGGGTAGCCTTCGGCGATTACCGGGAGATGGCGGCGTCGGGGCTTTTCTCCGGTATGGCGATAGACGACGGCGTGGTCGCCGCCGAGATGATGCGGCTTGCCGATCTGGCCCGGATCACCGCCCGGGTCCTCCACTTCTCTACCTACGCCGTCACCCCCATTCTCTGGGTCCTAACCTGGCTCCGCCTCCGGGAGACGGAGGTCGTCCATGGAGTTTGACGACCGCCAATCGATCTACTTGCAGATCGTCGACTACATCGGGGAGGGAATTCTTAAGGGGCGGTTCCCCGAAGGGGAGCGAATCCCCTCGGTCCGGGAGATGGCAATGGACACCCAGGTAAACCCCAACACCGTCATGCGGAGCTACGCCGCCCTCCAGGACCGGGGAATCATCCACAACCAGCGGGGCATCGGCTACTTCGTCTCCGACGGCGCCCGACGACAGATACGCGACGAAAAGGTAGAAGATCTGCTTAGGCAGGAGGTTCCTCGATTGGTGGAATCGCTACGGATTCTGGAGATCCAGGTCGACGAGATTGTCCGGGCAATAGAAAAGGAATATCAGGAGCAAACGAAATGAAGAAACGAACGAATACGATACTACTGGTCGGAGTAATCGCGGCGTTGCTGGTGGTAACCAGCACGGTCTTCTTAGCCCGGAGTCTGCTTGCCGACGTCTTCGAAGGGGTCGAGTCCATCGAGCTCTCCGGAGAACGGGTCGAGCGAACCTACGACGTCGACGGTTTCTCGGAGGTTGCCGTCTCCGGGGGGTGGCGCCTGACGGTTTCCGAGGGGCCCGGGCACACCCTCCGGGTTACGGGGGATTCGGTCCTCGTCGACGGGGCATCGATCGAGGTCGAAGGCCGGACTCTCGTTCTCCGGGCCGAAGGCGTCGCGGCACCCTTTAACGGTGGCCTCCGGGCGGAGCTCCAGCTTCCCCGCCTCGAAGCGGTCCGTGCGACCGGGGGGAGCGATATTCTGCTCCGGGGTGTTACGGCCGAGGGGCTCTCGATAACCAACAGCGGCGCAAGTAACGTCCGCGCCGAGGGGGGCAGGGTCAGGCACCTCGAGGTCGAGTCGGAAGGAGCGGTGAATATCCAGTTCTCATCGGCGGAGGTTTACTCGGCGAACATCGTTCTCGAAGGTGCCGGAAACGTCGAGTTGGCGATGACCGGCGGCGAGCTTACCGGGCGGATCAGCGGGGTCGGAAACGTCGAGTACTCCGGAACCGTGACCCAGGAGAGCATTCGGATCGACGGACTCGGCTCCGTGGAGCGCCGGGAGGCGGACTAAGCCCTGCGGCCCCGGGCCCGCAGTCGGCCGAGGACAAAGCTGAAGCCGAAGAAGAGCGTCAGGGTAAGGACGATGGCGGGGCCCGAGGCGACGTTCCAGTAGTAGGAAAGGTAGAAGCCGACGACGGTGGCCAGGGTCGCAAAGAGCGTCGAGAGGGGAATAATCACGTGGAGCCGCTTTGAGACCATTGAGGCGGCCGCCCCCGGGGTAACCAGAAGCGCCAGCACCAAGACGACACCGACGGTCTGGATAGCGACGACGGTGGTCAGGGCGAGAAGAAAGAGCAGCAGGTAGCGGATAACCTCCGGAGAGAGCCCGATGGCCACCGAGTGGGCGGGATCGAAGGAGGCCACCACGAGCTCCTTGTACGACGCCGCGACGCCGAGAAGGACGACCGCGACCACGACCGTCATTATCCTCAGGTCGCCGGGGACCACACCGAGAATATTGCCGAACAGAATGTGGCTTAAGTCCTGGTAGGTGGCCATGCGGCTCAAGAGCAGAATACCCAGGGAAAAGAATCCGGCGAAGATCACCCCGATCGCCGTATCCTCCTTGAGGGCTTGGCGCCCGGATAAAAGACCGATTCCCAGCACCGCGAGGGTACCGGCGCCGAGGGCCCCAAAGAAGAGACTAAAGCCCAGGGCGTAGGCGACGACGATACCCGGCAGAATCGAGTGGGCAAGGGCGTCCCCGACGAAGGCCATCCCCCGCCAGACCACGAAGGCACTCAGGATTGCACACGCCACGGCGGCGAGAAGCCCGGCGGCGAGCCCCCGGAGCACGAAGCCGTAGGCGAGGGGCTCCAAGACTATTTCGACCATGGGTGATAGTCCTTGTGGAACTCGAATCCGTAGGCTTTAGCGATCGTCTCCGGGGTCATCACCTGTTCCACGGGACCATCGGCGATAATCCGCCGGTCGAGAAAGATTGCCCTGCTAAAGTGGACGGTTAGGACTCCTAGGTCGTGGGTGCTGACGATAACGGACTTTCCCCGGGCAGTGAGCTCCTCGAGGGTGTGAAAGATGAGCTCCTGGGTGGTTATGTCGACGTGATTCAAGGGCTCGTCGAGAAGAAGCAGATCCGCGTCGTGGGCCAAGGTTCGGGCGAGCATGACCCGCTGCTGCTGCCCCCCGGAAAGCTCGCCGATCTGACGCTCCGCCAGGGGAACAATCTGCATCGCCTCGAGGGCTTCTTCGACCTTCCGCCTGTCCTCGGGGTCCGGCCGCCGGAACCAGCCGAGGTGGACGTATCGACCCATCGCCACGACCTGCCGGACGGTTACCGGAAAGCGCCAGTCTACCGTCGAGCGTTGCGGGACAACCGCGACTCGGTGGCGACACTCGTGCGCCGGGTTGCCGTAGACTTCTATCTCTCCTGCCTGCTCCCTCTCCATCCCGAGAATCAGATGAAGAAGAGTCGACTTCCCTGCGCCGTTGGGGCCAACGAGGGCGACTCGCTCCCCGGGGACGACGGTCAGGTCGATGCCCTCCAATGCGTCGGCCTCGCCACCTGGGTAGCGAAACCGTACGCCGGTAACCTTCAAGGCAGGTGTGTCGGGCACCGCCGGAATATGGCAGTGCCCACCGTAGTTTAGTCGTCCCAGAAGATTTCCTATCGTGAGAGGCCCCCTATTATTGCCTCTGCATTATACCGGGCAAACTCCAGGTAGGTATCCCCTCTACTGCCTTCCGGGGCAAGGGAGCCGGTCAAGAGCTCGACAACCGGAAGGTCCCGGCCCACCTCCTCGGCGACGGTGTCAACCAGGTTCCGCAAGCCCCGACCGGCGGTTCCTCCGACGAAAATGGCCCGGACGTCTTCCTCCCGGATTACCTCTACCAAGTTGGCGATATCCTGGGCCGAGGGCTCCGCCTGGTCTGTGGTCGCCGGGATGACGGCACCGACGATCTCGAAGCCGTATTCGTCGGCGAAGTAGCCGAGGGCCGCGTGGTCGACGACCAGCTTCCGGCGACTCCGGGGAATTTCGGCGACCCGCGCCCGGATCTCGCGGTCTATGGCCTCGAGCTCGGCGATGTAGGCGTCGGCGTTGGCCTCGTAGACCTCGTGGTTGCCCGGATCCGCCTCGCCGAGGGCCTCGGCGATGTTCTCCGCCCAGACGATGACGTTGGTCGGATCGAACCAGAAATGCGGATCCCCCTCGGCGTGGTCATGCCCCTCCTCGTCGTCGTGGTCGTCGTCGTGATGACCGCCGTCCCGGGGCTCGATCCCCGCCGACACCGGGACGACGTACCCGGCGTCCATCCCCTCGAGGGCTTCCATTAGCTGCTCCTCGAGGTCTAGGCCGTTGACGAAGACGATGTGGGCGTCGTTCATCGTCGCGATCACCCGGGGAGTCGGCTCGTAACCGTGGGGATTCTGCCCCCTTGCCATCAGGACCGTAACTTCCGCGGCGTCGCCGGCGATGTTTTCCACGACGTCGCCGACAATGCTCGTTGTCGCGACGACAACGAGGCGCTCCCCGACACCGAGGTCCACAGGGTCGATGTGCGGCAGGCTCATCGCCCCATGGTCGTCATGGTCGTCATGGTCGTCGTGATGGTGGTCGTCGTCGTGGTGATCGTCAACTGCCTCTTGGCCACCGCCGGCCCAGGCACTCGCTCCTGCGAAGAGCGCCATCAAGAGCACAAGCCCGAGGACAAGACCTCGGGACACCTTACTCGTCATATAGTTTGTCCTCCGTGTTTTCTGTTTCGTGGTCGCAGACCAGGTGGGGCTCCTGGCACTCCGCGCAGGTCTCCAGGTGATGGTGCGCCTCGAAGTCGGACCAGTGTTTCATCTGGGATACCGAGAGGGTGCCGGCGCCGTTGCAGACCGGGCAGGTGTTCCCCAGGGCCGAGAGGATGGCGTGCCGGATAAACTCCGAACGGTTCCGGATTCCCGACATCGCCTCGGCGAGGGCTTCGTCGACTTTAAAGGTGATGACATCCTCTTTTCGTTTGGCTGATGACATGGAGGCATGGTAATACTTCGTAATACATTAGTCAATCGGTTATTTGCCTGTATCCCGGAACTATTTCGTGGCATCCCCGACTCAAAGCTATTAGACTATGGTCAGGAATTCTTTGGAGAGGAGGGGCAGTTGATGGAACCCTTAACGACGCGGGCCAAGGCGCTCGTACTGCTTATTGTCTTTCTGGTCGTTGCCGGCTTCGCTTTCGGACAATCGAACGAGGTTATCGACAGAGTGCTCGAAGAGGAGCAGCTGACCTACGGCCACGCCGCATATTTGGTACTAGTAGCTACAGACCGGTTGCCCGACACCGCATCGCCGCAGGACGCCGTGTCCGAACTCGAGACCCTCGGCTTGGCCTTCGAATCGCGGTCCGCCGGACAAGCGGTGAGCTTCGGCGAGTACTCGTACCTGATGATGGAGGCCCTCGAGTTCCCCGGCGGGCTGATGTACCGCCTATTTCCGGGACCCCGGTACGCCGCCCGGGACGTTTCGGCGATGGGCATCGCTGAGGGCTACGCCATGGCCAATATGGATGTTTCCGGAGAACGGGCCCTCCGGATGCTCGGCCGGGGACTGGCCTATCAGGACGGAGAGAGGCTATAACCATGAATAAGCAGATTTCGCTTCTTACAATAGCTCTTCTGGTAGTTTCAGTAGCGTCGGTTACGGCCTTCGACTACGACTACGGCGGCTCCTTGGACAACACGACGGTCCTCGGCTTCAGCGAGATGTACGACGAGACCGAGGTAGACCAGAACATTCGCCTCGGCGCCTGGTTCTTCGGGGTCGAGCGCTTCGAAACCGGGAGCACCCTCGAGGTAACGGCCACCGGTAGCTATAGCGCCACCGAAGACCGCCCCTACGTCTTCGATGTCGACCTTCTCCGGGCCCGGGGAATCTTTCCCGGAGCTCTTGGCTCCAGCTCTTTGCTGCAGGCGACTGTCGGACGTACCGGCTTTTCCGATCCCACCGGTCTTATCCTTAACCACGTCGCCGACGGCGCAGTGGTCAATCTGACCTACCCCCGGGTCCGGCTTCGACTCGGCGGGGCCTACACCGGCCTCCTGATTAGCCCATCGTCGAGCATCAGAATCTCGGACACCGACTACTTCGAAGAGTCCACCGACGACGAGTTCTTTGGTCCCAAGCGGGCGATCGGCCTCTTCGACGCTAGCTTCGGGGGACTGACTCTTTTTGGTCTCGCCCAGCAGGACCTCCGAGACGAGGACGACGGAGACACCATCGATACGCGGTACCTCGGCATCAACGGTACGGTTCGGCTCGGTCAGTCGGGCTACTGGGACGGCTTCCTGGTCGCAAGCAGCGGCCAAAGCACCGTCGGCTCCGCGGACAACGAGTTCTACGCCTTCGCCTTAGGGACTGGGTTCCGCTTCTTTATCGAAGAATGGCGCTTCTCCCAAGCTTCGATCCGGGGCCTCTACGCCAGCCCCTTCCTCCCGGTGGAGGACGTCGTCGGCTTCAATATCAACGAGTTCAAGCCGATCAACGAGCCCACCCTGGGCCTTGCGTTCTCCCCCCGGCTCTCGAACCTGCTTTTGACCGAACTGGCGTACTCTCTCCGGCCCTTCGCCGATCCCGAGAGGCGGCACCCGACTTTGGACGATTTCGAGGCCAAAATCGTGGGAAGGGGCTTTTTTAGGGGATATATTGGGGACAGCAACTATATCGCGGACTTCAATCCGGAGTCGGATTCCCTGTTCATGGGAACCGAAGTGGAGTTGGGCGTCGCCGCCCGAGTCTTTACCGACCTGGGCCTCGGGCTCCGAACCGCCGTCTTTGTCCCGGCAACCGGAAGCTCCGGCGCCTTTTCCGAGAATCGCAAAACGGAGTGGGCGGTCCGCCTCGATCTTTCAGCAGGTTTCTAAGGAGGTTTGCAGATGAAATCGCAAACACGATCAATAGCTTTGATAGTAGTTCTCCTGATGACCGTACCGCTACTGGTGCTGTCGGCGCAGCAGAACGCAACGATCAGCAGAACAACCGGCAAGGTTGAGATTCTGACGAATAACCAGTGGAGCCCCGCCGAGACCGGAGCGACGGTGCCCCTCGGGGCGACCATTTCTACCGGCTTCAACTCCACCGCCACCGTCGACGTCGGCAACGCGACCCTTCAGGTGCGGCCGTTGACCCGGATGCGCCTCGAGGAGCTCGCCGAGCAGCAGGGGGTCCTTCGGGCAGACATGTTCATGCCGGTAGGTAGAGTCCGGGCCGAGGTCCGAACCACCGAAGGCGTCACCAACGAGTTCCGCCTCCGTAGCACGGTCTCGACGGCGTCCGTTCGGGGTACCGAGTTCTTCTTCGACGGCTACGTCCTGAGGGTATCAGAGGGCCGGGTCCGGTTGATCAACACTTCGGGCCAGGAAACGGACGTTCCTGCCGGTGGAG
>CAZLDK010000132.1:5840-8753 GCA_964558285.1 uncultured Spirochaetaceae bacterium | reverse complement strand
CGGTGAAAAACCGGTGGAGGCGAATCACCCCGGACTCTTCTCCCGAGCGCAGTCGGCTCAACACGAGGACATCGAACCGTCCGAGGTAAAAAAAAAAGCCCGGAGGGTCAAGAAGCACTCGGTCCGACGGAGCCGCCTGAGTCGGTAGAGCCGGAACAAGCCATAAGAGAGCTTCTTCGGGGGGTGGAAGCTATCACCCCGAGTATGACCGCTCCGGTGCGACTCTTTGCGCGGTTTCGACAATCCCTCGCGATTAGAAAAGGCGCGCTTCTTCTCCCGGACCCGGATGGCGCCTTCTTTTCCCCCTGGAGCAGTATCGGCTTTGACCGCACGACGGAGCACCGGATGCGGATTCCCGAGAGTCTAGTACCGACCCGGGAAGAGGTGCCGGAGCTTTCGGAGTTCCGGCCCTTCTTCTCAGTCAGAGAGTTCTCGATGCTCGACGAGATGTACCTCCACCCCTTCGTCCGGGACGACACCGCCGTCGCCCTTCTTCTGATAGCCGACAGCCCCTACCTTCGGAAAAACCGTCCTTACCTGTCTATAATCTGCGCCGCCGTTTCGGACCCCGTTTCGGAGCTTATCTACGAAAACCGAGAGGAGCGAATGCGGAGCGCCCGGTACCAAGCCACCTTTAGCCCGGACGAGCTCGCCTCCCACCTCGACGACCTCGACGAGGTTTCCCGGAAGAGGCTGCAGCTGGCGCTTCTCTCTGCGAACAAGGCCGTTGGAGTTCTGGTCCAAGAGGGAGAGTCAAGCGACGAATATCGCATTCGGCAAGATGTAATGCGCGTCGTCTCGGCGATAGTCTCCGGAATCGCAAGCATAGCGGATGTTGGGGACGGGCGGATTATTCTTGCTCTCTACGACGGCGGCAAGAACGATCTGGACCTCTTGCTTCATCAACTGTCGTATCAAGTCGGGGAGCTTTTCCCGGAGATCGCCGACCGGGAGAAGTTCTCCCTCGATACGCTTCCGCCACCACCGGCTGAAGGATCGCTGGCGGAGTATCTACGCTCCGTTGTATCCTGAGGTTCGTGCCCATCCAGGACGCAGGGTCCCCCCTTAGCAGGCTACACTCCCGATTCGACCCGGCGAAGGAGGCCCGCAGATTTCTCGACCGAGAGATCGGTTCTCAGGGCGTCGCAACTGCGGTCCTCGTCGCCCCGGGGCTAAACTATCTGACGGAAGCCCTTACCGAGATGCACCCGGGGGCCAAGATTGTCGCCCTCTTTGCCTCCGAGAAGACCTTTAGAGCCGCGGTAGCCCATCCTTTCCTCGAGTGGCATCCGGGGCTCTCCCTCGACCCCGAGGCCTTTCTCCGGCAGATTCTCCGGGAGGAGGATGTGCTCGCCCTCCGGCTTCTGGTTTGGCCTCCGGCGCAGAAGCTGTTCCCGGAGGCCACCGCTGGGCTTCTCGAAACCGCCGCCGGTATCGTGGCCGCCCTTTCCGCCGGGTTCGCAACGACGGCGGCGGCGGGACCGCGATGGATCCGAAACGCGGCGTTCCACGCGGCGGCCCTCGGTCGACGGCGCTCCGAGGGAGAGCCCTGGGGCCGGTACGTCCTCCGACGGGGTGAGCACCCGGTGGTAATTGCCGCGGCGGGTCCGACGCTGGAGCACTCCCTCGAGGGACTCGCCGCACGGCGAACGGAGATCGAGCTCTGGGCTCTTCCCTCGGCGGTTCTCCCTCTCGCGGTAGGCGGCATTACCCCGGATCTGATCGTATCGAGCGACCCCGGGTTCTACGCCCGGAGCCATCTCCGCCGGGCCTTCGGAGGCGAGATAGCCGTCGCCGCGCCGGTCACCGCGGCTCGCAATCTTTCCCGCCTTGCCGGTCCCCTTTCGCTCTTTTCCAACGGCACCCCCATGGAGGAGATCCTCTTCTCCGGGCACGAAGTCCCGGTCGTACCGGAGAACGGAAGCGTCGCCGGCGTCGCCCTCGATCTTGGGTTGCTCCTCGGCCGAAACCCTGTCGTCTTCGTTGGTCTAGACGGATGTACCTACGATCTACGCACCCACGCCCGGCCCTCGGAGTTAGACCCCTTCGTAGTCGGTCGGGGCAGCCGGCTCTTTCCAGAGGAAACAGCTCGTCTCGAACGGCTAGGAGGAAGCCGGCGCCTAGGAGGGCTGCGACCTCCCCGGCGGGTATCCCCGGCCCTCGCCGAGTACGCGAAGTGGTTTCGACGGCGCTGCGGCGTCCTCGGCGGTCGAGTCGGTCGGGTCAATCCGACGGCGGTGGATTACGGGATGAAAGCGATTAGCCTCGACTCGATTCCGGCGCTCCCGCCGACGGTTCGGGAACAGCCGGTGGTTGCCAGGGCCCCAGGGGCGCCTCCGCCGGGGTCCGAGGGTGGTGTCAACAAGCTTGTTGAAGAGGTCGCGAGGCTTTCCGAAGGGGCCCTCGACGGCATCCTCGAGGGGGAGCGGGAGCTCCGGCGGTCTGGAAGTCCCCGGAGCCGGGACGCAGACCTGGTTTTTCTAGCGGCGCCCCGGAGCTACACGAAGGCCCTCCTTTGGCCCGAAGCGGAGCACCGGAATCGCCTCGCATCGGAACTTCAGGAGCTTGCGGAGCGGCTAGGACGCTACTCGGAGGTTACCGGGTGAGCTCCGTGGTCGAGGCCAACCTGGCGGCCCTCGAAGAGCGCTCGCCGGAGCTCCGGGAGGCGGTGGCTGCGTGGCAGGCCCCGAAGTGGCTCGCCCTGAGCAAGAGCCGGTCGGGCGACCCGACGGCGGCGATCCGGAGGGGCGCCGAGGAGGTGGCGATTCACTCCCGGTACGATCCCCGGCGGGAGGCGGAAAAGCGTGCCCGAAGCGTCCCCGTCCGAGCCTCGGTGGTCGTGGAGGGGTTCGGGCTCGGGTACTACGTCGAAGCGCTGTTGGCCGAACGCCGTCCCTTCAGACTCTTGGTCCT
>CAZLDK010000132.1:0-5830 GCA_964558285.1 uncultured Spirochaetaceae bacterium | reverse complement strand
GGACAAGGACGCAAGCCTCCTTGGAGCGGCGGCTCGGTCTCGGGATCTGGCACACCTTCTTCGGGACCCCCGGGTGATCATCGCCATCGCCCCCGGGGCGCCGGAGGTTCCCGGTCTCGTCGGAGAGGTGTTCCAACCGCTCTTTTCGCGGACACTCGAAAGCCTGTCGCTGACACCCTGGACCCGGATGGATCCCAAATGGTTCGCCGAGCGACGCCGCTGGGTAGCAGCGGCTGCCGAGTCTGTGTTAGACGACGTCGCGGCCCAGTGCCGCTTCGGCTTCCGGTGGGCCCGAAACAGCGTCGTCAATCTCGTTACCCCCGGAGCACTCCTCGCGCCGGAGACCCGAGGCGCCCGAGGCCCTGCGGTCGTCACCGCCGCCGGCCCGTCCCTCCGGGCGGGCCTCGAGAGCACAGAGATCGGGGGCTCGCATCTGGTCGCCACCGACACCTCGCTTGCTTCTTTACACCACCACCATCTGGTCCCTCGGGAGGTCATGTCGATCGACTGCCAGCAGGTTTCCTATCACCATTTCTTCCGAAAGATCCCGACGGGCGCAGGGGCGCTCTTCGAGGTCGCGTCGCCCCCTTCCCTCCTCCGCCGGGGACCGAATAGGAGCCTCTTTCTCGGGGAACACCCCTTCCATGCCTACCTCGGGCGTCGGCTCCCGGGCCTTCTCCGGGTCGACACCAAGGGCGGAAACGTTACCTTCGCCGCCGTGGACTACCTCCGGGGCCGGGGGTTTCGGGAGATCGATATTCTGGGGGCGGACTACGGCTATCCGAAGCTTGCCGGGTACACGAATCCGAGCTTTCTGCAACACTATTTCCAGGCCCGGTCGACCCGGCTCGAAACGATGGAGTCGCTGATCACCGCGTTTGCCCTGGACCGGCTGCCGGAGGGGACGCGGTCGACGCCTCTGCTGGAAGGCTACCGCCGGAGCCTAGAGACCTACGCCCATCGCCACGGCGGAAGCGTCGAGGAGCGGGGCCCCGGCCACCTCAAGGTGCGCTTTCCCGAGCCCGGGGTGGGGCCCGAAAGCCGGCTTCGAGGGCCGTCGGAGCCGAGCACCGTGCCGAGCTCCGCGGGCTTCGCCACCGGGGGCCCGGAGGTAACCAGGGTGCTTTCGGAGTACCGTCAAAAGCTTTCCGACGTCGACGTTGAAAAGTCTGCGGGAGAAATAGTGGCCGGCAGGGGGATACCCCGGTCTGATCTGGAGATTGTGTTGACGCTCGTCCCTGTTGCCCACGCGTTGTCGGTGGCCGCCTCGAAGGGGCACCTGTCTACTCCCTCGGCCGCGGAGCTGCTCCGGAGGGCGAAACGGTGGACGTTGGACCTTCTAGAGAGCGTCTACCCCGACGCCGTCGGGTAGACGACGGCACCGTAGCCGACAAAGGAGTCGGCGGGCCGGAGATCGTAGCTGCTGGTGTGCTCGACGAGCGTCCCTTTCGTAACGCCATGGCTGTCGGCAAAGCTGATTGCAGCCGCCGCGGCACCCGAGCTACAGGCGGAGCGATTCTCGAGGGCGTGCTCGATGGCCTTCTGCGGCTCCCCTGCCAGACAGAGATTTAGGAACGCCCGATCGTTTTCCCGGGCCCAGTGGACCGCGCCCCTTCCCGTCCCGGCGGGGGCGAAGGCGAAGTTCGGCCCGTAGTGGGTCAGGTCAGTCGATCCGATAATTCGAATAGCGACGCCGGAATCGTCCGCGTCGGCCAGAATGCGACCGAGGGCAACGGCTTCGGAGTTTGCCGGAGCACGGAGGCAAACGACGGAGACGCCTGGGAAGAGCCCGGCGACCATCGGCAGGAGGACATCGACGCTGTTATCGGCGGCGTCGTCCAGGGTCACGTCGATCGACGCTCCAATCTTATCCCGAAGCTTCGTATCGGCGGAGAGGACTCCGAAGGGAGTCTCGAAACCGTCTTCGGGAAAAAGGAGGATAGGCGACCCGGGTCCGAGATGCCCACCGACGATGACGACGGTCTCCG
The DNA here is from genome assembly GCA_964558285.1 of uncultured Spirochaetaceae bacterium. Taxonomy (GTDB): domain Bacteria; phylum Spirochaetota; class Spirochaetia; order DSM-27196; family PWMO01; genus CAYPUT01. Next base: position 3,842 of record CAZLDK010000132.1, on the reverse strand, counting down.
GGGACTCGATGCTTCGAAGGGCTCGGTAGGCGACCCCCCCGGAGAAACTCCACCCGGCGTGGGGCGCAATAACCGACACGGCCTCTGTGTTTCGGGGCCGATCCGCCTCCGGTGCATCCTCCTCCCACCGGCGGAAGAGCTCGCGAATAGCCTTTGGGTCTCTCGGGTACCATCCTGATGGGAGTAACTGCTGTCGAATCATAAGCGAATCTGCCCTATAATGGTACCATTATGAGCCGCCGTTTCACACTCATCTTTTCAGTTTTTTCGGTACTGCTTCTGGTGGCGATACTCTGGTACTCGCTCCATCGACTCGACGCCGAACGCCGAGAAACGGTCATAGAGGCGGAGACGTCGTTCTCCGAGATCATTCGGAGTGTCGACGCTGTCGTGGACCGTGGCGGGGACCACCGCCTTTCGGAGCGAGTTCGACAGGCGGTCAGCCCACATCTCGGTGCGGATACACTGCTTCGAGCCCTCGCGGTCTATAGCAGAGAGCACGGCGTAGAGTACATCTGGGCGGCGGAGGACCGTTATGTGTCTCAAGTCCGCCGGACGGACGGCCAGGTGCAACTGCCGGAGCTCTCGGTCAACACTCTTGTAGAAACGACCTTTCGAAGGTCTCTGCGACGGCCGGGTCTGGACCTCTACGTCGAAGCGGCTTACCACGTTATGCCTCAGGTTGCGGTGGCGCCGGTCGTGCGAGACGCTCTCTTTGGCGTGGGTGGCCTGGTCGTCTTGATAATAGTGGTGTTGATTCTGGGCTCAGTCCTTTCTTCGCGGCCGGAACGGCCGGAACGACGGGAACGACCGGCGCGGCCGGAACGAACAAAACAGCCCGCACCGGATAGAGCCGGCAGTCCTGAGGACCCCCACATCTCCCTTCGAAGCGGCGTAACCCTCGAAACGCATCTGGCGAAACGAGTCTCTTTGGAGCTCGAGCGCGCCGCGTTCAACGATCAGGATCTTAGCCTTGCCATCGTAAGACTCCCCGGCTTGGCCCCCGGTAGCTCTCGCTACCGATGGATGGCCCGGCTACTTCTCGAAAGCTTTAAGTTTGAAGACCTGATATTCGAATACGGTCAGGATTCCTTTGCCGTCGTGCTGACCAATACCGACCTCGACCAGGCTATCCGGGCGACGGAGGAGTTTCAGAGAAAAAACGCGACGGGGCTGGCGAAGGAGCACGTCGAACCGGTCTTCGGCTTGAGCTCCCGGAACGGGCGGTTGATCGAAGGGCCCTTGTTGCTAAAGGAAGCAAACGCCGCCGTCGGCCGGGCCGCCAAAACGCCGGGGCGCATCGTGGGCTTTCGTCCCGACCCGCAGCGCTATCGACAACACATAGCCTCACGCCCACCCGTCGGTTAGCCGGAGCCGCGTTCGGAAGCTACTCCCGAGCTTCTGCCGGTACCGGCTCCGTCCGGAGATCGTCGATATTCTTGAGGATGCGCTCCAAGGACCAGGCGCCGATTTGGAACACCAGGGGCTCGCCGTCTTCGGAACGGGGCACCGTCGGCCCCTCACCCCGGAGGGCGAACTGATTCTCCGGAAGCCCTTGGCCGACCACAAAGCGATAGCTGTCGCCGTCCTCAGTAGTAAACGAGAAACCGGCCTGGACCTCGTCGAAGAGACCCGGCGGCGCATCCACCAGGTAGGCGCCGGCCTGGAGATTGGCCAGGGCTCCGGCGATCCGCTCCACTTCGCTATCGTTGAGGTCCCCTCCGGGACCCGGGGTCAGATTCCATTGGCCCCCGACTCCCCGACTCAGCCGGTAGTCGGCGCTCACCGGGCGTTCCGGGTCGAGAAGAGCGATATCAGCATCAAGGGAAAACTCGATGATGTTTTCCGGGATAAGGTCCCGGACCAGGCGGAGCTCCGCCCAGTACCCGGTCTCCTGGTTGAAGTAGAAGCTCAGGGCGTTCTCAACTGCGTAGACGGCGTCCTCTCCTGCGAATCGGACGAAGCTCTCTCCTCCCTGGGGTGCGACGGCCCCGAAGAGAAGAGAGATGTCCGGCGCCGTCCCGCGGCTCAGGGTAAGTCGGGTCGCGGTATCCGGGGTGAGTCCGAGCTGTGGGTGCCGGTCCCCGCTCTGGGATACCGACCGATTCCGGCGGAGGCTCTCCAGGGCGTTGAGCATACTCTCGACCCGTTCGGAACGCGCCGGGTAGAGCTCGCCGCCGAGGCGTAGCTGCCAGCCACCGTCGCCTCCCTCGAGTCGGAGAACATCACCTTCCGGAGCGACCACCTCGACCGCGGTCACGGTCTCGAGAGCCCCCTCGGCAACGAGGGGATCTTGTTCGGCGCCTCCTCCGGACATCCGAAGGAGGCCGAAGAGGTAGAGAGCTACCAAGACTCCCAGGAGGACGCTCAACGAAAGAACACGGCTTCGGAAGGTCATTCGTTCTCCTCCTTTGGTTCTCCGGCGGCGATACCGAGCTGGGCCCGGCGCCTGCGGAAGAAAAAGCGCCCGATACCCGCGGCAATCACCAGGAGGGGGATCACGAATACGTTGAAGAGCTCGGCGAAGGTGGCTACCCCGTCCCGGACCTCCCGGTCCTGGATGGCGTTGAGCCTAACGTCCCGAACCGCCCGGGTCCGAATGCTCAAGAGGTCTTCGTCGTTGGCAAGCCACCCGAGGGCGTTCTCCAGAAAGACGATGTTGTACCCGCTTTCGGTAAACTGCGTGTAATTCCCGGCGAACTCCGAGTCCCCGACGACAACCAGGCGAGCCGAATCTACGCTCGTCGTCCCGGGGAGCACGGGCTCCTGTTCGCCGGGGCGGGGAGGAAGCGCCATCGTGGCGAAGTAGCTGTCGAAGCTTCCGGCGAGGGCCACAGCGAGGACGTAGTTGCCGCTGCCTTCGGCGCGTCCCTGCATCATCCCGAAGGGCTCGACCGGGTCGATCATGTAGGGCCCCTCCATCGTCCAGCTCTCTTCAGAGGACTCGAGGAGAACGGTCATCTGCTCCTGTTCTCCGACCAGGTCCAGGGAACTCGCCCAGTAGAGGTCGAGGCCTGAGAAGCGGGCGGTAATCGGATGCTCCGGGTTCGCGGAGCTCCCGAGGACCGACACCCAGGGCGGGTACGGCTCCATGCGCTGCACCAGCATGGGTCCCTGGGGCACTTGAATCGGGATACGCCGGTTGTAGGCGTCGAGGACCAGCTCCCGGCGGGGACGGACGCCGTAGTGGGCCAAGAAGTCGATGATCGGCTGCTCCTCCGGGGAGAAGGCAAAGAGGCCCTGCTGGACGTTTACTTGAATGGGATCGTAGGCGAAGAGGACCGCCCCCCCGGACATAAGGTACTGGTCGATCTCGAAGAGGGCGTACTCGTCGAGGCCGGAGCCACCGATAACGATGAGGGTGCGGACATCCGGTGGAATCTCCTCTCGGGGCTCGATCGGCCGGATCTCGTAATTCCTGGTCAGTCGCGAGGTAAGGAGTTGATAGTTCTGCTGGAGGCTGGCACCGGGCTGATCGAGAAGGATGCCGACGACGTTGGTTCGGTCCTCCAGCAGGTTTCGGATAGCGCTGGTCACTTCGTACTCGATAGCCTCCGGCTCGAAGACGACCGGAAGCGCGGTAGACTCGTCGAGGTAGGAGATTACGATGCCGGTGTAAACCACGGCGAAGCTCTGCTGATCCTGTTCCACTACCTGGATCTGTTGGGGAACGACACCGAAGCTCTCCGCCTCGGCGGTAACCCCGGCAACCGTCGGGTCGACAACCCGAACGTCGATGGCACCCCGACTAAAGGCCTCGTACTCGGTCAAGAGGTCGACGATCTGTTGGGTCTCCGGCGCCCGGGTACGGAGGCGGTCCGAGAGGTAGTAGGTAATCGTCA
>CAZLDK010000131.1:0-8756 GCA_964558285.1 uncultured Spirochaetaceae bacterium | reverse complement strand
GGTTCTTTTTTGTCTTACCGGAGCTCGATGCCCTCCGGAGCGAGGGGTGGAAATCCTACGCCTACGCCCTCGGCCTGGATCTCCTCGCCGGAAGCGAGGCTCCGGCCTTTGGTCTCCGGCGGAAGCTGCTCCAACGGAAGCTCCCCCCGGATGCGGTCTCCCATGCCATCGACGCCCTTCTTGCCGAAGGCTCCCTCGACGACAGACGCTTCGCCGAGGCCTGGCTCCGGGTACAGCTGCGGTCTAAGGCGGTAAGCCGCCGGGCGCTGATCGCGGGCCTGCGACGCCGGGGAGTGGGGCGGACGGTAGCCGAGGCCGCCGTCGCCGCCGCCTTCGAAGAGCGGCCGGAGCTCTCGGATGAGCTTTTCTCCCGGGCCGTGGAGCAAGTTCTTGCTCGGCGGAACATGACTCCCGACCGGGCGGCCCGGGCGCTTCTTCGGCGCGGGTTTCGCACCGACCAAGTGGCTCGATTGCACGGGGCACTTCAATTCAAACTATCCGACCAATCCCAACAAAGAGACTGATTGCGCAAAATAGTGATTGGTGCGAGAATCGACAGATATTTCGGAATTACGTTGACATTATGGATATAATTCATATATCCTAATGGGTGTAGTATACTACCTGCGAACGAGGAAACAGCATGGCGAAAACCGACAAGAAAATACGAATCTTCTCCGCCCTCGAGGTTGCGAACATCTGTGGCGTCGTCAACCAGACAGCAATCAACTGGATCAAGAACGGCTATCTCAAGGCCTTTACGACTCCCGGCGGGCAGTACCGGGTCTACTCGGAAGACCTCGTCGAGTTTCTTCATTCCCGCGGCATGCGGATGCCGGAAGAGCTGCAACGCATCCTCGACGACCAGATGGAGGTGGATAGCGTTCTCATCGTCGACGACGATCAGGACCTCAACAACATGGTCGCTTCGTATCTAACGCAGCGTTATCCGGACTACAGCATCTACCAGGCCTACGACGGCTTCGAGGCGGGCAAGCTTATCGCCGAGCACAAACCGTCGGTCATTTTTCTCGATATCGATCTCCCTGGGGTCGACGGTCATAAGCTGTGCCGGAGTATCAAAGACGACAAGACGTTGACGTCCCCCATCGTCATTTCCATTTCGGGCCTGGACGATCCAGCCGAGCGGGAGCAGATGCTCAAAGACGGAGCCGACGAGTTTCTATCGAAGCCCGTGGACCTCGACATCTTGCCGGAGACGATCGAACGACTGGTAGCCAAGCGACAAGAAGAACGAAAGTAATGACAGGAACCACAGTGCTCCTCGTGGAAGACGAGGACGACATTCGCTTGAGCTTGCGCGATTTTCTCCAACACCAGGGGTTTACCGTCCACGTCGCCTCCGACGGAATTGGTGCTATTAAGCAGCTTCTTGATCATGCCGTGGACTCGGTTGTTACCGACTACCGGATGGTCGGCTTCGGTGGTGACTACTGGCTCCGGTTTCTGCGGTCTTTCTTTCCCGAGAAGAACGTAATTGTGACCAGCGGCTACATCGGACCCGAAGCCACTCTTTCGTTTCCCTTCTTGCCGAAACCGTTCGACTACGGCCTTTTAGAACGCTACCTCGCCACAGACCTAGATACGACTTCTCAGTCCCCGAACTAGATCACTACATTAAAAGAATGGACAACGCCACGTACGCCCGGGTCCACGGCCGGGTACAGGGAGTTGGCTTTCGGTATCAGACCAGGATGCAGGCCCGGAGACTCGGGCTTGCAGGGTGGGTGCGGAACGCCATGGACGGAACAGTAGAAGTGATGCTCTCGGGGCCAAAGGATGCCCGGGAGCAGATGCTCGGCTGGCTCGAGCACGGTCCCGCCGGGGCCCGGGTAGAGAAGGTGGACAGCTCAGAGCAGCCGGTCAACGAAGAGTTCGACACCTTCGAGATTCGCGGTTAAAGACCGCCGAAAAAAACACAATTTTGGGAGCACTCACAAAAAAAACCGACGACGGAGGACCCGACGCCGGCTGTTATCGTCCAAAGGTCGGTCGACTATCTCTTGATGGAGTAGAAGGCTTCCTTTCCGGCGTACTGAGCCGCCGACTCGAGCATGTCTTCTATCCTCATAAGCTGGTTGTACTTTGCCAATCGGTCCGAGCGAGACATCGATCCTGTCTTGATCTGTCCTGTTTCCAGGGCGACGACAAGGTCGGCGATAAAGGTATCCTCGGTCTCCCCGCTCCGGTGGCTTACGATCGCCGTATACCCGGCTCGCTTGGCCATTTCGACGGCCTCGTAGGTTTCGGTCAGAGAGCCGATCTGGTTTACCTTTATCAGGATCGAGTTGCCGATTCCCTTTTCGATACCCGTCGATAGCCGCTTGGTGTTGGTAACGAAGAGGTCGTCACCGACGAGCTGAACCGTGTCGCCGATCTTGTCGGTGAGCATCTTCCAGCCGTCCCAGTCGTCCTCGGCCATACCGTCTTCGATGGAGATGATGGGGTACTTCGCGGCCCAATCGGCCCAGTAGCTTGCCATCTCTTCCGAGGAGAGCTCCCGGCCGTCGGACTTCTTAAAGACGTACTTCTTCTTCGACGCGTCGTAGAACTCGCTCGAGGCCGGGTCGAGGGCGATCATCACCTGATCTCCCATCTTGTATCCGGCCTTGTCGACAGCCTTAAGGATAACTTCCACTGCCTCTTCGTTGGACTTGAGGTTCGGCGCAAAGCCGCCTTCGTCGCCGACGTTGGTGCTGTAGCCGCCTTCTTTGAGGATGCCCTTGAGGTTGTGGAAGATCTCGGCGACCATGCGAACCGCTTCCCGGATGCTCTCTGCCCCGACGGGCATAACCATGAACTCCTGGAAGTCCACCGAGTTGTCCGCGTGGGATCCGCCGTTTAGAATGTTGGCCATCGGAACCGGCAACAGGTTGGAGTGGAAGGCGCCGAGGTACTTGTAGAGGGGAAGATCGAGGTGATCCGCCGCCGCCCGGGCCACTGCCATCGAAACGCCGAGGATGGCGTTTGCGCCGAGCTTACTCTTATTCTCGGTGCCGTCGAGGTCGATCATCGTGCGGTCCACCATCACTTGATCGAGGGCGTCGAGTCCTTCGATCTCGGCGCCGATGACGTTGTTTACGTTGTCCACCGCATTCAAGACGCCTTTGCCCATAAACCGGGACTTGTCGCCGTCTCGAAGCTCCACCGCTTCGTGCTCTCCCGTCGAGGCCCCGGAGGGTACCGCTGCCCGCCCCATGGAACCGTCTTCGAGATATACATCGACTTCTACCGTCGGGTTTCCTCGGGAATCGAGGATTTCCCGTGCTTCTACATATTCTATTGTGCTCATGACGGCAGTATGAGGCGATGCCGGGAAAGTATCAACAAGATTGTTGATACTTCCTGGGTCTACCATCATCCTTAGAGGTATGACCCCCTTCGACCTTACGCCTGAGCTTCTCAATCAGATCATCCACGCGATGGAGGATCAGAACCTCGACTACTTCTTCGACGTCTCCGAAGGGAGCCTCCGTGACGCGGCGCAGGTAGCCGATCCCGAGGCCCCGGAGCTGGTGCCGATTCCGGAATGGGAGCCCTCCGACGGTTTTGAGTTGATGGAAAGCTTTGTCGCGGGGTTGGCGAACCCCGAGTGGCAAGACCGTCTCCGGGAGGCCCTCGCCGGAGGACGGGGCGCCTTTAAGCGATTTAAGGCCCTGGCGAAGCAGAACCACCACATTATGGCGGCGTGGCGACGGTACAAACGCGGGAGGATGCAACGGAGGGTGTACGACTGGTACAACGACCTCCGGGATAGCTGGGGGCTCAACCCCGTGGAGCCGGAAGAAAGCAGCGAAGAACGGCAGGCCCTTCTCTTCGAGGACTTTTCGCTCCGGAGCACAAACTTGTCCGCCTACCGGGGGGCAATCCGGGAGCTTCTCGGCGCGGCGCACCGGGAGCTCTATCGAAAGCTTCCCGCAGCCCTAGCCGAGGCCCTCTACGAAGAGCCTTCGTGGCTGTCCCCCGCTCCGACCGACCTCCCGACTCCCGAAGGATTCGTCGCCCTGGACCCCGAAAACGAGCTTGCCGGCGTTATCTGGGGACGCCGGCGGGGGGCGCTGTTGGAGCTTACCGAAGTATTGGTGCGCCCGGTCTACCGGGGAATCGGACTCGGGGGGCTTCTCTTCGATCGGTGGATGGAAGAGGCGATGGCAGATGGGACACCCTACCTACTTATTCGCCGGGGTCTCGGTCACCCGGCTATCCGCGCCTTAGCGGTCGCCCGGGACTTCGAGTCTACGGAGGTGGGCTATCTCTATTCGCAGCACCCCGATTCCCGGTCTCCCGGAACCCCCGGGACGGCGACTTAGTCCGGCAGATCGAATCCCTTTCGCGCCGCGATCTCTCTGCGCAGGGAATCCGCTTTCTGATGAAGCTCGCCAAGCTGTTTTTCGATTTCTTGGGCCACAGCTGCCCGGTGATCCTCTTCGGGGCCGATCTTTTCCCGGACTTCCCGGCGGAAATCGCGAGAGCTCAATACCGGGCTGACCTGTAACCGAACGACGTCTTCCACCGCGAGGTCCATCGTCATGTCTCCGTCGGGGCTAATCCGCAAGACGTTGCCCGCGAGGCCGATCATCACCATATAGTCGAAGGTTCGGACGTAGGAGTAGACGGTCCGAAGAACCCGCTTGGTATCCGGCTCCCCGGGGCGATACCGGGTTCCCGCGGGGAAGACCAAAATGATGTGCCCTTCGTGTTTTAGCCGGATCATGTGCCGCGTAGCGTGATGGTTTATTTCAGCAGCCTTCTTGGCTTCGAGGCTCTGTTCCTCAGGGTCGGTAATTCGCTCCAAGGAGCGGGCCGGGTAGATGACGAGTCGGGTGTAGGCTTCGCTGAAGGCCCGAACGATGCGGCTCTCTTCGTTCAGCTTCATACCGGCGATCGACACGATCGAATCGGAGACCGCGATTCCTTCCTCGCCCTCGTTCTTTAACAGGTAATAGAGGCAGGGAATGTCGAAGTTGGAGAAGTGCTCCATGAGAATAAGGCACGATTTGCCCTGCTGGGTGAGAGCAAACAGCTTCTCGAGGCTGTCCATCCCCTCGATGCCGCTCCCCGGGAGAATCAGTTCGGATATAATGCTCTCGACGAGACGCCGATTGGTCAGATTGCTCTCTTGAAACACCGCATCCCGGGTAATGACATCCGGTTGTCGGGAGTGTCTTATCAGCTCCTGGGCAACCGACTCGTAGCGTTTGCGGATGGGCACCATAAACCGGAAGCGTAGCGCGGTGATCAAATAGTGTCAAATTTCGACGGGGACGGTTGAGCCGCCGGCCTTCAGCTGATAGGTTCTCTGATCATCCGATGAAGTTCTTGAAAATATCGTTCCATCTCTCGATGGTCCTTCTGATTGCAGGCTGTACTCTCTTCTCCTCCGAGTCTTCTCTCGTCGTCGCCGTCGCAGATCCACCGGAGAGCTACCATCCCCACGAGGCCACGACCCTCGGAGAAGCCTTCCTGGCTAAGAACCTTTACGAAACCCTTGTTAACCGGGGAGGGCGCAGCAACACCGTCACGCCCGGCCTCGCGGAGAGCTGGAGCCACGACGAGGAGTTCCTGGTGTTTACCTTTACTCTCCGGGAGAACGCTCGGTGGAGCGACGGTAGCCCGGTCACCGCCGCAGACGTCCGGGAATCCTGGCTCGCGCTGCTCGACCCCGCCCTCGGGGCGCCGAACGCCTGGTATCCCAGCCGCTTTATCGCCGGGGCCCTCGAGTACGCGACCGGAGTCGCTCCCGCCGCCGATGTCGCGGTAACCGTCGTCGACGACCGGACCCTCTCCGTCGGCCTCCGGGAACCGCTCTCGGTATTCCCGGCGGCTCTCGATCATTATTCCCTCGCTGTCGTTCCCCGGGAGGAGGGCGTTTTCGGAGGTCCCTTCGGCCTCGATAGCTTCGAAGAGGGGGAAGTCCGGTTGTCGCGTAACCGGCGGTATCGGGGTCCGGAAGACGTCGAGGTGTCGCAGCTGTTGCTGGTTGCCGACCCCTCGGCGGAGGCCGCGGGCTGGGTCCTCGGCGCCGGCCCTGAAACAGACGCCGAGGCGCTTGCCGCCCTGGCCCTTCCTCTGCCGTCCCTCGACTATCTCCTGTTCAACCTTAGGTTGAACACTGCCTCGGAGCCATTCCAGGACCCGCGCCTCCGCCGGGCCCTCAGCCTTTCGTTGGATACCCAGGCCCTCGTGGGAGAGCTCTTTCCGGAAGGCGCCCCGGCGGTGCCGGCGGATAAGCCGACCGACCGGGAAGAAGCGAAGCGCCTCTTGTCGGCGGCGGGACACGGGTCGGCCGCGGGAGACGGGGCCTCGGGACCCGCCCTGACCCTTGAGCTTTTGGTCAACGAGCGCCCGGAGCACCGCCGGATGGCCGAGGTGGTCGCCCGGCAGTGGAGCGAGGTTCTCGGGATAGAGACGCGGATCCTGGAAGAGGAGTGGCCGACCTACCTACGCCTCCGGGACAGAGGGGCCTTCGAAGTGGCCCGGGGCGGGTGGCTCGGCTACTACGCCGACGACGCGGCCATTCTCGAGGCTTTTACCTCTGAGGCTCTCGCCAACGACGGCGCCTACCGAAGCACCCGGTACGACGAGCTCCTTGCGGAGAGCAAGCGAGTCGCCCCGGGCGAGGAGCGGCAGCGCCTCCTCCGGGAGGCGCGGAGCGTGTTGATCGAGGAAGATGCGGCTATAGTTCCGTTGTTTCACCGACAAGAGGTGGATCTGGTAGATGCGCAAAACTGGTCCGGTTGGGATAACCCGCTTCGGGGGCGCTTCTCGGTGGCCTACCTGCGGCGGCGGTAGGAAGAGCCCCGGGACGACTGGTTGCCGCTGGTAAAGAGGCCGATCAACGCTACCCCGGCGACAAAGCCTCCGATGTGAGCGGCGTAGGCAACGCCTCCGGCCTGGCTCCCCGCGCCGAGGGCCCCGATGCCGTTCAACAGCTGAAACAGGAACCACATACCGATGGCGACTACCGCCGGCACCGTGGTGAGAATTCGTAGCAGTATTACGTGGACCCGTTTTCGGGGAAAGAGCACCAAGTACGCCCCGAGCACCGCGCTTATGGCCCCCGACGCGCCGAGGCTTGGAACCTGAAGGTTCCGTCCAAAGGCCACGGAGCTAAAGACGTGGGCCAAAGAGGCCAGGACACCGGTCAAGAGGTAGAACCCCAGATACTTGCCGTGCCCGAGTCGGTCCTCGATGTTGTCCCCGAAAATAAAGAGGTAGAGCAGGTTACCGAGAATGTGGGCCAGTCCCCCGTGCATGAACATCGAGGTAATTAGGGTGATGTACACCGAGATCGGCGTCTCCCGGAGCCCAGGAAGCCGATAACGACTGCCGGAGACAGGGTCCACCACCGTCTGATCCTCGGTCACGATGTCCCGACCGGAAACTATCTCCTGTGGCACGGTGGAAAAGGCGTAGGTAAAGTCGGGATTGTTGCCGAGTTGCTGCAGAAAGACAAAGACCAGAATGTTTACGGCGATAAGGAGGTAGTTGACTACCGGAGTGGTCCGGCGATCGCTGTTGTCGTCGCCAATCGGAATTATCATCGTCGAGTCAGAAGTCTACCGTAATTTTTGAATACCGAGAACGCCGCTCACCGTACATATACTCCGGATTGCCGGGGTCGAGAACCCGTTGTCCCTCGATCAGAAAGTAGTAGCCGTAGTTTCCCGGAGGCAGGGGAAGTTCGATTCGATAGTCGCCTCCGGTGTAGTCAAGAATGTGGACGAAGGGGTCGAACCCGTTAAAGCTGCCGACCAGCCGGACGTCGAGCTCGTCGAAGGGAGCGTCGAAGCGAAAGCTGCTGCCTCCGACGCCGGCAAGAAAGCGCCCTTGGATGTCGTTTCGGCGCAGAACGAAGCGAACCCGGCCCTCGTCGACCCGGGGCCCCCCGGCGCGATACCCGGGGCGCGCCTCCGGCGGAAGCGAGAACGACGAAAGAACCGCCCCGGCCTCCGAAAGCGTGTTCGGGTTGGCCGGGTCCGGAGTCCAGACCCCGTCGACGATCAGGCGGTAGCCAACCTCTTCCACATCCGGAGGAATTTCGTAGATGAGGGCAAAGAGCCCGGCTTCGGTCCGGGAAAAGACGTGGAGCTCTCCGTAGTTCTCGTGGCGAAACGCCGCCGCGACGTATCGCGGTGGAATGCCCCCAGGCTCCGCGTAGGTAAAGACCAGAAAGCCCTGAACTATCTGGGGAGGCTCCGGGGCCTCGAGGGCCCGGGCGAAGAGCACCGCTTGATAGCGGTCCTGCTCACTGGACCATATTCGAGAGAGTGATACTATTAGCAGTAGTATGAGGACAGGAAGAGACCGCTTCATATGCTATATTGAGGGTCGACAAAAAATGCCCCATCGTTTACTCCAAAGATTACGATCTTGCGGCTCTCGCCGACAATAGAGTAGGAATGCCGAGCCAGAACGACCTCGACCTATTCAATAAGACACTTATTGGTCTCGGAAACGAGCCCTCCGTCACCGCCAGGTGGGGAGAAGAAGTCGAAGCCGTGCCCACCGCCGAGGCACCCGAAGTCCCGGACTCAGCCGCGGACTCGGAGCCCGAGCCGGAGCAGCCGGAGGTCGACATGGGCTTCGGCGACCTCGCCGACCAAGGCGAAGCGGAGAGCGAGGAAGAGGACTTCGACTTCTCCTTCGACGACACCGAGGCCGAATCCCCGGAAGCCGAGGAACCGACAGACGACTTCGCAGCCGACTTCGAGCTGCCGGAGGCCGAGGAACCG
>CAZLDK010000130.1:6777-8810 GCA_964558285.1 uncultured Spirochaetaceae bacterium | reverse complement strand
ACTTTGACCTTACCGTGGACCCGGGGGACAAGATTGCCTTTATCGGGCCCTACCATCAGGCGAAGACCGCCCTCTTCGAGATTCTCGCGGGACACAAGCAACCGATCTCCGGTCAGATCGACTGGGGCCAGACCATCTCCGCCGGCTACTTTCCGAAGGATAACAGCCCCTTTTTCGAGTCGCACCAGTCGATTACCCAGTGGCTCCGGCAGTTTACCGAGGTGGAGGAAGAGACCTACGTCCGGGGCTTCTTAGGACGGATGCTCTTTAGCGGCGACGAGGCGGCAAAGTCCGTTACCGTCCTTTCCGGAGGGGAGCGGGTCCGCTGCATGCTCAGTAAGCTCATGCTCTCCGGGCCCAACGTCCTGATCATGGACGAGCCGACGAATCACCTCGACCTCGAATCGATTACGGCTTTAAACGACGCGCTTATCGCCTACCGGGGCGTCGTGCTCTTTACCAGCCACGACCACGAGTTCGTCCAGACCGTGGCCAACCGCATCGTCGAGTTTACCCCCTCGGGAACCATCGACCGCCGGATGGCGCTCGACGACTACCTCCGGAGCGACGACATTCGCGCCATCCGGGACAAGCACTACCACGGGCATCAGATGTTGCAGATATAGCCGCCCCTACGTGTCGTGTCTGCAATTATGGACGGCCGCCGCGAAGAGGCTCTATACTCACAGTATGCCGACGAAGGTGTCAGTAGCTGCGGGCCTGGAGCGCGAAATTCTTACTGCCGAAGACTTTCTTGAGTGGCTTCTTCCCGGGAAACACGCCGATCTCATCGATGGGGAGATCAACATGCACTCACCTGTCTCGATTCGTCACGCCGACCTGCTGAACTTTGTGGATTACCTGCTTCGGTCCTATATCGAGGAGCGCTCTCTCGGCCGTCTCTACCGAGAAGTAGTGGCCGTTCGCCTGAGCTCAAGGAACGTCTTTCTTCCGGACCTCGCTTACTACCGAAAGGAGCGGCTGCATCTGCTCCGAGAAACGGCCATTGAAGGAGCCCCGGATCTTGTCGTCGAAGTCTTGAGTCCCCGCACCGCCGATCGCGACGTAGGAGTGAAGTTTGCCGAGTACGAGCAACACGGTGTCGACGAGTACTGGGTCCTCGATCCGGAAACCTTAGCTCACCGGTTCTACGCCCGGGAGGGCGAGTTGCTGGTGGAATTTGCCTACCAGGAAGAAGACATTTCGTCGAAGACTATCCCGGGCTTAACCATCAAACGAGGGTGGCTCGATCCCACAGCGCTCCCCACACTCTCCGAATGCCTCGAGACGATTCGCGCCGCGTCCCCTCCCCAGTAAGCGGAGTCTTCTGCTGAACGCCGGATGGGTCGCGATCATGATTCTAGCGAGAATCGGTCTACGCCTAGGCATGCTTCGGTATCATGGTCCGGCGCCTCGGGGAGGCGCCTGCGGAGGCACCCGGGAGCCTATGCGATAGAGGAGGCAATATGCAGGACAGAGCGTCCGGTTACACACGTCTTTTCGTGGCGGTTTTGCTTTTCTTTCTTATCCCGGAGGTATCAGCCGTGGCACAACGAATCTCCCTACCGGACCCAGACCGGAACGGCGAGGTCACCCTGGAGGTGCTTTTGCAGCGGCGCCACTCGGTCCGGAGCTTCACCGACGAGCCTCTCACCCTGGACCAAATAGCGCAGCTTCTCTGGGCCGCCGGGGGGGTAAGTGTCGACGGCATTTCCGGCCCTACCCGGACCGCTCCATCCGCCGGCGGGCTCTATCCGATAGAGGCCTTTGTCGTGGTGGGGGAGGCCGAAGAGCTGGAACCGGGTGTATACCAGTACCTCTGGCGGGAGCACGAGCTGGAGACCGTGGTCTCCGGGGACCAAAGACCCCAACTGCGCCGGGGGGCCCTGGGCCAAGAGGCCCTGGGGGAGGCCCCCTGCGTCGTGGTCCTGACCGCGGACTACGATGTTACCCGGGCGCGATACGGCTCCCGGGGCGTGGAGCGCTATGTGCATATGGACGCCGGCCACGCGGCGCAGAACGTGCTTTTGCAG
>CAZLDK010000130.1:0-6767 GCA_964558285.1 uncultured Spirochaetaceae bacterium | reverse complement strand
AGGCGGAGGCTCTGGGACTGGGAATCGCGCCGATCGGCGCCTTCAACGACAGCGCCGTCCGGGAGATCTTGAAGATCGATACCGAGCCTCTCTATCTGATGCCCGTGGGATATCCGCGGTAGCTGCGGGGCTTTCTCGACGCCGCCGCGATCAGTTCGAGATCGTCGTAACGAGTTGATGGTTAGGCCCGATCGGGGTAACGGCCCGAGGGGACCTGAAGGCACCGCCTCGAGCTCGATTGGTCTGAAGGGCGGCGCCGAGGCGCACCCGGCCACCAAAAACCGACCCCAGGATTACCGCATACCGTACCGTCAGCCTCATTTTCTACCTCCCTTGCACCTCTTTCTACAGGATAGAGTGCGCGAGTACGCCCCGCATCCGTAGAAACATGCGTATGTAACCGACTGTCAATTCCAGGCGAAACGTGCACAGAGATTCCGGACGCCGCTACGACTTCTTATGGCCTTTCCGTATTGACAGCTCCTGGGAATGTGATATCGTGAGATAGCGTATCAGATTGTGGAACACAATACGCAGTCAGTCTTGTAAAGAAGGAGGTTCGTATGAATCAGTTTTCCCTCGCAGGCAAAACCGCGGTGGTAACCGGGTGCAACCGGGGCCTTGGACTCGGCCTATCTCGGGGCCTGGCCGAATCCGGCGCCGATATTTTAGGCATTTATCGAAGCGATGCTGGGGCCGCACCCGATGCTGTAAGAGGGGCCGGTCGTGAGTTCTACGGTATACGGGCGGATTTGTCCGACCGCGGTGCAGTAAGCGGGATACTCCGGGAGATCGAGGCGCTGAACGTCGTACCGGAGATTCTCATAAACAACGCTGGGACGATCCGTCGGTCCGACGCTGTCTCGTTTCCTGAAGAAGACTGGGACGAGGTTCTCGAAGTCAACCTTACGGCCCCATTCCTGTTGAGCCGGGGGTTTGCCAAGTGGTGGATTGCGTCAAATGTCAAAGGAAAGATCATAAACATCGCCTCGATGCTCTCCTTTCAAGGGGGAATTCGGGTTGCCTCCTACACCGCCAGTAAACACGGCATCCAGGGCGTAACACGCCTTCTCGCCAACGAATGGGCCCCCCACGGTATCAACGTCAACGCGATTGCTCCGGGTTACATGTCAACGGACAACACCGAGCCCCTGAGAAAAGACCCGAAGCGAAGCCAAGAGATCGTCTCCCGAATTCCCATGGGGCGGTGGGGTGTTCCGGAAGACCTTGTCGGCGCTGCGGTATTCCTTGCGTCATCTGCATCGGACTACGTCTGTGGGCACACCATCGCAGTGGACGGCGGCTGGTTGAGTCGATAGCCGGATTGTTGATGGGCTTCAAAAAAAAGCTTGACGGATTCAGAATCCGGCCTCACAATGAGACAACGTACCATAATATGAAACTAAGAAAGGATGCTGAATGAAGACGTTCTACCCGGTGCCACCCGACCATGCTCGAAGCTTCGACACCGAGACTCTGAGGTCTTCGTTTCTAATTGAGGATCTGTTCGCTCCGGGCGAAGCGCGGGCTGTCTACGCCCTCGAGGATCGAATGATTCTCTTCGGTGCTATTCCGACATCCGAGCCGTTATCCCTCGAGATTGCGGGGGATATTACCGCTACCGAGGCTCTCCTCGATCGTCGAGAGATCGGAATAATCAACTTGGGTGAAACGGGAACCGTTGTAAGCGGCGAGGACCGCTTCACCTTAGGCAGTCGGGATTGTCTGTATCTGGGGCGAGGGAGCGCTACACCCAGCTTGGCCAGCGAGCGACAAGAGGCGCCGGCCAGGTTTTACGCCGTATCCGTGCCGGCTCACGAAGGCCTGTCCGCAGCGGTCGTTAGAAAGGACGACGTCGAGCCGGTGTCCATCGGATCCGTCGATAACGCCAATCACCGAAAGCTCTACAAGTGCATCCACCCCGATGGGGTTCAGAGCTGCCAGCTAGTTATGGGGTTCACCCAGGTCCAACCCGGGAGCGTGTGGAACACAATGCCACCACACACACATCTCAGGCGCACCGAGGCGTACCTCTACTTCGACGTTCCCGAGAACCAGCTGGTCATGCACTTCATGGGGGAGGGCGGGCACACGAAGCACCTTGTCGTTCGGAATGAACAGGCGGTTCTGTCACCGAGTTGGTCCCTCCATGCTGGAGCCGGGACCTCACCCTACGCCTTTGTCTGGGCGATGGCCGGGGAGAACCAAGACTTCGGGGACATGGATCACATAGCCATGTCGGACTTGTTTTAGAAGAAACCCGTTCCCGACGTTGTCGGGGGGGATTATATCCAATAAGGAGTGTCAGAATGACTAAAGGCATGTCACGTTTTCTAGTTTGCATTTCGATCTTGCTGCTCGCGGTTAGCGGGCTCGCCGTCGCGGCGGGACAGGGAGAAGCTGCTTCAGGATCCGGGGAAATGGAAACCTTTGAATGGAGCCTCGCGAGTGTGCTTCCGGAGACCCACCCGGTACACGAGTCGTTGACCATTTTCGCCGATAAGGTACGCGACAAGACAGACGGCGGAGTGGACATTACCGTCTACCCCGGCGGTCAGCTTGGCCAAGAGCAGGACTACATCGAGGGTATCCAGTTGGGGACGATCGACGTCACCAAGGTGTCCTCGGCGCCGATGGGCCAGTTTTCTACTTCCCTTCAGGTGGTCAGTCTCCCGTTTATCTTTCGCGATCAGGCTCACCAACACGCCGTTTTGCGAGGCGAAATCGGCGAGAGGCTGATGGACGACCTGGAATCGAACGGATTCAAGGGACTCGCGTTTCTCGATTCTGGATTTCGAAACGTGACCAATCAGGTTAGACCGATCCACACTCCCGCGGATCTCGAAGGACTCAAGATCCGGGTTATGGGTAGTGAGCCTCTGATCGACGGCATCAATGCATTCGGCGCTACCGCCGTTCCGATGGGACAATCCGAGGTCTACGTCGCCCTGCAGCAGAACGTCATCGACGGGTGGGAGAACAACCAGCCGACGGTCGTCGCGTTCAATATGTGGGAAGTCGCCGAGTACTACTCCTATACCCGCCACGTGTCGATTCCCGACATCATGGTCATGAACCTCGACGCTTTTAACGCGCTACCGGACTCTTACCAAGAAGCCGTCATGGAAGCTGCCGAAGAAACCGCAGTGGAGCATACCAGAATCTGGAACGCCTACATCGGCGAGGCGGAGCAAATAATGAAAGACAACGGTATGATGTTTAACGAAGTCGACGACATCAGCGAGTTTCAGGCGCACGCTCAGCCCATCTACGACAAGTACGGGGAAACCGTCGGGATGGACCTGATCAACGCGGTTATCAACCAGAAGTAGTTTCTTCCGTTCTCTTGCAATACTTGCTACCTTACCGGTCTCTCCCTTTAAAGGGAGAGACCGTTTTGTAAACCATTGAGGAGCGGTGCGTCGGCATGAACAGATGGATACGTCTCGGAAACAGCATAGAAAGGGTGCTCAACTTCCTCGCTGCGTTGTTGGCCGCCCTGATGACCTTCGTCGTGTGTTGGCAAGTCTTTGCCCGCTACGTTCTGAACACAGGGCAATTCTGGGCTGAGGAGTTCGCGATAATCTGTATGTTTTGGCTGGCGTTGCTCGGAGCCGCCGGCGCCCTCTGGTCTGGGGACCACATCGGATTGAGGGTCGTCGTGGAGCGGTTGCCGAAGCCCCTCCAGGGAGCCGCGCAGGTTACCAGCGAGCTGGTAATAGGCATCTTCGCGATTCTTTTGACCATCCAAGGTGTCGAGCTTGTGGCGAGAACATCGGGAGGAAACTGGTCGGCGCTACGGATTCCCCTTGGGTATACCTACGTGGTGCTGCCTATCTCGGCCGCTCTGATGGCCATTCTGAGCCTGATGAAGGCGACCCTGCGGACCGTCTCTCTGCTCGGGGGTGGAGAAATTCCATCCAGCTGGACTGTCCGCCAGGAGGAGGAATAATGTCACCGGCGCTTCTGCTTATCGGGCTCTTCCTTCTCTTGACACTCACCGGACTACCGATTGCCTACTGTTTGGCCGTCGCCTCTCTGGCGACGACCTGGTACTTGGGTTTCCCCGCAGTCGGCGTTGCCCACCGCGTCATTACCGGGCTTCAAGCGTTCCCTTTGATCGCGATTCCGCTTTTCGTCCTTGCCGGGGGAATCATGGCCAAAGGTGGCGTCGCACGTCGAATCGTCGATTTCGCCTACGTGCTTGTTGGGCCCTTTCGAGGCGGACTTGCAATGGTCAACTGCATCCAATCGATGTTTTTCGGCGGTGTCTCCGGATCTGCGATTGCCGACATCTCGTCCACCGGTCCGATCATGATTCCGATGATGACCGAAAAGGGCTACGACCGGGAGTTCTCTACAGCCATAACCGTTGCCTCTTCAACCCAGGGTATTATTATTCCGCCGAGCCACAACATGGTCATCTTCGCCATGGCGGCGGGAGGAGCCTCGGTGGGGCGACTCTTTCTTGCCGGCTACATTCCGGGAATCATGGTCGGCCTGTCGCTTATGGCGGTCTCGTACTACGTAGCCGTCAAGAAGAACTATCCACGGGAAAAGCGGCCTCCCTTTGCCGAGTCGGTCAAGATTGTCTGGGACGGCCTCTTAAGCTTGTTCGCCGCGGTGATTATCGTCGGAGGAATCGCCTTCGGAATCTTTACAGCGACGGAGGCATCGGGTATCGCGGTCGTGTACGCCGCCTTTCTGGGCATCGTGGTCTACCGAGAGATCCGGGTCCGAGATCTCTGGCAGATTCTTCTCGGCAGCATCAAGACCATCTCGACGGTTCTCTTCCTTATCGGGGCCGCGTCCGCCTTCGCCTGGCTTTTGACCCGGCTTCAGGTCCCGGCAATGCTCACCTCGGCCTTTCTGTCGCTTACCGACAATAGGATCATAATTCTTCTCATCGTGAACGGTGTGCTGATCTTCCTCGGGATGATAATGGACGTTGCTCCGCTCATTGTGATAACCACGCCGATACTGCTGCCGGTAGTCCAGGCCGCCGGCATGAGCGTCACCACCTTCGGTGTCGTTTTGCTGCTCAACTTGGGGATAGGCCTCTCCACACCCCCGGTCGGTACCGGTCTCTTCGTCGGGTGTGTCGTCGGCAAAACCACCGTAGAACGCACAACCCGAGCGATGGTCCGATTCTGGCCTGCGATGATAGCGGTCCTCTTGCTGGTGACGTATATTCCGTGGTTTACGACCTTCTTGCCCGATTTGATCATGAAGTAGACCGGTAAGCGGTGTCGGTGTGGCAACACCGACCGCCCTGCGATACATTAAGATCGCAGCATTCTATGTAAGGAAAAGACTGAATGTCCGTTCAATCGCTTGACCGTGCCTTCGATATTCTCGAGTTCCTCGCGAGGGAGCAGCAGCCTGTCGGCTTGGTGGAGATATCTAAAGAGGTGGGTCTCCATAAGAGCACCGCTCACCGACTCCTGACCTCCCTCAAAGACCGCGGCTATATTGAAAAGACCGAGACGACCAACCTGTACCGCCTGGGTCTTGGGTTTATAGAGCTGTCGAGCCTCTACCTGAACAAGGTGGAGCTGAAGACCGAGGCAGAGCCCTACCTGCGCAATCTCTCTCAGGAGATAGGTCGTACTGTTTACCTGGCCATGCTGCAGGACAAAGAGGTCGTCTACATCGATAAGTACGAGCAGTTCAACAGCCTGCGCAAGTACTCCGTAATCGGTCGTCGTCGGCCGTTGTATAGCACCTCCTTAGGAAAGGCACTGCTGTTCGATCGTCGTCCTGAGGAAATCCGGGACATTCTTGCCGACGTCAAGTTGAAGCGGTATACGGAAAACACCATCACCAACGTGGAAACACTTATTGCGGAGATTACCGCGAGCCGAGAACGGGGTTTTAGCCGGGACAACTCCGAAATGGACGCAGGAGAGCAGTGCATCGGAGCTCCCGTCTACGACTACCGCAATTCCGTTATCGCCGCGATAAGCGTGGCCTGGAAGGGTGGCTTTACGGCTTTCGACGAAGAGAAAGTTGCCGCCCTCGTCAAAGACACGGCCGAGAGAGTCTCCATGCGACTCGGCTACATTCCAGAGGGGCGGCCTCGACGGCAACTCGTTTCAGACATCTAGCGAAAGAAGCCGGACTATCGGCTTCCGCCTCCATCACGGTCCACCGCTTTGCCCTGACTTACGGATCGCCTATACTTGCGCTTACATGGTACGGATAATCGGCATCTGCGGCGGGTCGGGTTCCGGAAAGACGACGATCGTAAACAAGATTCGGGAAGCGGTCGGGGAGTTCGCGATCATCCCCCAGGACAACTACTACAAGACCGCCGAGCATGTCTCCAACGTCAACATTACCGGGTTTAACTTTGACCATCCGTCGGCCTTCGATAGCGATTTGCTGGAGGAGCACCTGCGAGAGCTGAAAGCTGGGCGCCCGGTCGAAATGCCGGAGTACGACTTTGTCCACCACCGCCGGAAGGAGAGCACCATCACCCTCAATCCCGGGAAGCTCGTCCTGTTCGAGGGAATCATGATCTACTTCGAAAAACGACTCCGGGACCTCATAGACCTCAAGCTCTACGTCGACACCCCGGACGACATCCGGTTTATACGGCGCCTGCGACGGGATGTTGAGGAGCGGGGACGAACGGTGGACAGTGTAGTAACGCAGTACCTGGAAGTAGTTCGTCCGGGGCACTTTCAGTTCGTGGAGCCCACCAAGATCTACGCCGACTTAATCGTCCCGGAGGGAGGGGACAACGACAAGGCGCTCGAGGTTCT
>CAZLDK010000129.1:0-8849 GCA_964558285.1 uncultured Spirochaetaceae bacterium | reverse complement strand
ATGTAGGTCAGACCGAGGTCCTCGAGGGCCCGGCGCTGGGCGTCGGTCATTCGGGTCTGCCGGATGGCGAAGGTACGCACTTCGCCGACGGGGCGATACTCCCGGTCCGCCGAAGGAAACAGTTCCGACGCCACGCTCAGGCGGTCTCTACGGTTTCCGAGAGGTTGAGAAGAGCTTCGACTTCGAGAATGGTGTCGCAGGCGAGAAGCATCTCCGTCAGCTTCTCGGCTTCCTCCGTTCTAAGGGCGCCTACGAGGCGTTTCATCTGGGGGATACTCCGGGGCTCTACGCTCAGTGTTCGTATCCCTATCCCGACGAAGAAGGGGAGCATGACGGGGTCCGAAGCTGCGTCGCCGCAGAGAGACAGAGGACAGTCCGCCTGCAACGCCGCCTCGGCTATGCGCCGGATGGCCCCAAGGACCGCGGGGTGGTGGTGCTTGTACATCGCGCTAACCCGGTCGTTGCCCCGGTCCACCCCCAAGAGGTACATCACCAAGTCGTTCGAACCGATGGAAAGAAAATCCGCCGCCCGGGCGAGGGCTCCGGCGGACTCCACGGCGCTCGGTAACTCTATCATCGCGCCCAGCGAGGGGTCGGTGTTGTGGAGGGTTCCTTCGGAGGCCAGCTCCTTCAGACAGGAATCGACGACGTCCTTGGCCGCGAGGAACTCGTCGAGGGAGGAGATCATCGGGAACATGATGTGGAGCTTCGAATCGACACCGGCTCGAAGCATCGCCCGGAGCTGCTCCTTGAAGATCTCGATGTTCGACAGGGAGAATCGAATTCCCCGAAAGCCGAGGAAGGGGTTGGTCTCCTCGAATCCGGGTTCAGGCATCGCCTTGTCACCCCCGATATCCAAGGTGCGCAAGATGGTTTCCTTCTCGGGCCCGAGGGCGTTGAGAACCCGGCGATAGATGCCGTACTGCTCCTCTTCGCTCGGGAAGTCGCTGCGGACCAGGAAGGGAAACTCACTGCGGTACAGGCCTATGCCCTCTGCGTGATACGCCACGGCGCTTCGTACGTCATTGATAATGTTGATGTTGGCCATTATCTGGACGCGGACGCCGTCGGCGGTAAAGGCGTGCCGCGGGACGTCCACCTCGCCCTCTCCCCGACGGAGGGACAGGGCTTCGTTGTACTTCGCCAATACGGTTTCGTCCGGAGAGACATAGACCACGTTGTGCTGGGTATCGATGATCAGCTCCGTCTCCTCCGGGAGGCTCAACAGCCGGTTGTCCCGAACCAGGATAACCGGAAAGCCGAGGGATCGGGCGAGTATCGATATATGGGCGGTCATACCGCCGTCCATCAGGACGACGCCTTCGGCGTGCTGGGCGTAGATCTTGATGAGCTCCGAAGGGAAGAGCTCGTTGGCTACGACGATCTGATTCGAGTAGTCGCCTTCGTCGTCGACCCCACCCGCGAGGTTGCGGAGCAACCGATGCCCAAGATCCTTGACGTCCTGTGATTTCTCTGCGACCCGGGCGTTCTTGCTCTTGGAAAAAATGTCCACGTAGTGGTTGACGACGGTGACCACCGCCTTTTCCGGCGGTGTGCCTTCGCGTATGGAGCGCAACATCTCGCCGGTAAACTCCTCGTCCTTGAGCATCAGCAGATGAGAGCTGAAGATAAGCCGGGCAACGTCGGAGAGGTTGTCTTCTACCTCCCTTTGGAGCTCCTCGAGCTGCCGTTGGGTTTGGCTCAATGCGTCCTGAAACCGTTGTGCACCGGTCTCTCCGTCGACGTGGAGGTGGATGACCGAGCTAAGCTGGGCGGCCCGCTGTCCGAGGGTTACCACGGCTCCCCGGGCGAGGCCCTCGGAGATGCCCTTTCCGTGAACCGTCTGAACGACCTGCTCTTCGGTAGCCGCCCTGCCCTGCCGCTCGGCATGAATCTCCATCAAGATTTCGACGTTCTCGAGGGTTGCGGCAAGCTGGCTCGCGATCGCCTGGATAGCCCGGGTATCGTGGATATCAAAGTAGTCAGGGCGGCGATGTTGAAGAACCATCACCCCGATGCGGTTGAGCCCGCGCTTAATGGGAACCGCGAGGAAAGACTCGTAGGGTTCCTCCCCGAGCTCCGGAAAGAACTTGAAGTGCGGGTTTTTCTTGGCCCGGGCCTCTCGGATCGGTCGGAGCTCCTTGAGAGCACGACCGGTAATGCCCTCCCCTACCGAAAGCTCCACCTCCCCGATGGAGTCGGAGTTCAGGCCCCGGGTAGCCCGAAGAATCAGGCGGTGGGCGTCTTCGTCGTAGAGATAGATTGAGCAGACGTCGGCGTCCATGTGGTCGGCGATGCGGTCCACGACGTCCTGGAGAAACTCCCCCATGTTGGTCCGCTTCTCGAAGAGTCCCGAGAGCTCGCCGATACTCCAAACCAAGTCGATGTTGTTCTTACCCATGGTTAACGCCTGTTTCGTCGAACACCCATTGTAGCACGGCTAAACCAATGCCGAAAGTCTGCCTCGGAGGAACTCGCTTTTTTCCCGTAGGCCCACCGCCGTGGTGTCTAGCACCAGGGTGTTCGGCCTATTCGGGTCGAGCCGAACCGTGTCTCCTCCGGTGGCGATGACATGGAGTATCCGGTCGACGGAAACCTTGGCGACCTTGGAGAAGGTTACTTCGACCTTACCTCGCCGTTCCTTTAGGCTGGATATGAAGAGCTGTTTGCAGAGAATCCTAATCTCAGCGAGGGAGAGAAGACTCTCCACTTCTTCCGGGAGAGGCCCGAAGCGGTCGACGAGCTCGGCGTGGACCGACGACAGCTCTTCCTCGTCCGAAATGGCGGCTATCTTCTTGTAGACCTCCATCTTCTCCATGGGCTCGGCGATGTAGGAGTCGGGGATAAACCCGGAGTAGTCGAGCTCCAAGTAGACCTCCGGAGGCGCCTCCTCGCCCCCACCTTCGAGACGTTTCAGGGCGTTCCCCAGGAGCTTAAGGTACATGTCGAATCCAACCGAGAGAATATCTCCGCTCTGCTCCCGGCCGAGAAGGTTTCCGGCGCCCCGAACCTCCATGTCCTTGAGGGCAATCTTGAATCCGCTTCCCAGGTCGGTAAAGTCGGAGATAATCCGCAGGCGCTTCATCGCCAGCTCCGAAAGAACGCGCCGGTCGGGGTAGAAGAGGTAGGCGTAGGCCAGCCGCTCGGAACGCCCTACCCGCCCCCGAAGCTGGTAGAGCTGGGAGATTCCGTACATATCCGCCCGGTCGATGATGATGGTATTGACGTTGGGAATGTCGATACCGTTCTCGATAATGGTCGTCGAAACCAGAACCTGCGACCCGCCGTGAACGAACCTGTGCATGATATCCTCGAGCTCCTCTGAGGTCATCTGTCCGTGGGCGGTGTCGACCACCACTTCCGGCAAAAGACGCGTCAGGAACTCCCGAACGTTATCGAGGGTGTCGATTCGGTTGTGCAGGTAGTAGACCTGACCACCCCGGGCGAGCTCCCGGCGGATGGCCCGGGTCACGAGCTCCTCGGAGAACTCTTGAATGTGAGTTTCGATCGGCCGCCGGTTATGGGGAGGTGTGTTCAGAACGGACATGTCTCTAATCTTTAGAAGCGACATGTGGAGAGTCCGGGGGATCGGCGTGGCAGTCAGGGCCAAGGCGTCGACGGAGGTCTTGATCTCTTTTAGACGCTCCTTGTCCTTTACGCCGAAGCGTTGCTCCTCGTCGACGATGATGAGCCCGAGGTCCTTGAACTTGACGTCCCGCTGCAAGAGCCGATGGGTTCCAATTACCAAGTCTATCTTTCCCTCTTCGAGGCCTTTGAGGGTACTGCGCTGTTCGGACTTTGGTACGAAGCGAGAGAGCATGGCCGCGCCAATCGGAAAACCGTCGGTCCGCTCGGTAATCGTCTCGAAGTGCTGTTCAGCGAGAATGGTCGTCGGTGCGAGAAAGGCAACCTGCTTGCCTGCAGAGACCGCCTTAAAAGCGGCTCTCATGGCTACTTCAGTTTTGCCGTAGCCGACGTCGCCGCAGACCAATCGATCCATCGGAGTGGGGCGCTCCATGTCCGCCTTTACCTCGTCGATGCACCGCAGTTGATCCGGGGTCTCCTCGTAGGGAAAATTTGCCTCGAAATCGAGCTGCCACTCGGCGTCGGGAGGAAAGGCGAACCCTTGGGTCTTCTGACGCCGGGAGTAGAGGGTGATCAACCGCCCCGCAAGGTCCTCGACACTCTTCTGGACCTTGCCCTTCCGGGTCTCCCAGGACTTGCCGCCGATCCGATCGAGACGGGGGTGCGTGTCCCCGACACCGATGTAGCGTTGGATCATGTTTACCTGCTCGATCGGCAGATAGACGAACTCCTCTCCGGCGTACTCAAGGTGGATGTAGTCCCGGACGGTCCCCGCGGCTTCGATCCGCTCGATTCCCTTGAACCGGCCGATCCCGTAGTTCACGTGGACCACCAGATCACCGGGGGTCAGGTCGACAAAGGTATCGATCTCTTTGCTCTCGACCTGCTTGACCGACCGGGGAATTCTACGCCGCCGGCCGAAGATCTCGTTCTCTTCGACAACGAGAAGCTTGGTGTCCGGAAGGCCGAACCCCTCGGAGATCGATTCCGGGAGAATGGTGACCGGAAGATCCTGCAGCAGGCTTTCAAGGCGCTGCCTCTGGGATCCGGAGCCGGCAAAGATGTAGACCTCGTACCCCGCACCGATCCGGTTTCTAATCTCAGTCTTAAAGAAGGAGACGTTCCCGAAGTAGGAATGGGGAGGGTCGGAGACAAAGGAGAGCGTGTCGGCGGTCTCGTCCCGGAGACCTTGAATGCGAATCCGGCGAGGCGCCTTTTCGGCTGAGGTCTCGAAATCGTGGATGATGCGTTCCGGCCGCGGAAACCCAAGGGCGCGGCCCTCGGTGCGATACTGCCCGGCAAGCTCCTTCTGTAGCGCGTGGGCACCGGCGACGAGGCGCTCAAAATCCTGGAGAACCAGAAGCCCCCCCTCCGGCAGATAGTCGACGACGCTTTCGGGCTTGTCGAAGGCGAGGGGAAAGAGAATCTCCGGAGCCTCTTCGAAGCTTTCGACCCGGTCGATCACCGCCGAGGCCGGCTCCGGTTGAATCTCCGGGAGCTCGCCGAGGCGACGTTTTAGGGTTGCGATGGTTTGTTCTTCCCAGACCACTTCCCGGGTTGGGACGATCGTTATCGACGAGAGCGACTCGTCGGAGGTTTGCGTCCCAACGTTGAAGGCGCGGATCGCTTCGACCTCGTCGTATTCAAAGACGACCCGAAACGCGGCCTCTTCGCCGCCGGAGAAGACGTCGAGGACTTCCCCTCGCAGGGCAAACTCCCCCCGGACGCTCACCCGGGGGACCCGAGAATAGCCGAGCCGCTCAAGGCGCCGGGCGATTTCCGGCGGGTCGATGCCGTCTCCAACGGCCAACCGGACGCTCTTGTCGCCGAGGTAGTCCCGAGGCGGAACCGCCCCGAGGAAGGCACGGAGCCCCATCACCACCACCGGAACCTGCCCGAGGGCCAGCTCCCCGAGAAGACGGGCCCGGGCGCCGTGAATGGGTGAGATACCGGAGGATTCCGAGTAGAGGGTTGTCTCCCACCAGGGCAACAGCTCCGCAGAGAGGCCGAAGGTTCCCAGATCTTCGGCGAGCTGCTCTGCCTCCCGGTGCGTCGGGAGGACGATCATCATGGGATGAGACAGCTGCGCGACGGTCAGCGCGAGGTAGGAACCCCGGAGGCCCTGGGCTTCCAGGAACGGTTCCTCCGAATTGACGAACTCCTCGAGGAGCTTAAACGAGGGGTTCGAGGAAAGTCGTTTTTGGGTGGAGGGAGAGAATAAGGTTACCATAAATTCGGTCGACAATCTAGTAGAATGAACCGACTACGCTCCGTTAAAACAGTGTTTTGGTGTGTTCTGGCGCTCTCTTGGATGGCGGCACTTCCGACGATGAGCGGGGCACAAACCAACGAGGGCATAGACGTCGCTATTCGACTCTACGACGCGAATATCTACACCACCGCGGACGACATCCAGGTGGAGATCCGAGTTCGAAACGATTCTCCGACGTCTTACCGCTTTAGCCTCGCCAACGAAAGAATATTCAATCTAAACTTCCGCGTCCAGACGATGACCAACCAGAGCGTCCCGGAGGCCGATCGGTTTCGGCGGGTCCGGACGTCGAGCCAGGCGGTCTTTTATCGGGAAATCATCATCGAGAGCGGCGAAGAGTACTCCTTCGTAGAGAACCTCAAGGACTACGTCGAGCTTCCACGACCCGGGATGTACGTCGTTTCCGCAGAATTCTTTCCCGACCTTCTCGAAGGGCGGGGACGGACGACCCTCGGGGAAGAGATGCAGGGCCCCCGTAACGCCCTCCTGTCTAATAGGATGACCCTGAACGTCCGCCCCGAAGGCCTTACAGCGGGGGAAATGGCCCAGGCTCGGGTAGACCAGGAGACCCGGGAGATTCTCAGGCGGCGTCCTATTCCACCGGACGAGGTCGTACGACAGACCATTCAGGCACGTCAGCAGGCGAACTGGGGTCGCTTCTTCCTCTACATGGATCTTGAGTCGATCTATCGCCGGGGAGCCGCCCGGGAACGACAGTTCATCAACATGTCGGAGCAACAGCAGCAAGAGGCCCTCGGCCGTTTTCGCGATCAGCTCGCCGACAACGTAATAAGCGAAGACATCGTCGCGCTACCTTCGAGTTTTGAGATCGTCCAGACGAGCTATACGCCGGACTTCGGAACCGTGGTTGCGACCATGCGCTTTCGCAATCCCTCGTTTACCGAGGTGAAGCAGTATACCTACCGCCTGCGCCGGGTGGACGATACCTGGGAAATCTACGATTATAGTGTGCAGAACCTCGGGACCGAAGCCAATCAATGAAAATAGTCCTCGTATCGGAACGAGAGAGCCTCCGGGAGCACATTACCACTCATTTTCACCCTCAAGGTCTTGAGATCATTCAGTATTGGAACCCGATAAAGGCGATGGACAACCTCGAGGAGATCGATCCCGACGTCGTCCTCTTTAGCGCCAAGGATTTTCCCCGGCATTGGAAGGCGTTCTTGACCTTTCTCCGATCGATACGGGATCGCGAGCAAGTGGTGTTCGTGGTGTTGAAGGGTGACGATTTCGACGCCGAGGAAGCCACCAAGGCGCAGCATATCGGCGTGAGTGGCTTAGTGCACGAAAACCTCGAGGATCGCTCCGAGCTCGGCCGCCTGCGAGAAATCATCGCTCGCTACAAGGAGATAACCGAGGTGAGGAAGGAGAAGCGCTACGTACCGGACGAGCACGACCGCGTGGGTTTTCTCTTTTGCCACCCTGTTACCCTCCAGACGATCTCCGGGACGATCGACGACATCTCCAACTACGGTCTTCGCTTTCGTCCCGAACAGCCGGACCTTGTCCAAGATATCGAATCCGGTGACCGAGTATCCGGGTGCTCTCTTCGTATTGGAGACGACATACTCAGCCTTCGCTGCGAGGTCGTCCGGAACCAACAATCGTTGAGCCTCTCATTCGTCGGGCTGACCGGCGAGGAAGAGGAGCAGATAGGCCGGTACCTGAAGCAACACATAAACAGAGAGCTCGAGGACGTTACCCAGGCGGTCAGATGACTCGATACGTTGAGGCGCTGGACAACCAGGCGGTCCGCTGCCGTCTGTGCCCTCACCACTGCCGGCTAAAGCCGGATCAGATCGGCATCTGCGGGGTCCGACGAAACGAAGCAGGAGAGCTGGACCTTCCCTACTTCGGCAAGGTTAGCGCTCTGGCGATGGACCCCATCGAAAAGAAACCGCTCTACCACTTCTACCCGGGGCACCAGGTTCTTTCCGCCGGTTTTCTCGGTTGCAACCTTCACTGCCCCTTTTGCCAAAATTTTCGGATATCTCAAAGCACCGCCGCCGCCACGGAAGAGGTCTCCCCGTCTAAGCTCGTCGATATCGCAGAAGCCAAGGGGTCTTTCGCTATTGCCTACACCTACAACGAGCCGGTGGTCCACGCCGAGTACATTCTGGAAACGGCGCAATTGGCTCGGAAACGCGGCCTAAAGAACGTCTTGGTTACGGCGGCCTTTTTGGACGAGGAGCCGGCCCGGGACATTTTTTCGGCAATGGATGCCGCCAATATCGACTTGAAGGGCTACGATGAAGAATTCTACCGCAGGGAGATCGGCGGGCGCCTCGACGCGGTGCTCCGAAGCATCGAAATAGCCGCTCCTCGGTGTCACCTCGAGGTAACCACCCTTGTTATCCCGGGGCGCACCGACAGCCCCGAGCAAATTGACTCCATTAGCGCCTTCGTCGGGAAGATAGACCCTAACATCCCGTTCCACCTCTCGGCCTACTACCCGACCTATCACTACACCGCTCCGGGGACCCCACCGGAGATGCTTCTCGCCCGGGCGGAAGCCGCGCGAAAACGGCTGAACTACGTCTACACCGGTAACATAGGCGGAACCAACGATACGGTCTGCCACAACTGCGGCGTAACCCTCGTATCTCGGAACGGCTACCGGGTCCGGGTCGAAGGACTCGAACCGGGTACAGACTCCGATGGCCGTGGTCGGTGCGGTAAGTGCGGCGCCGAGGTCCCGATCGTTGCACCACCAATAGCCCCATCAGCTTGACAATTGGACGCCCATTTTGATAGGTTTACGCTCTCGCCTACACTCCCCTGTAGCTCAGTCGGTAGAGCGGGTGGCTGTTAACCACTAGGTCGGCAGTTCGAGTCTGTCCGGGGGAGCGAAGACTTATAGAAAGCAGCCGACGTCAAATCGGCTGCTTTTTTTTGGTTAGTGGTCCGAACCTTGGGTAGTGGTCCGAACCTTGGGACCGAGCCGCTAACTCACATGATCAGGAAGAAGGGC
>CAZLDK010000128.1:0-8875 GCA_964558285.1 uncultured Spirochaetaceae bacterium | reverse complement strand
TACCTACCAGGTGCAACAGGACAGTACCATCTACATCGACGACTACCCGGTCAACCTTACCGTCGGCGACAACGTCTACGCGGTAGTCAACAAGATCAACCAATCAGAAGCCGCCGTCCGGGCGCGCCTCGATCCAATCCAGAACGGCATCGTTCTTGAGACGACGACTCCGCACCAGCTATGGCTTCGAGACGGAGAAAACTCGACAGTCCTTCAGGACCTCGGCCTCATCGTGGCGGGGGATGAATCTCCACCGGGAAACCTCGCCCCGACCTCCGACACCTTCGGCGGGTCGATGTTCGACATGATCATAAACCTCCGGGATCAGCTCTACGCCGGCAATACCCTCGATATAGGCGGCCGGGCTCTTCGGGGTATCGACGACGCGATGAACAACCTCTTGAGCAACGTAGCGGACATCGGAGCCCGCGACGCTCGGATTCAGGTCGCCTATCGTCGAAACGAGAGTGAAATTCCACTAATCCGTGATATGAATTCCAATATGGTCGACCCCGATATAGCCGAGTCGATTACCGAGCTCCGTATTCTCGAGTACACCCACCGTGCCGCCGTCGGGGTAGCGGGCCGTGTTCTTCAGCCGACACTACTCGACTTCCTGAGGTAATAGATGGAGATAGACACAAAAGCCTACGGCAAAATTCCGATCGACGAGCGTCAGCTCGTTGTCTTTCCCGGAGGCCTCTACGGTTTCGAAGGTTTTTCCGAGTTTGCCCTCCTCGACGCTCACAAAAAGCCCTTTTACTGGCTCCAGAGCGTCAAACAAAAAGAGATCGCCTTCGTCCTGATGAACCCCTACCTCTTTAGGCCGGACTACGTCCTCGAGGTCCCCGACGAGGACCTGGAAAGGATCGGTAACCCGGATAGCGACAGCATTCTGGTCTTTGCCATATTGACGATCCCCACCGAAGGAGGCGAAGTGACCGCCAACCTGCAAGGGCCCCTCGTTATCAACCGGAAGGCCCGGACCGGCATCCAGGCGATCTCGCTGAACCCCCGGTGGCATACCCGGCACGCCATTCTCCAGGAAATGGCAAAGAACTAATCATGCTTATTCTTTCCAGAAAAACAAACGAACGGATCATTATCGGCGAAAATATTGAGATCGCCGTGGTTGATATCCGGGGGGATCAGGTGAAGCTCGGCATCGTCGCCCCCAGGAACGTAAAGGTCTACCGGCAAGAGGTCTTCGACGCGATCCAGGAAGAAAACCGAAAAGCCGCCGCCGCCACGACCGACAACCTCCCGTCTTGGGAAGGACTCATACCCGAAGATCCAGCCACCAAGGGTAGCTGAGTCCAACCGGCACTATCCCAGCCTTCTACCCAGTTCAGCGTCGCTCCTTCGAACGTACCGTGGCCCCGCCCCCGGGGTCATAACCGTCCCTCGGGACTGGGATTCGATAGCCATCCGTGCAAGGGTCGGTGCAAGGGGCTCGAGGCACTCCGGGTCCGGCACTAGGGCCTCGCCGGCGTGGTCGGCGACGCGTTCTCGGAAGAGGGGGGCATGGAATCCGGTGGTGAGGGTACGCCGTCCGGCCATCAGATCGACGATCTGTTCCGGGCTCAGGTCCATGTCTTCAGTCAGGCGCACCCCTTCTCGAAAAAGCCCGGTGTAGAAGCGTCCTTTTCGGGCGTCCAAGAGGGGGAGCACAATGCCGTCGAAATCGCTTCTACGCCGGGCAAGTGCCTCGAGGGTGGGCACGGCGACCGTCGGGAGGGTGCCCCCGGAGGCCGCAGCAAGTCCCTTGGCCGTTGCGAAACCAATCCGCAACCCTGTGAAGCTCCCCGGGCCCTCCGGGCAGGCGACAAGGTCGACACCATCCACCGGCGTCGCGGGATGCCCCCCGTTTCGGAGAACGTCGGAAATGAGCGGCGCGAGGTTCGCACCGTGACGCAGAGGGCCTTCTCGGGTCCTGAGCCCAAGAATGCCTTCGTCGGAATCGTAGAGACAGACCGAGAGATACTCGGTCGCGGTATCGAAAGCCAGAACACGCACAGGGGGATTGTATCAGAGAATGTCGATCCGGCGAGAGCCATTGGAATCGATGGTAAACCGGACAGTCCTGTGGTTCTCCGGAAGGAGTGCAGGAAAACGATCTCCCCATTCGACGAGGGCCAGGGATTCGGGGCCAAAGTAGTCGGCGAGGCCGAGCTCTTCCGCCTCTTCCGGGTCATTCAGGCGGTACAAGTCTATATGCACGACGGCCGGTCGGGTAGGGTAGACCTGAGCGATGGTGTAACTCGGGCTGTTGACGAGAGCGCCGCCGAAGTGTCGTACGAACCCCCGGGTAAAGGTCGTTTTTCCGGCACCGAGAGAACCTTCGAGGGAGACGACATCCCCGGGAACCGACTCCCCGGCGATACGCCTTCCCAAAGCCTCGGTCTCTTCGGGGGTTCGGCAGACGATGGTCAGCGGACCGGTCCCCCGGTGGTGAAGTGTCGATTGAGGTAACCCCGCGCCGCCTCCTCCACCTCGGCGTCCACCGGTTCGGAGAACTGCACCCGAATCGACGCCGGCCCGACGGCGTGCTTCTCGTAGACAACTCGAACCGGAATCTCCGCGCCTTCTTCGAAGAGCGCGACCCCGTCAAAATTCTTGATGTAGAGTACAGACGACGGGACAGGGGTAAGGTCTTTTATATCAATTAAATTCATTTATGGAAATTAGTTTATAACGACTGGGTGATGTCGTCAAGCAATAATACCGTTGTCGGTAATGCCGTAGACGTACGCGTTTATCTGGTTCAGATTCTTTCGGGACATTTTAGTAAACATGATGTGCATTAACCCGTAGCGAGAGGGCGTCTTTTCCGTACCCTTGACCTTGCCGAAGGCGGTCAGAACCTCTTTGTCGTCGGTTTCGAACTCCACCTTCAGGAGAGTACCGGCTTTGAGAGGAGCGGAGGATCGGATCGCGCAGCCCCCGGCGCTTACGTCTTCCATTCGGCCGTACCCACGGCGGGCGTTGTTAACGACGGCCTGTTTCTTCGCCTTGCGGCCGCTACCGACGGTGACTACATTGACCGGCCAGTAGAATGCCGGTCGGTCGAACTCGCGTCGGGGGTGCTTTCGTTTCTGCGATTGCCGGACGTGGTCGCTGTGCGCCAACACAATGTTGGAAGCACCGCGAGAACGGGTAAGTCCCATCACCCTTGTCGGAAAAGTGTATACCGTACCGTCGTTGCCGGCGATAAGCTGTACCGCGAGTTTGGTCCCCTTGTCCCAAAGGACATCGTTTCCCCGGCGGTCGTAGGGAACCTTCACTGCGAAGGTATCTTTCGCAGAAGAGGTCATGACAGTGTCGTACCAGTCGTTTCCGTTGTCGGTAATGCGGAGTTCGGTTCCGGGACGGATTCGGCGGCTCGACGCGATCGAGTGCTTTCCCGAGGCGCTCATCGTAAGAAGCTGCTTTGCCTGAAAAATGAGAGCTTTTTCCGCCTCCCGGTCGACTTCCGGGAGTGCTGTAGCGTCGATCGCCCGGACGGCCCTACGCATCACGTAGTTCATGTACGCCGGGTCCGAGAGCATCCGCATCGGTGTCCGGAGGCGAAGACGTTTCGCCACGGCAATAAGCTCTCGAACGTGGTGAGGCTCGAGCCCCAGGGCCTTTGCCTGCCGGCGGAAGGCCATCTTTGAGAAGCGCTGGCCCCCGGGGCTACCGCCGCGTCTGTTGGACACGATCGCGCCGATTACGCCGAGGACGATGAGCGCTATCAGTACCACCATCGTGACTACGTTCTGTTGGGGATCGGGCTGCTGGAAAAAGTCAAATCGAGGTTGGGCCTGAAGGAGCGGCAGGATCACGACTGTCGGTGCTCCTGGAGAAAGGTCAAAAGCTCTCTAACTTGACCCGTTACTTCGTACTCCAGGAGGTCGCCTATCAGCACGCTATCCTGGTTCGCAAAGGCCTCTAAGAGTTCTCGGAGGGTGGTATTGAGCTTGTCGGTGACCTCGGGTAGGGAAGCTCCCTCGGAACTAATCTTCTCACCGGGGTCGTGTTCCCTCGAGTAGGTTAGGTGTCCGAAGAGGCGGAGAAGCCGGGAAACCAGTTCGACAAAGCGGATCAGGACGGACATTGCTTCGCTGTCGCGACCGGTCTGGAGGAGTACCGCTACCTCTTCGACCTCAGGGAGAGTCTTCTCGATCAAGGGAGCCGTGTTCAGCGCTTCGTTCCAGGGATCCGCGATCTCCTGCCGTCGCGAACGGAGTATCGTGCCGGCGGCTATAATGTCTTCTCGTCGCAGATCTCGTTTCTCTTCTAGGCGCTCTTCGACCATACCAAGGTCGAGGTGTCGGAGAAAGCGAACGGTATCTAGGACCCTGCTCTGGGCCCCGGATTCAAGGTGAGACGCGCTTTCTGCGTCCCGAAGCTCCTCCACCGCGGTATCCAGAAGGGCTAGATCGACTTGCCACTGGGGGTGGGCTTCGATCTTTATCTGATCGACATCGTCGAGTCCGCGCTCTTGCCAGGAATGGGGGACCTCGAGGGGGATTTCCCGTTCGTCGACGTGAATATCGGTTACAAAGAGGCGGGACTCGGCGAGCCAGGTCCGGACGCCTGAGATGACCTCTCCCAAGGTGTTTTCATCCTCGATAGTGAGCTCTATAGGTTGGCTATTTACCAGCAGTTCCACTTTTCCCTCCCGGGGCAGCAGGTATCCCATCACGACGTCTCTTTGAGTATCGGAATATAGAACCGGGGATATTACCCCGGGTCAACGCCGGTCAGGTGTACCGATCTCTCGCACAGCTCCGTCTAATTCCCCTGTTGCCGGTTCAAGTTGTCGAGGGCACGGGTCGCGTCGTCCATAGAGTCGATGGCACTCTGCATTTGCCCAAACTCGGTCCGGAGCTGCTGCTCCCGACGCTCGAGGCGGTCGCTCACGCGGTCCATATCGTCTTCCGTACGGCTTATCCGTGCGTCGATCCCCTGGGTGCGGCTTGCGATTATCCCACCGATCTGGACGTAGGGAGCAACGTAGCGTTCGACTTCGTAGGCCGCACCGGAGTCGACGACCTGGTCGCCGTCGGTATCCCAACCGAAAAGCTGCTTCATCGACCGAAAGTCGGAGGCGAGAGCCTGGTCGAGGTCAGGTTCGCTAATCTCAAGGTAACCTCGAAGTCGAGATGCGGTGTAGCCGCTCGTGTTGGCTCCGGCTGCGCTGGTGGAGATGCCCGCCTGGGCGAGGAGCGAGAGGCGTCTCCCGGCGGTCGTTTCGTACGGATTCATCATGATGTTTTGAAGACTCTGCCGGAGCTGGTTGAGAGTCGATTCCCCCTGAAACATGCCGAGACGCTCCCGGGCGATGGCGCGCTCCTCGTCGGTAAAGTAGCCCACCTCGTCGATCAGGGATTCGTTGCTCCGGGTCAGGATGTTTACGTCTCGAATAATCTGGTTGTACTGACCGATAAAGGCGATGACACTCTCTTTGGCTCCTTCGCGGTCCGGCTCTACCGTCAGGGTTATCGGAACACGGCCAGGGTTCCGCAGGGTAAGGGTAACCCCGGGAATAAGGTCTTCGATCGTATTGGTGTCGCGGTATACGTGAACGCCGTCCAGGAGCAACTCGGCGTCTCCGGCCGTTTCGACGGCGTTCACGGGGCGCGTATCCCCACGAGCGGCGGTGTCGTAGATCTTGAGGTTTCGAAGCTCGAGAGTTCGATAGGTGTTCCTGTTACGGATGTTCAAAGCGCGGATCGAGTCTACGTAGTCGCTCAAGCTGAGACGCAGGGGAACGAAGTCGTCGGATTCTGAGAGCTCCGGAAGGGGCACAACGGAGGTGCCCTCTTGGGCAAATAGAATCTGATTGTCTCGTACCACAGGCGGCGGTCCCTCCGGTTCGGTTTCCGCCAACGGCGCCCGGGACGGTGCGTTCTGGATAGTGATGTCTTCCAGGGAAACCCCATCCCCAGGGAGAACCTGGGGGCCCGGTGGGGGAGGGGGCGGCGACCAGGAGTCTTCGGTGTCGGTAAGACGTATCTCACCTTCGAGGACGATCGTTGGGCTTACCGAAACTGCGGGTGCTACGGGAAGCGCCACCTCGCCTCCGGGACCTACTACGATTCGATCCTCCTGAACGGACACACGCTCCGCGGCAACCGGCCGCGTCCAGGGTTCGAGAAGCTCGGGAGACGCTGAAAGGTCCCGACGGTTGTCGGAAACCGTTTCGACGATTCCCAGGGAGAGGGCCAAATCCAGGGCGTCTTCCTCGAAGAGCAGGGAGTTCTGAAGCCCGGTTATCTGGCTTTCGAGGGAGAGAATCTCCTGGTCACGAGTAGACCGGACGACCCTGGCCCGAAGAATCCCATCGCCTCGGTCGTTAATCTCCTCGGCAAAGGCTGCCAGGCGGCCGCCGGAAAACGAAAAGGAGATCAGCTCCTCCCCAATCCGGAATGCGTAGCGCCCCGGGGGAACCCGATAGTCCAGCGGCATGGGATTCGAATGAAAGCGGTCGGCGGTGGCTACCGAGAGCACCTCAATTTCCGCGGTCTGCTCCTCCGCGCTCCGAACGGCAGTGGCGGTAAGCACCGACGTGTCGGAAGAGTTCGCAATTCGATCGTTGAACGGTGTCTGGAAACCAAAGAGAAAGCGAGCGCTCTCCCGGAGCGACTCCAGAGAGCTTCCGAGATCCTGCCACACCCGTCGTTCGGTTTCGTAGCGCTCGACGCTGTCTTCCATACGGTTCAGCGGAAGGCGCTCAACCTCCATCAACTCCTCGATTACCCGTTCGGTATCCATGCGACCACCGGTAGAGGATATGCCGGGTACGGAAATTTGAGAAAATGCGAGTACGTTCGCTATAAATAGTAAGAAAATGAGAGAAAGTATTGATTTCATATCGTCTCCCCTCCCAAGGCGACGATTCTGGCGTCGTCGACCGGCCCGTTCTTAGATCTGCTCGTCGATGAGAAGACCCACGGCCTCTCGTATTCGGACGTGCAGTCGTTGGAGCGCCTTGGGAGGAAGCTCCTTAATAACCTTATCGGTACGGGTGTCGATGACTCTTACCACAACCTGCCCGAGGTCGTCATTGATTGAGAATTTTAGGCGACGGTTCAGAAGGTTTGCTACGGTCTGAAGCTCGTTCGTTACAATGTCGATCTCCGGCACATCGGGTTTCGGTCGATCGATCTTAGAAGCCGGCACAGCCTCCGATGGGATTCGGCGTGCCGAACCCTGGGTTCGGTCGGCCATGCCTGATTCCTGCGTAATGCGTGTCACATCCATGGACATACAGTACCTCCGTGTTCTTCCAAGACAGAGGGAGGCGCGCCCCTCCCCCCGTCAATCCGTGGGAAAGCAGATGACGTCCAGAAATCTCTTTCCTCGGACGGAAGATCAAACCCTAGCCGAGAAGCTGAAGAACAGCCTGGGGCTGGGTATTCGCCTGAGCCAGCATAGCGGTGTTGGATTGAACCAGAATCTGGTTCTTTACGAAGTCCACCACCTCGGAAGCCATGTTGACATCTCGAATTTGCGATTCCGCAGCGGCTAGGTTTTCCGCGGCGATCGCTACCCCTTCTTGGGCCATCTCAAAACGGTTTTGATAGGCGCCAAGGTCGGCACGCTGCTTCGAAACGGTACGAAGCGCGGCGTCAACCACACCGATTGCCCGGTTCGCTGCGTCGGCGTTGGAGATCGAAATCGATCCTTCTTCGCCTTGTGCACCCTGGAGACCCAGAGCGGCAGCGTTCATGGTGCCGATATAGGCGGTCTCGTTTTGGTCCATGTTGGCTCCAACCTGGAATTGGATGCCGACATTCTCCGCTGCGTCTACGGCGAACCGTCCGGTAAGGAGGTTCATTCCGTTGAACTGCGCGTGCGAAGCAATTCGGTTTACCTCGTCTACCAA
This sequence comes from uncultured Spirochaetaceae bacterium, assembly GCA_964558285.1. Lineage (GTDB taxonomy): Bacteria > Spirochaetota > Spirochaetia > DSM-27196 > PWMO01 > CAYPUT01. The sequence goes on along the minus strand of CAZLDK010000128.1, from coordinate 1,002 downwards.
CTGGGAGACCTCGACCTGAATCTGCATTCGGTCTTCGGCCGTGTAGATCCCGTTGGCCGACTGAACCGACAGCTCTCGTATCCGCCCCAGAATGTCCTGGGTTTCCTGCAGGTAGCCTTCAGTCGTCTGAATGAAGCTGACTGCATTCTGGATATTTCGCTCTGCCTGGTTTAGGCCACGAACCTGGCTTCGGAGCTTTTCCGAAACCGCGAGTCCCGACGCGTCATCGCCTGCGCGATTGATCCGCATTCCCGAGCTCAACGCTTCGATGTTACCCTGGATTTCCCGGGATCTGAAGCCGAGAGTCCGGTTTGCAAACGCGGCACTCATGTTGTGATTAATTATCATAGTGACCTCCGTGATTCGATTTCAAAGGGCAATCCGTGCCCTTTGTCTCTAGGTCGATTGGACTGCCCCGGAGGTGCGCGTCACCCCGGTGCCTTTTCCATAACCAGAGAGACAAGCCCGGCTCTAAAACGAGCCGGGCAGTCCCATTGTTCTCGACCTTCAAGGAGGATGCTTGTCAAAGATCGGTAGACAGAATCCTGTCTACTTAAGTCTACCGCGCTAACCCAGCAATTGCAATACGGACTGATTCTTTACGTTTGCCTGGGCGAGCATGGCTGTGCTCGACTGAACCAGAATCTGGTTCGTTGTGTACTTTACCACCTCGTTCGCCATGTCGACGTCCCGAATCTGGGATTCGGAGGCCTGCATGTTCTCGGCGGCGATGTCGATACCCTGAATGGCCAGCTCGAGCCGGTTCTGGTAGGCGCCGAGGTCGGCGCGCTGCTTGTTAACCGTTCGGAGAGCCGAATCGAGGACACCGATGGCCCGGTTGGCGAGGTCAGGAGCCGACAACGAAAGAGGATCGTTGTTGAAGTCCTTTACACCGAGGGCGAGGGCGGTCATCGTTCCGACGAATACCCGTTCCCGCTGGTCCATGTTGGCGCCGATGTGGAAGTACATACTTGCGGTGATCACGTTCTCGCCGGTGTCCTG
>CAZLDK010000127.1:0-8897 GCA_964558285.1 uncultured Spirochaetaceae bacterium | reverse complement strand
TCACCCGGGATGGAGTGGTATTGGAAGTCGAGGAAGATGGTCATCAGCTGACCTTCTACGACCTCTCGGGCAACGAGGGCGAAACCGTCGACATCGACTCCCGCGGGGATACCGCGTACGGTTTCGCGGCGGCAGGAGATCACTTCTACCTTCTCCTTGCCGACGAGGGCAAGCTGACAAAGGCGAGGACCTGGTGGTAGCTCTCCGACGCAGGCGAATCCGCCGGGGCGCCCTTCTCGGGGCCCTCTTTCTCCTGGCCGCTTTGGGCCTGTCGGCGCAGGAAGCTTCAGGCGCCGCCGCCGACGCCGGCCAGGATCCCGGCGCCGAACCCCAGGCCCGGCGCATCCTGGTGTTTCTGGACTTCGCCCCCGAGAGCGACTACTCGACCCAAGAGGCGGTTCTCCTCCGGGAATCCCTGATGGCGTCTCTCTCGGCCCGGCAGGAGTACCTGAGCGTCGTCGAATGGCCCGAGACCGACGTTCCGGAGACCGACCGGGAGCGGACCTTGGCGGCCTTCGATCTGGGGTGCGATAGCTGGCTCGCGGTGACGGTCACCGGCTCGGTCGAAGAGGCTGGATACCAAGCCCTCGCCTTCGACCTCGTTGCCCGGAAATACCCCTTGGACTACGGGCTGACCCTTACCCAGCCCTTGAGAACCCGGGACCTCCAGCGGCGTTTCTGGGGGGAGATGGCAACCGAGCTCTCTCTGTCGATGTCGGTCCCGGAGGCGGGAACGGAAATAACTTTCGTCGGAGAGCCGGGGACGGTAATCGTCGGGGCCGGGGACACAAAGATAGCCCTCGGGGAGACCGGCCGGGCAACCGTCGTGCTGCCTAACCCGAACGTCTATCGATTCCGAGCGACCAGGGTCAACTTCGACCCGCTAACCGAAACCCTAGTCGTCGGGGACGATCCGCAGACCGTCGTTCTGGATCAACAGCCGGCTCCCCGGCACATCGTCGATGTGGGCTTGAGCACGCTGAACTTTCCCACCGCCTCCTACGGCTACTACCTGTTGCCGAACTACATCTTTGCCAAAATCGGCTTTACCAGCTATGTAGCCGGGTTCTACCTGATGAGCGAGACCGGAGAGGAACGGCGACTGTTTGTCAGTGAGCCGCTCACCGAGATCCACCTTCAGGCCGGTAGCTACTTTACGCCGGCGGATAGAGAGGTCCGGGGTTACGCCGGTGCCATCGGCGGTATGCGCGTAATCCATTCGGTCTTTCTGGTGGGTCTCGAGCCGATCGCACCGTTCTACGCAGGGCCCTTCGTCGGTTTCGAGTTCGAGCCGCTTGCGAAGATCCTCGGCTTTTTCGAGTGGTCCCCGGTCATGCTCTTTAGCGAGGTCCCGACTCTGTTGGGCTCGTCGGTCCCGAGGGGCTACGACCCGATGGCCGTCGTCGACTTCGGCATCGGCCTGGTCGAGTTCTTACGCTACCGCGTGGGGGTGCGCTACCAATGGTAAGATCCCTGTCTCTTCTTGTGGCTGCCGTCCTGTTGCTTGGAGTCCTTACCGGCTGCTTTATGCCGCTCTTCGACCTGGAAACCAGCCTGGCCTACCAGACGGCGTCGAAGATGACAAAGATTGCGACCGTCGGGCCGATCGGGGAGTTTAGCCGGGACCGGATCTCCCCGAACTCGGAGTACTACTACCTTCCGAGTAGGTCCGCCCCCCCGGATCACGGCCTGTTGATCGTGGAAGACGACTTGGGGATCTCCTTCCACTACTTCGCTCCGGACCCTTCTGATCCGGAGTTAAGAATCAAAAAGTACGTCTCCGAAACCCGCCTTTTCGACAACAGCGACCCGTCGACATTCGGATACGAGGTGGGACCGATAGACGCCACGGGTGCCCTCCGGACGGACGCTTACTTTATCGCGACGTCCCTCGGGGACGGAGAAGTACAGCTTGAAACATGGGCGTTTAATAGTGCGCTGCCTGCGTTCGAATCGGAAGACTCGGACACCATCGCCACGATAACCGGAATTACGCCGCCGTTTACGACCTTGGCGGTGGCGCTGGACGTGAACAGCACCGCCGGGACTGCCCCGATAGCGATTCTGGTCGAGGACTCATCTCCCTCGGTAATCGATGTGTACTCCGGCAACATCAATAACGCGTTTCTTCCGGGCCCTGCCCCGGACCCTCCTATTGTGAACACCCCTACCTCGGCATTCCCCGAGGGTTACCGCGGAACCGGCGGATCCGCCGCCTGGGAAGCGGACGTACCTGTCTTCTACTACTCGAACTACGATTCCGGGGGCTCCTTCGATTCCTTCCGCTGGGATTCGGCGGCGGTTCCCGAGCGCCTACCATCGCGCCAGACCATCGACGCCATCCTCGCCACCGGCGAGCTCTACCACCGAGGTGCCAACAGCGACGAGATCTACGACGGCAGCGGGCGGCGAAAGTACTCTATCCCCACGGGGAAGCTCCACTTCGCCTACGAGCTCACCATCGCTTCGGTGCCGACTATGTTCTACACCCTGGTCTACTTCGACGAGGTCGGCGACAACGACGACGACAACATGTACATCGACATCTACTCGATTCCCACGGAGGATCTGGAAGAGCTGGACTGAGTTAGACAATAGACCCCGGGGTGGCATGCAGCTCGTCGAGATGATGGTGGCGGTGGGGAAGTAGACCCAATCGAGGGTACCTCCCGACTCGTATAACACGTCGCCAAGCTGCATCTCAACCAGCTCCAGGTGGGGGGCAATATTGGCTGGCGTTTCGGTAGATAACAAAAAAGACCCGCCGATAGGCGGGTCTTAGGGATACGATGATCTTTCTCTCTTAGGAGGTCTGGTCCTGACTCCAGTCGGCTCTCACATCGGCCCGTGCTTTCTCCCAAGCTTCGTTGATCTTTGCTTCCAACTCGCTTTCGAACTCAGCGCGGTCTTCGTCGAATTCCGCTCGCAGGTCAGCCGCCATCGCCTCGGTCCACTCCTGCCTAATCGCGGGAAGAGCTGCTTCCCAGCGCTGATCGGACGCCGCCGATTCTGCCTCCACCCGTGCGAGCAACGCCTTGCCTTCGGTCGCCTCCGGCGAGCCCGGCTGGTTCGCGAGTAACGTTGTCAAGGAAGCTTCCGCCTCCGTGTAGTCTCCCGTCGACAGCTGTGCCTTGGCATCGTCCAAAAGCCGTCCCGCCTCGAATCTCGAAGTATCGAGAGCCTTCGAAAGCTCTGCGTTCTCAGAGTTGGCACTCTTGACCACGGTAAAGCTCATTACCGCAAAGACAAGAAGACCCCCGGCCAGAAACGACACAACGCGATTGATCATCAGCGTTCTCTTTTCTTTCTTTTCCATGGGTTTCTCCCATCCGTCCTCGCCCTTGGCTGAGGTGACGGAACTTGGCTAGCAAATAAACCCGATAGTTGATGTTGGAATCTGTGGTGTATCGGATCCACGAAAGTCGTGGGAAGAAAGGTTCTACTCGCGGCTCTGTCTCTAAGGTACGGCTCGATCGGGAAAAAAGATACCTTCCGGGTCAGAAGGCCGTATCTCCGACGCGAAACCATCAGGCCGGGGTGTCCCATCGCGATTCCCATCGATCACGAAAGGGCGAGGAGACCACTATCGTCGTAACTGTTTACCTGGAAGATGTGCTAGCCGCCCTGCTGCAGGCCGACTAGCTAGGTCGCCGCTACGATTTCCGGCCGTTGCTGCCTGCAACCTTCTCGCCGGAGATGATGCCTTCAATCTCTTCACCGCTTACGGTCTCCTTTTCGCTCAGAAGAGCGGCAAGGGCCGTCAGGGAGCTCTGATTTGTTGTCAGAAGGTGAATTGCCTTTTGAAGAGCTTCCCTCACTATCCGGGCGGTTTCGAGATCTACCTTGGCAGCGGTCGTTGCGCTCACCGATTCATCCAGGTGGCTCGAGGTGCCGAGATAGTGAGCCTGCATGTCCGAGGCAAGGCGCACCGGACCGAGGTCCGCACTCATGCCGTACTCGGTCACCATCCTCCTTGCCAGATCCGTAGCGCGAGCGAGGTCATCGACGGCTCCGGTGGAGTTCTCGGAGAATACGAGCTGCTCTGCCCCTCGTCCACCGAGGAGTACCGCCAGGCGATCGTGCAGTTCTTCCTGGCCCATTATGTAACGATCTTCCACCGGCCGCTGCCAGGTGTACCCCAGGGCATTTCCCCTGGGGATGATACTTACCTTGTGAACCGGATCGACACCTGGGAGCAGCGCCGCAACCAAGGCGTGTCCCGCCTCGTGGGCTGCGACAACCTGCTTCTCCCGCTCGTTCATGGCGCGGGTCCTGCGCTCCGAGCCGGCAACGACCCGTTCGATCGCGCTATCAAAGTCCGCTGCGGAGACCGCCTCCTTTCCATCCCGAGAGGCCAGAAGCGCCGCTTCGTTTATGACGTTGGCAACGTCGGCACCGGAAAACCCCGGTGTTATCCTGGCAAGGTTTTCAAGATTGACGTCCGGAGCAAGGGTTATCCCATCTGTGTGTATCTCGAGTATTTCCAGGCGTCCCGAGAGGTCCGGCAGACCCACAACCACCCGTCGGTCGAAGCGCCCAGGTCGCAGAAGGGCCGGGTCGAGCACCTCCGGACGATTGGTAGCCGCAATAAGAATGAGCCCCGTGGTCGGCTGAAATCCGTCCATCTCGGCGAGAAGCTGGTTGAGTGTCTGTTCTCGCTCGTCGTTCGTCGGCATTCCGGCGCCCCCGGATCGTCGACTACCTATGGCGTCGATCTCGTCGATAAAGACGATCGCCGGAGCCTTCTTCTTGGCCTGCTGGAACAGGTCCCGCACCCTTGACGCGCCGACACCGACAAACATCTCCACAAACTCCGCCCCGCTCAGCGAGAAAAAGGGAACCCCCGCCTCGCCGGCGGTCGCCCTGGCCAGGAGAGTCTTGCCGGTTCCCGGTGGGCCCACAAGGAGCACGCCCTTGGGCATCTTGCCCCCCAGGCGCTGAAACCGGTCGGGACTCTTGAGAAACTCGGTGATTTCCCGCAAATCCATAACCGCCTCCCCGGCACCGCCTATATCCTCGAAGGTAACCCCGCTCTGCTCGCCTTCGGTCAGCCGCGCCTTGCTCTTACCGAAGGAAAAGAGGCCGGAGCCGATACCACTGCCACCTTTGCCGCCGCCGCTCATCCGCCGCATCATCCAAAAGGAGACGCCGAACATGAGCGCCAAGGGGAATATCCAACTGAGAAAACTATTGCTGCTTCGCCCGCGCACCGATACGCCGTGCTCCCGGAGAATCGGCAGAAGCGAGGGGTCCTCGACGCGGACCGTCTTGAAGGAGCTCCCATCGGCGAGGACGCCGTCGATGCGTTCGGCGCCGATGGTGACGCTCTGCACCGAATCCGCGACGACCGCCGAGGTGAACTCGCTGTAGGAGTAGTCCGTCGGACCGCCGCCGAAGAGGGGCCCCAATAAGGGACGTACGGCGGTCAAAAGGAGGAAGATAAGAACGATGTGCCACATCGAGGGCTTTCCGAGCTCTTTGGGGTCTCTATTGAATAAGTTTTTCAACGTGGTATCTGCCTCCTGTTACATTGCAGAAAATACCCACACCGAATCACATAGTCTGTGCGGCAGCGAACCGACAAATACCGTCACTAGGAACACACTGATACACAACGGTGCCACCGTGACGGAGGCGAACTCGAATGGGAAGACTTACGGGACAGAAGCCGCTATCAGGGCCGGCCGATAGATGGGATAGGTGGATGGATGTGATGGAGCTGAACTGGTACAGCGCCATGGAAGCAGCCAGAGGCGAATACGCGGGGATTCGCGATGCAGTCCAATCAAGGGCCCTGAACGGGAGTCCGTCGAGGGTGGACAGCAAAGAGACTCGTCCTGGCGATGAATAGCGGAGGTTGCGGCGCCGTGCCGGACTCTACCCCTGGACTAAGTAGCTCAGCTCGATGAGAAAGTCGCCCAAGAAGCTTCCCTCTCCGGTTCGCCCGATCTCGGCCTCGAGGAAGGCCTGTTTCTGCCGTGGACTGTCGTAAGCCGACAGGCTGTAGACCACGTCGATCATCTCCAGGATAGCGTTCTCCCGGCCTTCGGCTTCGAAGGCGCGCTGGTACCGGGAAAAGCGGTCGAAGAGACCCGGAAAGCTCTGGGTAACCGGCGGCGCGGTCAGGAAAGCGTCGAGCTCGAGCTTAGCCTCCGCTAGGGAGCCGGTGCCCCCCTGGGCGAGAATCTGGTCTTCCCGCTCGACGTAGTCTTGGAACCGGGAGATCAACACCTGGTACCGACTCGAAAGCTGTTCGATCTGCCCCATCTGGGTAACCAGCTCTTGCTGCTCTGCCTCCAGCTCCTCGACTTCCTGCCGGAGTGCGGCAATCTCTTCCCGGCGGGCCGCCTGTTCGGCGCGGACCGTGGCGTTTATGCCGTCGACCGCGTCGTCTACCTGGGTGCTCGTCGGATAGTTCTCAACCACCGAAACGTAACGCGAAAGCGCCGGCTGATAGCTGCCGGCGGCGAGGTTGGCGTTTGCCTGGTCGATGAGAAGCTGAGCCGCGGCGCTGTCCTGGGGCCCGGTGGCGCCGGGTGCCGCGGTCTGCGCCGGGGCCCGGGCGCCGGCTGCCGCAGACTCGAGTCCGACGACCCGCTGCCGCAAGCCGGAAATCTCGGCCTCGAAGGCCTGCCGTTCCTCCTCGGTGGTAGTCGTCACCGCCATCATCCGGCTGCCGGCATCCGAGAGGTTCTGCTGGATGGCTTGCCGCTCAGAGGCCGACAGAAAGCTCACCGTAAGGAGGGAAACTGCCTCGCCGTAGCGAGCCAAGGCTGTCTCGTAGTCTTCCTCTTCGAGAGCCGCCGCAGCTTCGGCCTCAAGTTCGTTGAACTGAGCCGCCCGAGCGGCGCTTCCCGCGTCTTCGAGACCCGCGAGAAAACTGTAGCCTTCGGCCACTTCCGGCAATACCCGGAAGGCGGCGAGGTATGCGTCCCGGGCCGCACTTTCGTCACCCCGGCGGGCGTACTCCTGGGCATCCTCAACGTGTCCCCGGAGTTGGCCGAAAACCGCCGTCGCCTGATTAAGAGCGTCCCGGTCGGCCATCTGCTCCTGAATCAACGCCTCTAAGGCCCGGGCGACCGTTAGGTCCACTTCGAGTCGTTGCCTCATTCCCGGGAGAGAGGAAAAGTCCGGATCCGTAATGAGGGTCCGCAAGGTTGCGAGTTGGTTGAGAGCCCGGGTGTACTCTTCGTCGACGACCCGTTGGGCGATGTCCCGGTAGAGGCCGTTGATCTGGGCATCTACCAAGGCCTCTTGGTTCTCTGCTTCGGCGATCCGGGCCAGCTCCTCCCGGGCGGCAATCAGCTCGGGAGAGTCCGCCGGGGGTGCTTCCATCACGATGGTTTGGGGCGGCCTTTCTTCGGTTCCGCCTTGAGATTGCTGCACTACGATTTGTTGTCGAATCTCCTGCTCCCGGGTTTCCGAGTCCCGAGATATCGCAAGACGCTCCTGCTGGAGAGCCCGGAGCTCCTCTTCGTACTGCCGCTGGAGGGCCCGGAGTCGGGCGAGGTTCGTCGCGTACTCCTCCTCGAGCTCGGCCTGGAACTCGGCGAGCGCTTCGGCGTTCTCCTCCGCTAAGCTACTTTCGAGGGTCGATAGACGCTCGGCTATCCGGGATTCGGATTCGCCGGCTCGCACGAGACGCTGCCGTTCCGAGTCTAGCTCTTGGATAAGGGCCTGCCGAAGCTCTTCCTCTCGGCGGCGAACCCGCTCTTCGATCTCGCTGAGAATCTGATCCCGCTCGACTTGTACGTCGGAGAGTTGGCGCTGCACCCGGACCATCTGTTGGTCCTTCGAGTTGAGCTCTTCCTCCGTCTGCCGCCGCAGCTCGGCGATAAGCCGCCCCTCGGCGGTGCTAAAGGTTCCCTGAGAGGAGGAGATTTCGGCCTCCCGTTGCTGGAAGGCGTAGTACGCACCGAGAACGCCGAGAACGATCAGCACCAACCCGACTACATTGGCAAGGATGGGCAGGGTCGCGGCTTTCCGGGTGCCCTTAAAGGCAAAGAGCGCCGGCGTAACCTCTATACGACTTTCCCGGGCTATCGCTTCGATACGCTCGGAGATCTCTTTCCGATCTTCCTCGGAAATTCCCGTTTCGTCGCTAAAGTCAAAGTCCTTCGTGTGTTCGTCACTCACCTTGAGAAAAAGTATATGCCATATTCGTGCTTTTTGCAGCGAATAAGTCCGGTTGGTGTAGAATACCCCACGATGCAAAAGACCGCAGCAACGACCCTCCTCGTGGGAGCGCCCCAGCCCTTCGGCCCCGGGGGGCGAAAGAGCGCAATTCGCAAACAACCGGTTACTGAACCAGTCTTCGTCGGTCCCGAGGGTCTCGCGGGAGACGCCCAGGCGGACAAGGAACACCACGGGGGCCCGGACCAGGCGGTCCATCACTACGCCTACGACCACTACGAACTGTGGCGCCGGGAGTATCCGGAGGCTTTGGAAGAGCTCTCGGAACCCGGTTTCTTCGGGGAGAATATCTCGACCCTCGGGATGACCGAGAGAGATGTCTGCGTTGGGGATCGCTACCGCCTCGGGACCGCGGTTCTCGAAGTCTCCCAGGGCCGGGAGCCGTGTTGGAAGCTCGCCTACCGGATCGGTCGACCGGAGTTCGCCCGGAGGGTCCAGGAGCTCGGGGCCACGGGTTGGTTCTACCGGGTCCTGGAACCGGGAAACACCCAGGCTGGGGACCGCCTTGAGCTTCTCGAGCGGCGGCATCCGGAGTGGACCATCGCGCACCTTCTCGAAGGATTCTATCTCCGGCCCCTAGACCGCGACTTCTTGGAGGGCATGGTCGGCCTCGGCCCTCTCTCGGTCGGATGGCGGCAGAAGGCCCAGAAGCGCCTGGACACCGGTGCGGTCGAGACCTGGAGCCGCCGGCTGACGGTCCCCGG
>CAZLDK010000126.1:0-8969 GCA_964558285.1 uncultured Spirochaetaceae bacterium | reverse complement strand
TCGGTGGCCTCGAGACCGAGCTCGCCCAGGAGCTTGCCACCCGGACCATCGAACAGTTCGAACTGATCGGCGATCTGGAGATTGTGGCGGTTATCGGAGGCAACATGAGGGGAACCCCGGGTATCTCGGGACGGCTCTTTAGCGCCCTTGGAGAGGCGGGGGTAAACGTCCTCGCTATCGCCCAAGGCTCCTCGGAGATGAACATATCCTTCGTCGTCCACGGGCAGGATCGCGCCCTGGCTTTGAATACGGTGCACCACGCCTTTTTCCCCCCGGAGAGCCGCCGATGACCTTCGCCAGTACCAGAAGTCCGGAGAAGGTGACCGGGCTCCGGGAGGCACTGTTTCGCGGCCTCGCGCCCGACGGAGGGCTCTATCATCCCGTCGAAACGCCGGACCTCTCGGGGGTGTTCGGCTCCCTTGCCGAGGACACGCCCTTCGTCGAGATCGCCACTCGGATGGTCACGGCCCTCTTTGGAGACGACCTCGGGGACGAGGCTGCCCGGAAGCTCTGCGAGGCCGCCTTTCCCTTTGCTCCTCAGCTCTCCTGGATCTCCGAGCGGCAGGCGATTCTGGAGCTCTACCACGGCCCCTCCTGCGCCTTCAAGGACTTCGGCGCCTCCTTCTTGGCGACCCTGATGCAGCACTATCTCGCCGAGGGAAACGAACGGGCGGTCATCCTCACCGCGACCTCCGGGGACACCGGAAGCGCCGTCGCCCAGGCGTTTCTCGGTCGGGAGAACATCGACGTCGTCATCCTCTACCCCTCGGGACGGGTCAGCCCCCTCCAGGAGAAGCAGCTGACGACCCTTGGGGAGAACATCCACGCCCTGGAGGTCGCCGGCTCCTTCGACGACTGTCAGCGGATGGCGAAGGAAGCCTTTGTGGATTCCGAGCTTCACCTCGAACCGCGGTTGACCTCGGCTAACTCCATCAACCTCGGGCGTCTCCTCCCTCAGTCCTTCTACTACGTCTCCGGGCGCCTCCTCGCCCGGCAGCCCCTGCCCTGTTTCTGCGTTCCCAGCGGAAACTTCGGGAACCTGACCGCAGGGGTCCTCGCCTCCCAATGGGGCCTCCCGGTTCGCCGATTTGTCGCCGCGACGAACGTCAACGACGTGGTGCCGGAGTACCTCGCCACCGGAAGCTATCAACCCCGGCCGTCGGAGCGCACCCTTTCGAACGCGATGGACGTCGGCAACCCGAGCAACTTCGAGCGCCTCGAGGCAATTTTCGCCCGGAGTCCCGAGGCGATGCGGCAGCGGATCGTCGGCGAGGTCGTTACCGATTCGCAAACCCTCCGGGTCATCCGACGCTACTACGAAGAGCAGGGCCGTTTTCTCGACCCCCACACCGCGACCGGTGTCCTCGCCGCGGAGCGCCTTCTTTCCCGTGAGGACGACGCGACGGTTATAACCCTCGGCACCGCCCACCCGGCGAAGTTTCTCGAAATCGTCGAGAAGGCGACGGGTGTTCGCCCCGAGATACCGGAGCGGCTCTCCCGTCTCTTGGCCAAGGAGAAGCTGACGACCCTCGTCGGTCCGGACTATCGTGAGCTGAAGAGCTTTCTGACGGATCTGTTCGGCGCCTGACCGCGGCCCCGGACGAGGCTTTAGGCGTACCCCGCCTGGCTCCGGAGCGCCTTTTTGCCGTCTTCCCGGCGGTAGGGGTTTCTTTCGTGCTTTAGAAAATCCTTGTAGACCCGGCAGGCCCGGTAGTAGCCCTCCGGGCCTCGGAACGTCGAAGAGAGGTCGCAGCGGTAGAGCTCGAGGAGCGCCGGGAAGAGGGGGGAACGCATAAGCGCCGCGGTCCGGTGCGTCGGTAGCCGGTGGAGGGCCCCGGGAATCATATGATACCGGATCAGCCAGGCGACGCTCTCGATGGTGTTCTCGGAGAACCCGAGACGCCGGAGAAAACGTCGCGCTACCGTGGCGCCGTGATGAGAGTGTTCGAGAAACGGCTTTTCCCGGGTTCCTTCGGAGAGCGGCTTTCCGGTGTCGTGAAGCAAGAGCGCGAGTCCCAAGACGAGGTCCCGGTTCTTCTGGTATTCGAAGGTGTGCAGGGTGTGCTCCCAGACGTTTCCTTCCGGGTGATATTCCTTGCTATGGTCGGTCTCCGACATCGCCGCGAGCTCGGGAAACCACTCGGCGACCAGACCGAGCTCGGAAAGAATTCGCAAGCCCCTGGCCGGCGAAACGCCGGTCAGAATCTCCGTCAACAGGAGGGCGAGCTCGGCTTCCGAAACGCGAACGCCGGACCCGGAAAGTGCGCCTTGGGCTCCCAGCGTCTCCGCCACCCCGGTCGACATCTCGTAACGAGCCTCGAGAATGGCCCCCTGCATCGCCGCGACCACCGGGTCGCCGAGGGGTGTCCGGGGCTCCGTCTCCCGGCTTCGGAGCTGGTAATAGCTCTCCCCGACGTCGAGAAAGCGCTCCTTCCGGACATCGTAGAGGAACTCGGCAACCGGGAACGGCATCTGCCCCCGGGGCAAACCGTCCTCGGCGCAGGTAAACAGGAGCGTCGCGCCGTCTATCGGAGCGGAGGCGTCACAGAAGGACTCTCCGGGGAAGGAGAGATGGTCGAACTGGCGCGCAAGATCTGCGAGGTCACTCTCTACGAGGAGGTGGACCGGTGCGGTTCGGGGGATCCGGTAGTAGTGGTCTAAGGCCGAGTAGGAGGCGAGGTAACTGCGAAAGGGCAGGCCGGTCAGGGTGCTCAGGTCTATCGGCATGGTACGCATATGCGGTTCCTTTAGATTCCATTTATCTGCCTACCGACGGCGTCGAGGAGAACATCGATCTCCCGTTCCAGGGAGTGCATCTCTGCCTCCGACGTAAGGATAAATTCATCGGCGTCGATCGGGACATGGGTAGCGGAGTAGTTTTCCATAATTCTCCGGCCCCGGACAAAATCCTTCTCCCGGGAGGCGAGAGTCTGTTCGTGGATGCGGCGCGCCATCGACCGCAAGCGGGTCATAGCCGTCGCAACCTCTCGAAGATCGTCGGTAGAGTATCCCGCGAGGCCACCGGAGCTCAACTCCTTCTGCTGCTTCGTCAGCGCAGCGTAGTCGAGGAAGAATCGGTACGTCTCGACGGCTTCCTTACGGTCCGCCTCGAGGAGCAGGTTCTTACCGAGTCCAGGGATATCCGATTCCAGATAGAACCGGCGCTTTTTCTTAACGTTTTCCAGACGGTCAAGAGCCTTCCCCATGGCCGCGAGGATCGGAGGCTTGAACAGCTCAAAGTCGAAACTCTGTCGTCGCGCCCTGTTCCGGGTTTCGTACTTCTTTCGGTTCCGGAGGAGGGCGTAGAGATTGTTCGAGAGCACCCAGGCGGGTACGAGCTGCTGGATGGCGGTCGAGACGCCGTCGAAGAGACCTGTGGGCGGTCTAATGAGCGAAAACGGAAACTCCAGGCGCTGGGGAAGGGTCGTGACCCCCGTCGCGATGACGGAGTAGGGCGCCTGGGTGAAGTTCGACGGGAACTTTACGCAGCAACCGAGGCCAAAGAACATCCCCTCCCCGGGAAGGATCTCCTGGTCGGGAACCCGGGAGGTGTGGTTGGAGCCGATGTTGGCCCCGTAGCCGATGTTTCCCCGGCCCTCGGGCCAATACGCCGCGATTAGGAGCGACTCGTGATGAAGACCGACGAAGGGCCCGACGAAGCTCGCGGTTACCTCTCCGGACTCGATGACGCAGTTCGGCGCAAGGACGGATCCGGTTACCTTTGCCCGGACCCCGCAGCTAACGTGCTCCATCAAGAGCGACGAGCGAACAATGGCCCCGCTCTCGACCCGACAGCCCTCCTGGACGGCGCTGTCCTCGATCATAACCCCGGAGCCGATATGGGTCGGGTCGGTAAGGTCTGAGAGGACCGTTGTGTTTCGAATGAGTTGGGCGGCCTGTATCCGGGCGGCGTCGCCTATCCACGTACCGTCTATGAGGAGCGTGTTCTCCACGAAGCAGGATTCTCCGATGTAACCGAAGGCGCTCTGACACTGCCTGGCGTATTGCTCCACGAAACGACCGAACTCCTCCTGAAGCGCCAAATCGTCGGGGTGGGCCAGGATCAGACGGGTAATCTCGAGGTCCACCTCAGCCGTAAGCGCGAAGGGTCGGCCGCCGGTCTCGATCCCCGGCGAGAGACGGGTGCCGTTTCCGAAAGAGGTGGAGCCCGTGCTCCTGAGGGTGCTCCCGGCGATGGTGGTGCCGCTTCCTATTGAATAGCCGGAAATCATTGGGCACCGGTGGATCGACACGTTCTCCCCGACGCGAGCGTTCGAGATCGTGCTCTGATAGATGCCCGGAGGATAGACGAAGGCCGAGGAACTCTCCGGTGACCCCGTGTGGCCGCCGAAGACGCAGCGGCCGAGGAGGAGATTGCCGTAGAGGAGGTCCGGCGAGAAGCCTTCCCGAACGGCGATAAGAGACCAATCGGCGCAGATGTTCCCGTTCTGCTCGAGCTGTCGGATCTCCTCCTCCTCCAAGGGACGCGAATGGTCCCCGGGGGCAATCTCCCGGATGATGCGGGGCGGAAGGAGTTTGTTGAGTTTCGGTGCAACATCGACGCCGGAGGCTGCCATCTTGTCTCCTCGCTTCTTTACTGTATTATATCCCTTCGTGAAGTTTACCAAAGAAGAGGGCAGTTGGGTCTTCTACGACTGGGCCAACTCCGCCTACACCATCATCGTGACGACAGCGATCTTTCCCCTCTACTACCGGGGCTTCGTGGGAGAAGAACACTACGTCGCGACCTGGGCATTCGCCAACAGCATCGGAAGCCTACTCTTGGCGATTTCCGCTCCCTTCCTCGGCGTCCTTGCCGACTACCCCGGCGTAAAGAAGCGCTTTTTTCTCGCCTTTCTCGCCCTGGGTGTCGGCGCGACCTCCCTCCTCGGATTGCCGATTTTCGGCTACTGGCTCCCGCTCTTGGTCATCTACGTCTGCTCCCTCTACGGCTTCAGCGGCGCCAATCTCTTCTACGACGCGATGCTCGTCGACGTAACCAGCCACGAACGGATGAACCGCGTCTCCGCCGCCGGGTACGCCTGGGGCTACATCGGCGGGAGCACCATTCCCTTCGTCGCCGCCATCGTAATGCTCAGCGCCTGGGAGCGGATAGGCTTCGCGGGACAGGACCAGGCGTTCCGGGCGATCATGTTTATGACCGCCGCGTGGTGGCTCCTCTTCTCTCTGCCGCTAATCCGCAACGTACGGCAGCGGTTCGCCTTGCCCCGGAGCGCCCGCCCCATCCGCGACGCCGTCGGCCGCCTCCGGACGACCTTCCGGAATATCGCCGACTACCGCGTCGTTTTTCTCTTTCTCGGGGCGTACTTCTTCTACATCGAGGGGGTCAACACCATCATCCGGATGGCAACGCCCATCGCCGTTTCCATCGGTATCCCGCAGAACACCCTCATCATCATCCTTCTGGCTATTCAGATCGTCGCCTTCCCCTTCGCCCTTCTCTACGGCCGTCTTGCAGAGCGGTTCAGCGACCGGGGGATGATCTTCGTCGCCATCGGCGTCTACATCGTCGTCGTGTTCCTCGCCTTTCTTCTCCCCTCGGTTCCCGATATTTCGGCTCGGGTGGCCGTCTTCTGGGTCCTGGCGATGCTCGTCGCCTCCTCCCAGGGGGGCATCCAGGCTCTCAGCCGTTCCTATTTCGCCAAGATTATCCCCCGGGAAGCGTCGTCGGAGTTCTTCGGCTTCTACAACGTGATGGGCAAGTTTGCCTCGATCGTCGGGCCCTTCCTAGTCGGCGCCATAACGATGATAACCGGCCAGGAGCGTTTCGGCATCTTGAGCGTTCTGATTCTCTTCGCCGTCGGGGGCGCATTGCTCCTAAAGACACCGCGAAGCGAAGCGGTAGAAGAAGCCCCCCTACCGCCGACGCCCGAGGAACCGTAAGAGAAACAGGAAGAGGTTGATAAAGTCGAGGTAGAGCCGCAAGGCCCCTATGACCGATAGGCGCTGATAGTCCGCGCTTCCCTCCTGTCCCGACATCTGACTGCTCCAGGAGGCGATCCGCTGGTTGTCGTAGGCGGTGAGTCCAAGGAACAGAAACACCCCGACAAAGGAGATGAGCCATCCGAGGGCGTCGCTTCGAAGGAACATGTTAACCACCGACGCCAGAATGAGCCCGATGAGGCCCATAAAGAAGTAGCTGCCGAAGCCCTGGAGGTCTCGCTTGGTCGTTACCCCGTAGAGCGCCATCGCCCCAAACATTCCCGCCGTAATAAAGAACGTCGAGGCGATGCTCGTCCCGGTGTAGACCAGAAAGATGGGGGAGAGCGTCAGCCCGTTCAGCGCGGAGTAGCCGAGAAAGACCGCAAAGGCCGTCTGGGGATTCATCCGCTGAATTCGGAAGGAGAGAAATCCCACCAGAACCAGCTCGCCGATAATCAGCACCATCAGTACCCCAGGGGTTCCGACGATGGCCTGAAGAATGCTTCTGTTGCTCAGTACGGAGAGGGAGACGAGCCCCGTCACCCCGAGGCCGACCGCCATCCAAAGGTAGACATTCTGGATAAGTGTCCGAACCGCCACGCCGGCCTGAGCCCGGTTGCCGTCTATTCTCATTCGATCTTCTGCAAACACGATCTGTCTCCTTTCCAAAAAACCGCTATACTGGCCACAATATAGCGATTTCAGACCATTACGAGGAGCCCATCCGATGACCATTATCCCCGCCATAGACCTCCTCGGCGGCCACGTCGTTCGTCTCCGACAAGGCAGCTTCGACGACGTCGACGTCTACGACCAGGACCCGGTTTCCATGGCCCGGGAGTTCGAAGAGGCAGGCGCGACCCGACTCCACGTCGTCGACCTCGACGCGGCCCGGGGAGACAAGCAAGCAAACCGGAAGAAGATCCGAAAAATTCGAAAGGCGGTCCGGTGCACCATCGAGCTCGGGGGAGGGATCCGTAGCGACGACGACATCGAAGAGCTCCTCGACCTCGGGATCGACCGCCTAGTCCTCGGAACCACCTTCGCCCGGAAGCCCTCCATCGTCGAAGGCTGGTCGGCCCACTACGGGAACGTCTTTCTGGCGGGTATCGATTCCCGGGACGGCCAGGTCTACGTCTCCGGGTGGGAAGAAGAGACCAAGGTAGCGGACATCGACCTGGCGAAGCGGGCCAAGGAGACCGGAATTCTGGCGATTATCTTTACCAGCATCGACCGGGACGGGATGATGCAGGGACCGAACATCGAACGAACAAACCGTATCGCCGAGGCCTCCGGATTGCCGGTCATTCTCTCCGGGGGCGTCTCCTCCCGGGGAGACCTCGACCGGGTGCAATCCGAGGGACACGCCAACATCGTCGCCGCGATTACCGGCAAGGCGATCTACGAGGGTGGCCTCGATATCAAGGAGGTCTTCTCCGCCTTCCCCGGAAGCACCGAGGAAGAGACGTGGTAGACGCCGAAAACACCCCGCTGCTTCCGATGGTGCTCCTCGACGCCGAGGAGCGTCTTCTCCGGGGGGCCCTCTCCTCGGAGAAGGCGTACAAGAAGAGCCTCGAGTCGGGAACCCTCTGGGGGGTAAACCCCGGGACCGGTCGGGTTCTTCCGATAGAAGGAGTCGGACGGCTCCTGGGTATCGAGCGCGACGGGGCCTCGCTAACCGCCCGGGTGGTACCCGCCGGCACGGATACCGGCGCCGGCGGCCAGGCCGCGCCCCCGGCGGCGGACCGACCGGCGGCCCCCGGGGCCCCCGGGGCCCCGAACAGCGCCGAAGCCGAAGCCGAAACCGAAGCCGAAACCGAAACCGAAACCGGGGCCAGGGCCGGGGCCCCCAGCCCGGAAACCGGCCCCGGTGTCCTCGAAGCCTTGGAACAGGTTATCGCTTCCCGCCGGGCGGAGATGAGGGAGGGCTCCTACACGACCTACCTCTTCGAAAAGGGCCTCGAAAAGATTCGGAAGAAGACCGGAGAAGAGGCGATAGAGCTCCTCTTGGCGACGGACCCCACCGAGGTGACCAGCGAGGCTGCCGACCTCATCTACCACCTCCTGGTCCTCCTCCGGGCACAGGAGATCCCGCTCTCCGCGGTCCTTGGCGAGCTGGAGACCAGGCTCACGCGATAGCCGCGTATCAACAAGCTCGTTGACACCTACCTTCCCTTCTAACCGCCGAAAAATTGGTGTAGAGTATTCTTACACCTACAATCTCTTCCGGAGGATTCTGAATGGACAATAAAACTGTTGATGCCGTAGCTCTCTCGGTGCGGTCCCTGTCTATGGATGGGGTCGAGAAGGCGAGCTCGGGGCACCCCGGGTTACCGATGGGCCTCGCCGAGCTTGGCTCCCTTATCTACGGTGAGTTCATGAATCACTACCCCGGGGAGTGGCAGTGGCCCAACCGCGATCGATTCGTCCTCTCCGCGGGCCACGGCTCGATGCTTCTCTACTCACTGCTCCACCTGAGCGGCTATCCCCTTACCCTCGACGACCTGCGCAACTTCCGTCAGTCGGGGTCCAAGACTCCCGGGCACCCGGAATACGGCCACACGATCGGCGTCGAGACGACGACCGGCCCCCTCGGGCAGGGAGTTTCCAACGCCGTCGGTATGGCCATCGCCGAGGCGCACCTCGCGGCGACCTACAACACGCCGGAGCACAAGATAGTCGATCATTTCGTATACAGCATCGTCAGCGACGGCGACCTCATGGAAGGAGTCTCCTCCGAGGCCTGTTCCCTTGCGGGGCACCTCGGTCTCGGGAAGCTCGTCGTTTTCTACGACGACAACAAGATTAGCATCGAAGGATCTACAGACCTCGCCTTTACCGAAGACCCGGTAAAGCGGTTCGAAGCCTACGGCTGGCAGACCATGCGGGGGGACGCCTATGACGTCGACGGCATCAAGAAGATGGTCGCCGAGGCGAAGAAGGATCTCGGTCGCCCGACCTTTATCGCCCTCTCCTCGGTAATCGGTAAGGGCTCGCCGAACAAGGCCGGTACCCACGGCATCCAC
>CAZLDK010000125.1:1263-8981 GCA_964558285.1 uncultured Spirochaetaceae bacterium | reverse complement strand
CCGTTGGTCAACGTCCTTACCGCTTACCCCGGGGCCGCGGCGCAGGACGTCGCGGACTTGGTGTCGGACCCGATCGAGCAGGAAGTTGCCGCCCTAGAGGGGGTGGTGGAGGTCTCCTCTACCTCCCAAAACGGCCTCTCCTTGGTGACGGTCGAGTTCCGCTACGGAAGCTCCGTCGACCTCGCGGGGGTAGACGTGCAGAACGCAATATCGCGGATCAGAAGTAGGCTGCCCCGGGACATTGCCGAACCCCAGGTGCTTACCTTTTCCACGAGCGACCGACCGGTTATGACCCTGGGGCTCGTCGGGGAGGACCTTGTCGCCGCCCGGCGTCTGGTGGAGGAAACCCTGGCGCCGGAGCTCCAACGGGTCGAGGGGGTCGCCCTCGTCGATGTATTCGGCGGACACCAGCCGGAGCTCTCGGTAGCCATCGACCGGTCCCGCCTCGAGGCCCACGGGCTCTCCTTGGGCGCGGTAGTAGCCGCGATTCGGAGTAACAACGTCAGCCTCCCGGCGGGGGAGATTCGCAGCGAAGGCCGGCAATACAGCTTCCGTATCGACGAAGAGAGTAAGTCCGTCGAGGACGTCGCCGGAATTCCGATAACCACGCCGGCAGGACGCCGCGTCCTTGTCGGGGATGTCGCCGCGGTGACCGCCGGATCCGGAGAGGACCTATCGCGCTTCAGAGTGGGCGGAACACGGGCTATCGCGCTGCAGATCTTTAAGCAGGAAGACGCCAATACGGTAGAGGTGGTCACCGCCTCCCGGGAGCTCGTCGAGGAATTGGAAGCGCGTTACCCGGAACTCGAGTTTCTGATAGCCGACGAGAGCGCCTCCTTTACGGAGCAGGTCGTCGGGAACATGCTCGGCGCCGTCGCCCAGGCCCTGGTGCTGGCGACGATCGTCATCTTTCTTTTTCTCGGGAGCTTTCGCCGTGGTTTGGTCGTAGCCGTATCCATGCCGATGTCTTTTCTGTTGACCTTTGCGGGGATGCTGCTCTTCGGCATTCAGGTGGACCTCGTTACCTTGACCGCGGTTATTCTCTCCGTTGGGATGGTCGTGGACGCCTCGGTCGTGGTTCTGGAGAACATCACCCGGCGCTATCAGGAGGGCAATCTCACACCGTTTCAGGCTGCCCTGGAGGGAGCAACCGAGATTCAGTTCGCGGTTTTTGCCGGAAACGTCACGACGCTGACCGTCCTGGTTCCGCTTCTGTTCCTCTACGGGTTCGTCGGGGCCACCTTTGGCCCCCTTGCCGGAACCATGATTATCGCTTTTCTCTCGTCGCTTCTCGTCGCCCTCGCTCTGGTTCCCATCCTCACGATGATGGTGACAAAGGACGGTGGCCGGTTCGAGCGTCTGGCGCAGAACTTAGCGCGACCCTGGGGCGCCGCGATGGATCTCCTGAGAGCCTTCTACACCAGACTTCTGATACTGGCGCTGAGACACCGGGCCATCGTTTTGCTTATCGCCGCGGGTCTCTTTGCCCTCGGGGCCGGAACGCTTCTCTCCCGGGGAATGGAGCTCTTGCCCAAGATGGACACCGGAGCAAGCTTTGTTACCCTCGAGACTCCTTCCGGTTCCTCCTTAGAGGAGACAGAGCGAGTGGTCGCCGAGGTGGAAGAGATTATCCGCCGGGAGCCCGCGCTGGACCGGCTTTCCTCGCAGATCGGTTTCGAGCCGGGGATGCACTCCTTCGGCGGTGGCGGTGTCCAAGGACCGACCCAGGGCTACATCACCGTTAGCTGGACGCCCCGAACCGAGCGCGGCGATACCATTTGGGAGATTCAAGACCGTCTGCGCCGGGAGCTCGCCCTTGTTCCCGGGGTCGAAAACCTTATTATCCGGGAGTCGGGGAGTACCGCCGTGGCGACGACTCCGTCCTCTATCGTCGTGGCGATCAAAGGGCCCGACCCCTTGGTTCTCGACCGTCTCGGCCGGGAGGTTCTCGAGGCGGTGTCCTCGGTGCCTGGGGTGGTAGACCCCTACCGTAGCTGGCGGCTGGACCAGGAAGTGGTTAGCCTTTCGGTTTCGGTGGACCGGGCCCGGGAGCTGGGGCTTACTCCGCAGGCGCTCTCGTCGGAGCTCCAACGCTCCCTCGACGGCGTTGTAGCCGGCGTCTACCGGGGCGAAGAGGGAGAAGATACCCCGATCCGTGTTCGCTACGCCGGAGAGTTCCGGGACGCCCGGGAGGACGCCTTCGACGTTCGGCTCTTTTCGCCGGCGACGGGAACCACGATTCCCTCTGGGAGCGTGGTCTCCGGCCGGGAGGAGACCGTCCAGGGCTTGGTCACCCGGGAGAACCTCCTTCCTACCTTGCACCTCCTTGCCCTCCACGAGGGCAGACCTCTCAACTTCGTGACCGCCGACGTTCAGACGGCCGCCGGGGCGGTCGCGATTCCCCAGGGGTATCAGATTCTCCTCGAGGGAGAAGAAAAGGATATGGCGGACTCCAGATCGGAATTGACCGGAGCCCTGGCGATTGCCTTCGTCGCGGTCTACCTTCTCCTGGTCGCGCAGTTCCGCTCCTTCGTCCAGCCGATTACCGTTCTGGTGGCGGTACCTCTGAGCCTTATCGGAATCTCCGCCGCCCTGGGGATTGCGGAAATGCCGGTCTCGATGCCGGTTCTCGTGGGGCTCATTCTTCTGATCGGTATCGTCGTCAATAATTCCATCATCCTGATCGACTTTATCGGACAGCGGCGGGACGCCGGGGACGACCGAGCCACCGCCGTCGAGGGGGCCGTCGACGCCCGGTTTCGGCCCATCATGATGACGTCCCTCTCCACCATCGTCGGAATGATTCCCCTCGCGATGGAATGGGCCCTCGGGGCCGAGCGCTTTTCCCCCTTGGCCGTCGCCGTTATCGGGGGCATGACCGCGGCGACATTCTTGACGATGATCGTTATCCCGGTCTTCTACTCGGCCATGGACGACCTCGGCGGTTTCTTTCGAAAAGGTTCTCGCAAGGAGGTGACACGATGAGCATAACCGCTTTCTCGGTAAACGTTCTTGCCCTCGGGGCCCTCGTCTGGGCCGGAATCAAGCTTCCCCAGGAGATGGCCGAGCCGGCCTTTATGGGGCTTCCCTTTACCCCGACCCGGCCCTCGACGCCGGTTGTAGCCTTATTCAAACTTGATTGAAGTGTGTATCGCTTGGTGATACACTCTGTAATGCATGCGCTACCAAGTGCTGGTTCGGAAGAAGGTCGTCAGGAGTCTTCCGAGACTACCGCGTGAAGTGCAAGAATCATTCAGGCTTCTTGCGGAGGACTTAAGAAGCAAAGGTCCAGTCCAGAGACAGTGGCCGAACTACAGCAAGCTCGGAAAGCTTCCCATCATTGTCACTTAAGGTACAGCTGGGTGGCGGTCTGGAAAGAGGACGAAGACGATAGGCTGATATTGGAGGTCAACTATGTTGGTTCGCGTGAGAAAGCCCCATATTAAAATAGAAGCAGATCGTGTCCCGGACGATCTAATTGAGTTCCTGAGGGCTCGGTACGGCGAGCTTGATATTGAGTACGATAGCGATGACGACGACGAGCTTGTCGCCGTTGAAAGGACCGACTGGTACCATGACATGTCGCAGAAACTCCATGGAGGGGCCATTCTTCGGATTCGACGCGAGAACGCCGGTATGACGCAAGGGGAGCTGAGTAACAGAGTTAAGACTATCCGCACGGCGATCGCTGCATTGGAGAGCGGATCGCGCCGGATCACTCATGGTATGGCGAGGCGGCTTCACGATGTATTCCCTGAGAGCAGCGTGAATGATTTCCTGAGAATCGCGGAGGAAGACTGAATCACCCTGTCTCGTGAAGAGCGATGGCGTCGTATAACCAAGCCTAGACTCGCCTACTGCCAGGCCTTGAGCTCGAGCACGAGAGCTATGCCGGCTTCTACCTCGCGCATTCGGGTCCCCGCCAAAGACGAGTGGTAGCGCAGAAGCCGCGCCCGGTCGATCGTCGTCACTTGGGATACGGCGACGACGGATTCCTTCGGGAGCCTTGTTTCTTTCGCCGGGACCAGGACGTTTCCCGGCGCTTCGGCGAGGCCCAGATTCGTCGTGAACGGAACGACGATGGTTGTCCCGATTCGGCTTTCGTTGAAGGCGTCCGACTGAACGATGAGTACAGGCCTTTCGAAGCCAGGTTCACTTCCGAGTGGAAGCCCGAGGTCGACCCACCATATGTCACCACGTGTCATCGGCGGTTAGCCCACGCAGAGAGACGATAGACGACTCGGTCTCCTGCGGTGGGGTTGGCGGGGCGTTCTCGTAAACCGCGTTCAACTTTTCGGTTACTCGCCCCTTCTCGTAGCGGCCGATAAACTCTTCGAGGGCTCGGGCGACCAGTCTGCTTCTCGGCATACCCAGCTCCCGAGCGGTTCGTTCGGCTTCCCGAAAGATGTGGTCGGGTATCGAGACTGCTGTCTTCATCTTCTGTAGTATAACTCTAGTATAACTTCCGTGTCAAAGTGAGTGATGGCTTGGCCGCGAGGCTGTTTGATGATAGAGCACCGGCTGATCGAGCGGGCGATTGCCCTGATGGGGGCGGAAAAAGAGCGTCTCGAATCCGGAGGAAAGCTGGATCCAGTGACCATCGACACCCTCGTCGACTTTATCCGGACCTACGCCGACCGGTGCCACCACGGTAAGGAGGAGGACATTCTCTTCGAGGATCTCGCCAAGCGGCCCCTCTCTCCGGAAGAGAAGGCGCTTATGGACGAGCTCGTGGAGGAGCACAAGCTCGGGCGGCGGCTTACCAAGGAGCTTGTCGAAGCAAAGGACGCGGTGGTGTCCGGGGACACCGGGCGCCACTACTCTCCGGAGGAGCTCGAAGCTATGATCCAGAGCTTCTACACCTTCGACATGCGGATGATCCACGAGAAATACGGGAACGTCGTCGGTTCGTTGGAGAATTCTTGACCGATTAGCTCATGTGCGTATACTAAAACGGTGTCTGTCCCCTCCGTCGGTGCCCTCCGGCGCCTTGTAAATCACCGCGTACACCGGGTGCGAGAGCTTTCCTCCGGCGCCTTTGTCCTTCGCTTGGACCGGCAGGGCCTGGAGTTCGAGCCCGGTCAGTACCTCAGCGTCGGGGTAAAGGGCGATCTGGACATGCGGGAATACTCGATCTACTCGGGTCCCCAGGAGGACTACCTCGAGATTCTGGTAAAGGAAGTCGAAGGGGGCTACGTATCCCGGAGGCTCCGGACGCTCGGCCCGGGAGACTATGTGACGGTTGAGGGGCCCTTCGGCTTCTTCGTGACCCAGGCCGAACAACACGCCGACGGCCGCTACCTCTTTCTTGCCACCGGCACGGGCGTCTCCCCTTTTCACTGCCTGACCCGGGCCTTCCCGGAGCTCGACTACACCCTTCTCCACGGGGTCAGGCGTCTCGAGGAACGCTACGAGTCCGAAGCGTTCGACCCGGATCGTTACATCGCCTGCGTCACGCAGGAGGAGGGCGGCGATTTCCAGGGAAGAGTCACCGACTACCTCCGGGCCCATCCGGTGGAGCCGGAAACGCTTTGCTACGCCTGCGGGAATTGCGATATGATCTACGAAGTGTTCGACATCCTGCGGAACCTTGGGGTCCCTCCGGAGCATCTTTTTGCGGAAGTCTATTTCTAAACGATATGAAGTACCATTTAGTCCAACTCGGCTGTCAGATGAATCTTTCGGACTCCGAGCGCATACGCACCGTCCTCGAAGAGGTCGGGTTCGAGCCGACCGACCGGGAGGAGGAGGCAAACCTTCTCGGGATCGTCGCCTGCTCGGTCCGGCAGAAGGCCATCGACAAGGTCTACTCCCGAATCCACAAGTGGAACAGCTGGAAGGATAGCCGGAACCTCGTCACCTTCGTCTCCGGGTGCATCCTCCCCGCCGACCGGGAGAAGTTTCTCGACCGTTTCGATTTGCTCTTCGGCATCAACGAGCTGCCGGAGCTGCCGGAGATGATTCGGCAGTTCGGGGTGGTTACGCCGCTCTCCGACGGTCGGCCGGCGCAGCCCCGGGCAACGGCCTCGGCCGACGAAGCCGGCCCCCCCGGCGACCCGGCGACCGACTACTGGAAGGTCCGGCCGACCTACGGCTCGGGTTTCGAAGCCTACGTTCCGATTCAAAACGGCTGCGATAAGATGTGCACCTTCTGCGCGGTTCCCTTTACCCGGGGCCGGGAGGTCTCCCGGCTGTCGGCGGAGATTCTGGCGGAGGTTCGGGGCCTGGTGGATAAGGGGTACAAGTCCATCACCCTCTTGGGACAGAACGTCAATTCCTACGGACTCGACCGGCGGAGCAGCGAGATCACCTTCCCGCAGCTTCTCTCGAGGGTCGGAGAGATCGGCCGGGAGTCGGGGCGGGAGTTCTGGGTCTACTTTACCTCGCCGCATCCGAAGGACATGACCGACGAGGTTCTGGAAGTGATCGCCGAGTACGACTGCCTGGCCCGGCAGATCCATCTGCCGATTCAATCCGGGGACGACAAGGTGCTTATTCGGATGAACCGAAACTACCACCTGGGGCAGTACCGCTCGGTGGTCGAGAGCATCCGGCGCATCCTTCCCGGGGCCACCCTCTTTACCGACATAATCGTCGGCTTCTCCGGGGAGACCGAAGAGCAGTTCCAAAACACCCGGCGGGCGATGGAAGAGTTCCGGTACAACATGGCCTACATCGCCATGTACTCCCCCCGGCCCGGGGCCGCGAGCGCCCGGTGGGAGGACGATGTGGACCACGCCGAAAAGCGCCGGCGTCTGGCGGTTCTGACCGAGGTCCTGCAGCGCTACTCCTCCGAACACAACCGGAGCCTCGTTGGGACGACCCACCGGCTCTTGGTCGACGGCGAGGACCGAAAGTCCGGCTACCTCTCGGGGAAGACCGAGGGGCGCCTGATCGTCCGGTTCCCGGCTGAAGACAAACGGCTAATCGGCCGGTTCGTGGACGTCCGGATTACCGACGCGTCGACCCTCTCTCTGGAGGGGGAGCTCGTCGGGAGCGCCGAGGGCTACCCTCGGTCAGAGGCGGCGACGGCGTGACGGCTCCTCGGGTCGCCTTCGCGGTCCTCGGATGTAAGCTGAACCAGTACGAAACCGATTCCCTTGCCTCCCGTTTTCGGGACGGGGGCTATCGCGTGGTGCCCTTCGAGGAGTCCGCCGAGGTCTACGTGATAAACAGCTGCACCGTAACCAACCAGGCGGATCGGAAATCGAGAAACCTGGTAAACCGGGCCCTCCGGACCGCTGGGGGCGCCATCAGCGGCGGGGCTTCCGGCGCCGGCGATTCCGGCGACCAGGCGACGGATCGGGGTACCGGCTCCGGGAGTAGCGACCCGCTGGTCGTCGTAACCGGCTGCTTCGCCGAGGCAAGCCGGCAGCAACTCGAGGCCGACGGCCGGACCTTCGTCGTCGGGAACGACCGGAAGGCCCACATCTTCGACCTGGTCGAGGCGGCCCGCCGGGGGGAGGTGGTTCTTCCCGAGGCGCTTCCGAAGGCGCTCTTCGACTACCAGCCCCCGGACCGTATCTTCCACACCCGGTCGATGGTCAAAATCCAGGACGGGTGCGACAACTTCTGCTCCTTCTGCATTATCCCCCAGGTTCGGGGGCGCGCGACCAGCCGACCGGTGGCCGACGTCTTGACCGACGTCCGGGAAACCGTCCGCCGGGGCGCCCGGGAGGTGGTCCTTACCGGGGTTAACATGAGCCGCTACCGGGGCG
>CAZLDK010000125.1:0-1253 GCA_964558285.1 uncultured Spirochaetaceae bacterium | reverse complement strand
GGGTTACCTTCAGCTCCCTTCTCGAAGAGATTCTAGAAATACCCGGGGATTTCCGTCTCCGGATATCCTCCCTCGAGCCGGACTCCCTCGACGAGCGCTTCTTTGCGGCTTTGGAGCATCCGAAGATGTGCCCCCATCTGCACCTCTGCCTCCAGAGCGGCTCCGAGCGAATACTCCTGTCGATGCGGCGGCAATACACCGTAGCCGAGTATCTCCGGGCCGTGGGGCAAATCCGCTCCCGGATCCCCGACTTCAACCTTACGACGGACATAATCGTCGGCTTTCCCGGGGAAACCGAAACCGACTTCGCCGAGAGCGAGGCGGTGGTCCGGGAGGTTGGGTTCAGCCACGTCCACACCTTTCGCTACTCCCGTCGGAAGGGAACCCGGGCGGACCGGATGCCGGGGCAGGTCCCCGAGGCCGTCAAGGCCGAGCGCAGCGAGCGGATCCGGCGTCTGTCGGAGGAGAACAAGCTCGTCTACCGCAAGAGCCTTATCGGTAGGCGGCAACGGGTGCTCGTCGAGCGCGTCGGAGAAGAGGGGCTCTCGGCCCGGGGGTACGGGGAGCACTACGCGCCGGTGGAGCTCCGGGCCGCCGCCGGGTGGAACCCCGGGGCGCTGCGGCCCAACAGCGTCCACGACGTGGTCGTCGCCGGGCTCACGGAGGCGGAGGAGCCGCTCCTTCTCGGGCATCCCGTCTAAACCGACCGCAGCATCGCGCCGGCGGATCCTGCGGCTACGACAGCGAGGGTCGGCATGATAAAGACGACCGGAACTATCTCCTCCCCGACCAGACCCATGGCGACGATCTTGGCGACCAGGGCGATCATCAAGAAAGACAAGAACACCAGGTAGACCGTCCCCATCAGATAGCCCATCGGCCGCCGCCGGTAGAGGAGAACGCCGGAGACCACCGACAGGGGAAGCAGGAGCCCCAGGTCGAGCCCCTGGACGACGAGGGTGGTGTAGTGTTGCAGGCCCGTGGGGTAGAGGGTCCCGTCTGCCAGCGGCGGGAGGACGACCCCGAGCCAGAGGAGGGCCACGGCCCCGGCGTTCACGACCAGGAACCCGCCGGCAAACCGGGTCGGAGCGCCCTCGGCGAAGCGATCGGGCAGCGCCTCGAGGTCGAAGTCCAACATGGTCAAGGCGAAGGCGAAGAAGCTGGTTCCGAGCAAGAAAGCGTAGAGGAGAAAGAGGCGGTTGTAGGTGCCCATCATTAGGTAGATGAGAT
Organism: uncultured Spirochaetaceae bacterium; assembly: GCA_964558285.1. Taxonomy (GTDB): domain Bacteria; phylum Spirochaetota; class Spirochaetia; order DSM-27196; family PWMO01; genus CAYPUT01. Next base: position 23 of record CAZLDK010000125.1, on the reverse strand, counting down.
AGGTAACCAGGAAGTAGCCGAGG
>CAZLDK010000124.1:0-9062 GCA_964558285.1 uncultured Spirochaetaceae bacterium | reverse complement strand
ATGGGGATCCGCAGGCTCGTCCGGCCCCCGACCGTTTCGACCCAATCGTAGGAGAGTAGCTCGGCATCCTTCTCGACGGTCACCAAAAGCCGTCCCGCGGCGGGGGTCGCCAGGGTAAGCTCCGCGGTGTCCCCCGGACGGTAGCGCTCCCGGTCCGGCGATAGGGAAAGAACCCCCTCGCCCCCGGGGGCCGCGGCGTCGGCCCAGGCGCTCACCCGGAAAAAGAGGGCGCTCCGGTGGCCGCTCGCCGGATCCTCCACCTCCAGGAGGTACTCGCCGCCTTGCTCCGGGACAACCTCGACGGCTGCGGCGGTCCCACGGGAGAGGACCCGCCCCTCTTCGACCAGAACGGTCGCTGCGTCCCGGCGGTAGCGGACCCGGAACTGTTCGTAGGAGTCGTACTCCCACCACCAGGAGCCCCGGTTCTGGTAGAGCCGGTACTCCAAGGGGCGTCCCCCGAGGGGCTCGCCTTCGGCATCCACCACGACGTACCGAACGGATAGCGCTTCCCCGATCGGCGCGTAACCCCAAGCGAAGTCCGGCCGCTCGAGGCCGACGTAGCTCTCGTAGGGCTCCACCGGAACGGAAAGGCTCTCGCGGCTTCCCCTGCCTCCGGCCTCGGTGACCACCGTCGTGACATCCAAGGTCAAAGCCCCCGGAGGGCTCAATCCCGGAGGAAGCTCCCATTCGACGAAGGCTCGGCCGTCGGCGTCCAGGGAGCCGTCGAAGAGGGTCTCCCGGAGGCTCTCGAAGTCGACCGCCTGGTCGGCAAACACGAAACCGGGAAAGCCCTCGACACGTTTCTCCCGGGAGGAAAGACGGCCCTCGACCTGGGTGTCGAGTCCCGAGGCCGGGGCTCCGAAGAGGTAGCGCCCTTCGATCTCCAGCTCCAAGAGACCCTCCCCCGGGGAGAGAAGCGGGGGATCCGGCGTTACGTCGATGGCGATGCGCTCCGGGACGATGGTCTCCACCCGGATCGGGAGGCTGAACGCGGCGTCGCCGACGGTCATCTCTCCCCGCCAGGTACCGGTGGGGTCCGCTTCCTCGGTGGGGATGGTAAAGGTGTAGACGCCGGCTTGCCCCTCGGTCAGTACCGCCTCGTGGGCCACCTGCCCCCGGCTATTACGGACCTCGAGGGCCACCGGGTGGTCCGCCGGAAGGGGGGCATCCGGGAGCCTGAAGATACCGCTCAGATGGATCGGATCCCCGGGGCGGTAGACACCCCGCTCGGTAAAGAGGTAGCCGTCGAGGCCCCCCTCCCGAACCGAACGGCCCCCGACGTCGAAGGTCGAGAGGTTCCATGCCATCTCGTTGGCTTTTAGGACGCCTCGTTGGCCCTGGTAGTCGGCGAGGACGTAGAAGCCTCTCCGGTCGTCCCCGGGGCCCTGGAAAACGCCGTCCTCGTCCGTCCGGCCCTCGGTTATCACCTGGTTCTGGTAGGTCCGGATCTCTATCCGGGCCCCCTCTATCGGTTCCCCTGTCGGGATGTCGGTGGCAAAGACCGTGTGGTTCGACTCCCCCTGCTTCCAGGTAAGGGCGATGTCGGTGGGCATGACCGGCTTAAAGATCCGTCCCCGGGTCCAGAGGTAGCCCCAGGACCGTGGATCCGAGTAGTAGTCCTCGCCGTGGAAGGGGCCGCCGCCCCCGGAGAGGTCGTAGATCATGTCTTCCCGTTCGAAGGAGAGGCTCAGGAGAAAGAGCCCGGCGTCCTCTTCCTTCAGAAGCTCCGCCAGGTCGAGCTCGTGTACCAGCGGTCGGTTACGCTCCTCCCCGATCTCGAGGCTCTCGGAGGCCACCACGACCCCGACGCGTTGGACGTACTCGTAGCCGAAGTCCCGATTCCGCCCGGGGGCACCGGTCATCGACTCGGTCTGAAGAAACTGTCCGAGGTTGTTCTCGAAGACCTGCTTTACCTCGATCCGGACCCGGCGCAGGTTCACCGTCCGTACAAAGACGCTTCCCCGGTTCGTCGACGGGAGAAAGACCCCCCGGGAGAGAAACTCCATCCGGGGCTTGAGGTCCTGAACCTCGAGGCTCCGTCGTTGCACATCGGTGGTCGAGTCGCCGAAGCGGCTCCGTATTCCCGGGCCGACGATAACGGTGTAGCTCTCCCCTCGGCGAAGGTCTCCCCGGCCGATCACCGTCTCCCCCTGGGCGTCGAAGGTCAGCTCGGCCTCGGGCTCCAGGCGGATGAGCCCCTCGAGGGACTGAGAAGACAGCTGTTCCGAAAAGCGAACCGAAAGCCGCGGCTCCCCCGTCGAGTCGTCGATCCAGATTCGGTCGACGGCAAAGCTCCCTTCGGCGGGAATCGTCAGAGACCAGGCCACGTCCTCCGAGAGCTCGAGGGGACCGGAGCGGATCTCCAGGTCCAGCTTTCGCGGTTCCGGACCCCGGGGGAGCTCCCCGGTGGAGAACCGCACCGCGGAGGCCGAAAGCTCCTTGACATCGACGTCTACCCGGCGTCCGTCGAGGCGGGCGACGACGGCCCGCCGGGCCTCTTCCGGCGTTACATCGACGGTAAAAGCCGCTTCGGCCCAGTAGCTTACCCGCGAGCCGTCGTCGGAATGGATCCACCCGTCATCCAGGGACAAGACTTCGGGGCCGAGGGTCTCGAAGGCAAGCTCGAAGGACGGGATCGGGGCCTCCCCCCGTATTTCCGAGAGCTCCCAGAGAGCCGCGAGGTCGAGCTCCCCACGGTAGCTCCGGCGGTACTCCAGCGGTTTTCCGGGTGCAAGCTCCAGGGTCCGCCTGTCGATCCAGGTAACCGTCCCCGGGATACCCGGGGAGAAGGTGAAGGGGTTTTCGGATAGGACAAGACCGCTTTTCCCCTCCGGGAGCTGCGCCTCGGCGAAGCGGACCCGGATCGTCTCCCCCGGAGGGATAACCCCGGCGGTCGCCTCGGATACCAGCGTGGCGGTCTCCGGATCCCGGATGATCGCTCCTTCTTTTTCTCCGGAGCCCGAACAGGCAGTTACCAGGAGCGCAGCGGCGCAGAGGGCGATCAGAAGGAGACTCGGAGAACGGTCCCAAGCCCGACGGGAGAAACGGGTGTTCTTCATACTTCTTAATCGTATTCCAGAACGACGCCGGGTGCCATATCGCCCTTCGTTATTCCCCTCTCGGGCTGCTATACTCTTGTCGTGGTTTCGGAGCACCATTTCCAGATCCTCGGCATCGAGCCCGGGGCGACGATGGAAGAGATAAAGCGCGCCTACCACCGGTGCGCCAAGAAGGCACACCCGGACCTTGCCCCGGAATCGAAGAAGGACCAGGCCGCCCGGGAGATGATGCGGATAAACAAGGCCTACATGGCGTTGACCGCCCTGTCCTTGACCGGCGCAGGGGCGGGAGCCGGGACCGCGGCCCGGGAAGGAGCGGCCGGAGCGAAAGCCGCCGCCGCTGCCGCCCCCGGTGCCGGCGCCGCGGCCGATTCCCCCTGGGGCTCCGCCGCCTGGAGCCAGGCGCCGGGGGCACAATCGACCGCCCCGGCGACCCGGAGCGTCGGTGCCCACCGGGATCCAGCCTACGTCTACTACAAGCGGGGCTTCGCATCCTACCAGAAGGGCTACACCGAGCTTTTCCGCCGGGATCCGAAGGTCATCCGGAAGCAGCTCCAGGAGAAGGGGACCGCGGACCTCTACATCCTCTCCCTGGCCATCAAGGCGATTCGCTACTTCGAAGAGGCCTACGACTACTTTCTCCGGGTCACGACCGACTACGGAGGCAGCCCCTGGGCCACCGACGCCCGGTACAAGCTCCGGCGGATCCAGCGCTTCAACGCGGTCTACCAGCGAATCTGCTCTAACATCTCCCGGAACATCAAGAAGGGCAGCGACGACGCGGCCTGAGGGAACCTACTCCCCCGGCTCCACCATCTCCACATCCAACCGCCCGAGAAGCTTCGCCAGGCGCTCGAGGCTAATCGGTGCCGAGCCCTCGTAGTGGTTGTTCACGTTTACGATAACTTCGTGTCCCCCACGCCATAACTCGGCTACCGCCCCGGCGATTCCCTCCAGCTCCTCGAAGCGGTCCTCGGCGAGGCTGTTCCACTGTTTCTTGGTCTTTTCTTCGATCGCCTTTCGGTCGGGGCCCATCAACCTCATGACCACCGGGGAGTGGAGGCCCTCGGGACCGCCGGAAACCCGGTAGGTCTCGACGAGGGGCGGGAGAAAGTAGCCCTGCACCAGCACCGCCGATATTCCCCGCTCCCGGAGAAACTCGAAATAGGGAGGCTTTAGGTAGTTGGGGTTTCGCACTTCCACGGCGTAGGGCCATCCCCGGGGAATGGCCCGGAAGAAGTCGTCGAAACGGCTGAGAAACTCGTGCAAACCCGGCATCTTGTGCTTGTTCAGGTACTCGAACTGAAGCATCACCGCCGAAATCTGGTGCCGCATCGGCTCCAAGGCCCCAAGGAAGTCCCGCATCAGCTCCGGGGAGAAGAAGTAGGGGTTAACTTCGCCGCCGTGCTTCTTGTCGTGCTTGTAGAAGTGGGTCAGGGTAACGCTGTTGGGAGCCTTGACGGTAAAGCGAAAGGTTTCCGGAACCGAGGAGCGATAGGTCTCCACGTCGGTTGTCCTCGGTAGACCGACCGAGTCGGGGCCGAAGAGGGACCAGAACCACTGGTCTATCTCTACCGTGGAGTACCGCCGGGAGTACTCCGCGAGGTAGTCGATTCCCTCGGCCGCCGAATAGACCAGGCCCTCCCAGGAGGGGAACTTCCAACTGCAGCTTCCGAGGCGGACAGCCATACTTCTATTATACGCTACGGCCGAAGAATCGCCTAAGCCGAGCCGCGAGGGAGTCTTTTCTGGCCCTCGGCTCCGGGGGAGTCGTCGTTGTCTCCTTGTCCTGCGGGAGTCCCTCGCTTTGGTTCTCCGTTGGTTGCTTCTTCATGACCAACTGAGTATCCGGACCCAAGTAGTAGATGTAGTAGGCGACCTCGTTGCGGTCGTTGAACACCGGTTGGACCGCCACGGGAAACTTGGACCGTTCGGCCATCCATGGTTGGGCGGATCGGCCCACCGCCGCCCGGGTTCGGGTAAACTCGACCTGGGGAATAACCGAATCTACCGACTTGCCCACGACGGTGACTCCGGTTCCCTTCAGGAACTCGAGTGCCGACGGGGTAGCCCGGACTATCTCCCCCCGGGGATCGACTACCAAGAGCCGCTGCCGGCTCCTCGAAAGCACGTAGGCCAACAGCGCATCCATCGCCGCGATGCGGGTACTCTTTCGGGCGCTAATCTGATTGAGCTGGGCGTACATTCGGGTAATGCTTTCGCCCACGTCCCCGAGACGCGAGAGGGCGGCGGTAACTTCGTGGCCGCTGACCCTGTTCAGGTCTTCGATCCGGGCGAGAGCGCCGCTTAAGTTAAACATTCGCACGGTAAAGAGTATCGAGACCAAGACCAAGGCAGCGCCGGCGACAATACCGACGAAGAGCACCTGGTCGGCCAACACTTTCGCTTCCTCGAAGGTGACCCCTCCGGCGATTCTCAGCAATCGGTAGCCCAAGCAGGCGGGAACAATCGCGGCCAGCAAACCAACCAGCATCAGGAGTACGACCGACCGGCGACGAACCAACATAATCACGCCGGTACCCGCCTAGATGTCATGAAAACGGGCAATTGCATCGTTCGTACCGACGATGTGGATGATATCGTCCTCCTGCAGGACATCATCGGGACCCGGAAAGACCATCTCTTCGGTACGCTTCGGGTTTCCTACATCGTCGACGTCCACGGTAACCCGTTTGATGGAAATAATGCTCACGGCGTAACGGTTCCGCATGTCCAGATCGGCGAGAGACTGTCCGACGAACTTTCGCGGCACGTGGACCTCGGCCACGCTAATTTCGGAAGATAGAGAGACCTGCTCGAGAATTTGCGGGGCGACCAACCGGGACCCCAGTCGAATGCCGGCGTCTATTTCTAAGTTGATGACTTCGTCGGCTCCAACCTGTCGGAGAACCTGCGCATGGACCGGGCTCACTGCCCGAGCGATAATATGAGGAATCGCCTGTCGCTTTAGGAGGGCCGTTGCCAGGATACTCGCCTCGATGTTGTCGCCCATAGCGACGACCGCCACGTCGACATCCTCCAACGGTGCCTGAGAAAGAGCCCCCGCGTCGGTCGCGTTTACCAGTACGGCCTGCGAGACGGTCTCCTTGATGGCCTCCACCGTTTCCACATTGTTGTCTATCGCGATAACGACTCCGCCCTTTTCCGCGACCGTCGTGCAGACTTGCCGGCCGAAGACCCCGAGTCCGATTACCGCGAAGACCTTCTCCGGCGCTTTTCGCTTTGCCATATCCTCTCTCTTTCCACCCTATCCTATCGCAACGTCTGCCGAGGGATACGCGACCTTAATCTGTCTATTCCGTCCGATCGACGCCGCAAGGAGCGTAAGGGGACCTACCCGGCCGATGAACATCAGAATCGTAACGGTGACCCGTCCCATCCAGCTCAACTCCGAGGTAATCCCGGTACTGAGCCCCACGGTACCGAAGGCGCTGACCGCCTCGAAGAGAATCTGCGTCAGATTGGCATCTTCGGTAATCGCGAGCAAGAAGGTGCCACCGACGACGGACATTAGTCCAAACACCAGGACGGTAAAGGCCGTGGCAATCTGCTTGTCGCTTACCGCGTGACCGAAAAGGAGCGTCTGGTTTCGACTTCTCCGGGTAGTCTTGATGTGCGCCACGATAACCGCGGCGTTGTTGATCTTTATGCCTCCCGCTGTGCTCCCGGACGCCCCGCCGATAAACATAAAGGTCATCATCATCATATACGTGGCAATGGTCAAACTGCCCGTCGGTATCGTGTTGAAACCCGCGGTCCGAAGCGTTACCGATTGAAAGAACGCGCCGAGGTACTGAAGGCCTGTCGCGTATCCTTTCATCTCCCGATTGTATTCCAGGGCGTAAAAGAGCAGGAAGGCGGCGAGGAGCATAATCCCGGTCCCCGAAAGGACCGCCCGCGTGTTGACCGACAGCGGGACGATCGGTATTTGTCGCCGCCTCCAGACCCGGAGCACACTCGTCTTTAGGTGTTGAAAGAGATTAGTCAAGACGCCGAAGCTAATTCCGCCGGTGACAATAAGCGAGATGACGACGAGGTTGACGCCGACGTGGTCGTGGAACTGCTCGAGGCTTGTGGTAAAAAGCGCGAACCCGGCGTTACAGAAGGCGGACACGGCGTGGAAGGCCGCGAGGAGCACACCGTGTCCGAATCCGTCGGCGACCGGTTGGAAAAAGAAAAACAGCAGCACGGCGCCGACGGCCTCGAGGCCGAAGGTTATATAGATTATTCGCCGGAGCCCGGTGGAGAGCTCCGTCATCCGAGATTCGCTCAACATGTAAGACAACAGAACCTTGCTCTCAACCGACACCGCCTGTCGCCGGACCATGAAGGTGAACAGCGCCAGCACCATGATTCCCAGGCCGCCGCACTGGATCAGAATCATTATCGCCAGCTGTCCCCAAACGGTGTAGACCGTCGCCGTGTCCACGACAATAAGCCCGGTAACACAGACGGCGCTGGTCGCCGTAAACAGGGCATCCACCAGAGAGAGCCCGGTCCCGTCGGCCGCCGTAAAAGGAAGCATCAGCACCAGGGTTCCCAACAGAATGATCAAGACGAAACTCAGCGTAACCGTCTGGGCGGGATGAGAGACAATGTCCCGGACGAAGCCGGTCAGCCGTCCCACCCGGGTAAGCGACGGTATAAGCAGTAAGACGGTTCTGCTTATCAGCAGAAGGTAGGGGGCGCCGGCGCCGATATTCTCGGCTTCGGGACCAACGTGGGTGTAGACGACAAAGAAGAGAAAGCCGATAGCGATTCCGAACGAAACGCCGTTGTGCCTCAACCGGGCGCCGCGTTTCGCGGTCTCCCGAAGTCCCACTACGAGCTCCGCAAGAATAGTGACCAACAGAAATCCGTCTAGAACCGAGAGGGCTCTGGGTATCCACCCGGACTGGGCGGCAACCTGAGAGACAAGGAGCGCCGTCACCGCGATGCCGAATTCTACTCCGACTAAGGGGGGAAGCTGTCGCACAGGTGGATTGTAACGACGCCCCCCACCCAGCACAACCGCCGCTTGCACACGGGTTAGCGACAGGATATCGTGCTTACGCTGTGCGGTTGAGAAGTAAGATTCTTACGGGCTACGGCGTGGCCCTCGGACTAAACCTCGTTGTAGCCGTCTGGGCGGTGGCAAACATCTTTGTCCTCGGGCAGGCCAGCGAGGCGATTCTCCGGGAGAACTACAACAGCATTCTCGCAGCGGAAAACATGATAGACGCCATGGAGCGCCAGGATAGCGCGACGCTCCTGGTTATCCTCGGCTACGACGCCGAAGGGCTCGAGCAGTTCCGGACGAACGAGAGTCAGTTTCTTCAGTGGCTCGGTCGGGCGCGGGACAACATCACCATAGAAGGCGAAGAGGATATTCTCGACAGGATCGACTCGGGCTACGCCCGGTATCTGGTGCTCTTTACGCGCCTGAGAGACCGGCGAGGCGACTCGATCGAGGAGGCCGGCTCCTTTTACCACGATACGCTTCTCCCGGTGTTTCTCGAGGTTCGGGAGCAAGCTATCGAGCTGCGGGAGCTTAACCAAGAGACCATGTTCGCCGCCAGCTCGGACGCCAGAAACCTCGCTGCTCGAGCCGTTTGGTCGACGCTTATCGTTGCTCTGGCGGCCCTTTCCGCCGGAATCGGCTTTAGTCTCCATCTCAGTAGGCGTCTCGTTCGTCCGCTCAAAACCTTAATCGAAGCCACCGAGTCCCTCTCCGAGGGAAACTACGACGTGACGGTTCCGACCGATGGCTCCGACGAATTGGTGCAGTTGGGCCAAGGCTTCAACGTCATGGCGAGGAAACTTGGTGGCTACCGAGAGCTGAATCTGGAGCGCCTGGTCGCCGAGCGCCGACGCTCCGACGCCGTGTTGCGGAGCATCGACGACGGTGTCCTCGTGGTCGACGCGGACCTCGAGGTCATCAATATCAACCCCCAAGCGGCTCGCGTTTTCAGCGTCCGAACTGAGGACGCCCTGGAAAAGCAC
>CAZLDK010000123.1:0-9189 GCA_964558285.1 uncultured Spirochaetaceae bacterium | reverse complement strand
CGGGTCGCCACCGGTGTCGAGAATCGCCCGGGAATGAGGATCCTGGAGGGGAGAGTAGACCTCCGGGGATACGGCGGGAATGTCGACTCCCCGGTCTTGACCGAAGCTATTCGCGATTACCCGAACGCCGGCGTCTTCGAGAAGCTCCCGCTTTTCCCGGGAACGGAAGTAGGGGTTTACCACGTCGAGATCCGCGATGGCCACGTTGGGTCTCTTGCCGGCTTCCGACAGGGCGAGGTTTACCGAAAACTCGCTTTTGCCGCTTCCGTAGTGTCCCGTAATTATCGAAATACGAGGTGTCATCCCTCGACCTCCGGGGGATAGCGCTTAGCGGGTTCTGCCCCGGTCAGTACCCGGAGAGCCCCCCGTGCCAGAGCCCGCATTTCATCTTCCCCAGGGTAGACGTGGACCGGAGCCAAGAAGTCGACGGCCTCGGAGATCCATTCGACGAAACGGTGGTCCCAGGCGAGTCCACCGGTAAGGAGAATGGCGTCGATCTTCCCCCGGAGAACGACGGCCATGGCGCCGACCTCCTTTGAAACCTGGTAGGCCATCGACCGGTAGACACGCTCCGCCTCGGCGTCGCCGGCGTCAATTCTGCGGCCTACTTCTCGGGCGTCGTTCGTGCCGAGATATCCGGCAAGGCCGCCGTTGCCCTTTATGCTTTTGGTTATCTGCTTTTCGTCGGCTCCTGGGGCAAAACAGAGTTTTACCACCTTGAGGGCGGGAAGTCCCCCGGCCCGTTCCGGGGAGAAGGGGCCTTCGCCGTTTAGCCCGTCGTTAACGTCGATCACTCGGCCCTTGTTGTGGGCGCCGACGGTGATGCCCCCGCCGAGGTGGACAACGATAAGATTGAGATCGTCGTAGCGGTGGTCCTGTTCCTCGGCGTAACGCCGGGCAACCGCTTTGTGGTTGAGGGCGTGAAAGATGCTCGTCCGCTCGACCGAAGGTGTTCCGGCGGGGCGGGCGAGGTCTTGAAGTTCGTCGACTACCACCGGGTCGACGATGTACGCCGGGATTCCCAGGGGCAAAGCGATGTCTTGGGCCAATATGCCCCCCAGATTGGAGGCGTGCTCCCCGAGGACCCCGGACCTTAGGTCTTGAAGCATGGGCTCCTCGACCAGGTAGGTTCCTCCGGGAATAGGACGGATGAGCCCCCCGCGGCCGACGACGGCGGACAAACGCGAGAGCTGTTCCCCCGCTTGTCCGAGGACGCTCCGGACCGCCTCCTTCCGGAGGGGTAGTTGACTCGGAAGATCCGGGTAGCCGTCCAGCGTCTCGGTGGAGTGCCGGACCGTGGTATTTAGGACTTCCTCCTCGTCTCGATAGAGGGCGATTTTGGTCGACGTCGACCCTGGATTGATCGCGAGTATTAAGTGTGAGTGAGCCACACCCGCATTGTGCAATCGTCATGCCAACTTCGAAAGAGACGAGAGCTACCGGAGCGCCTGGCGGTAACCGGAGACAAACGGAAGAGGGTGGGTCTAATTCTCTTTGAAGAAACAACTTACAGCGGCCTTTATGGCGTGGTGTCATTACGGAGGCTCCGAGAGTCTCCCCAAAGTGTCTGGACGGTCCACATGGTATGCATGTATTTGCGCGCAAAAGATTGCGCACCAGGTCGTGGAGTGCAAAAAAATGCGCTAGGCGATCCCGTGCCGCTTGAGTTTGTACTGCAGGGTCCGGAGGGAAACCCCCAAGAGGTGGGCGGCGGCAGTGCGGTTTTGCCCGGTCTTCGCCAGCGCTCGTCGGAGGTGCGCTGCCTCCACCGAGTCGACCACCTCTCGCAGGGGAGGCAACACCGTAGCGTCGGCAGCATTCGGATCCGAGCAACCGTCGGTCTCCTCGGAGACTTCGAGGCAGTCGGCCGGCAGTTCGGGAAGATGTAGCTCGGAGATGACGGTTTCGTAGACCGTCAGGTTTATGATTCCCCGTTTGAGGACGTTTTCGAGCTCCCGGATATTTCCAGGCCAGGAGTAGCTTGATAGCCGCCGTACAGCCTCGGGGGAGATCGCCGAGACCGCCCGGCCGTACTCATGGTTTATACGGGTGATGAGGTGATTGATTAGTTGGGGGATATCCTCTCGGCGCTGTCGGAGGGGAGGGATAAGGATCGGGATTACGTTGAGGCGGTAGAAGAGATCCTCCCTGAACTGCCCCTCCTGAATCGCGGCTTCGAGGTCCAGATTGGTAGCCGCGATCACCCGGGTATCGATAGCAATCATCGAGGTGCCGCCAACCCGACGAACCTCCCGCTCTTGCAATACCCGGAGGAGCTTGCCCTGGGTGTTCAGGCTCATCAGGCCGATTTCGTCGAGAAAGATGGTTCCCCCGTCAGCCTCTTCGAAGAGTCCAACCTTTCCACCCTTCCGGGCGCCGGTAAAGGCTCCTTCGACGTAGCCGAAGAGCTCGCTTTCGAGAACGCTTTCCGAGAGGGACGCACAGTTTAGCCGGACAAACTTCTGATGACGACGGTCGCTGGCGTTGTGAATGGCATGGGCAAAGAGCTCTTTTCCGGTTCCGCTTTCCCCTTGGAGAAGAACGGTTGCCGGGGTCGTCGCGGCCATTCGCGCTTTCTGGACAGCGGAGGCGAAGGAGGTGTGGCGGCCGATAAGGTCGTCGAAGGTGTATTTGGCCTGGAGTTTCCGGATCATCGTGCGGGCGTGATGAAGCTCGGACGTCAACCGAAGAATCTCGGTTAGGTCCTTAATTACGGCTACACTTCCCTTGACCGTGCCGTCGACGATAATGGGGGCAGCGTCCACAAGAACGTCCTTTGCGGTCGGGCCTACCCGGAGACGCGCGCTGTGAACCGGGCTACGCTCGTTCAAAACCCGAAGGTGGATGCTCTCTCCGGCTGCGATGTCGATGGTGCAATGCTTGCCGATTACCTCAGACTCCCGAAGCCCCGTTACCTGGGTGTACGCTGGATTTACCGAAACTTGAATCCCTCTCTCGTCTACGACCGATATGGCATCCTGGGTAGATTCGAAGATGGCCCGCCACATTATGCGCATCTCTCGAAGGTTGGTGATCTCTTCGGCAGAGGAAACGGCATCGCTAATGTCCCGGAACACCGCGAAGGCCCCGACCACCCGCCCGGCTTCGTTTCGAAGGGGCATCCGGCTGGTAACGATTGTGGTGTTGCGATAGGGCTGTTGCTGATTGAGCTCTGGGCTTCCGCTCTTGAGAACCTCGGGGAGCCTGCTATCGGGTATTATTTCTCGGACGTCTCGTCCTAGTACATCGGACGCGCTCCGCTCGGTTATTGTCTCCGCGGCCCGGTTGAAAAGGGTAATCTTGCCCGTCTGGTCGACGGCAATAATTCCGTCGTGGGTCGAGTTGATGATGAGATCGAGATCCTGAGCCACCGGGAAAAGTGTACGCCGGGGTGCTTTGGGTGTAAACCGGTTCTAAACGGGACAGTTTGATCGCCCGGGCCGCCACTCCTTGATCGTTCTGCAGGAGAATCCACTCCGGCGGTAGTCTGCCAGCCGCTCGAGGTCGTGACGCAGGGGGGCGCCCTCCTGCCGGGCGGAGGCAACCGCCTCCCGGACGAAGCCCAAGGAGGCAGCCGCAAGGGGCTCGGAAAGGTAATGAACCCACTGTCCTTTCTTCTTTGAAGAGATCACCCCGACCTGAAGTAGTCGACCGAGGTGCCGGGAGGCGTTGGATTGGTTTAGCCCAAGAATCGTTTCGACCTCGCAGGCGCACAAGTCCTCGGCTTCGAGAATAAGGCTGACGATGCGCAGACGGGTCTGGTCGGAAAGCGCCTTCAGAACCGCAACGGTGTCCATGCGCGCCTAGGCCACCGCCGTCCGCGCTTCGAAGTTTCTTCGGGTGCGGTTGGTAAACCGGACCAGGCTGAGCATCACGGGAACCTCGACCAAGACGCCGACGACCGTTGCCAAGGCGGCACCGGAGGTAAGGCCAAAGAGGCTTATCGCGACCGCCACCGCCAACTCAAAGAAGTTGCTCGCCCCGATCATCGCTCCGGGCCCGGCGACGGGGTGGGGGAGCTTCCAGAGCCACGCCCAGCCGTAGGCTATCGTATAGATTAGGTAGGTTTGAAGGACCAGTGGCACGGCGATGAGGACTATGTGGAGGGGGTTTCCGAGGATGATCTCGCCCTGGAACGAGAACAGGATTATCAGCGTCAACAGCAGTCCCACCGTGGTAACGCCGTTAAACTTCGCGATAAAGACATTCTCGAAGTAGTCGAGGCCCCGCTTCTTGACGATGAGTACCCGGGATATCCACCCGGCGATAAGGGGCAGCACGACGAAGAGACCGACCGAGAGAAGAAGGGTGTCCCAGGGGATGGCGATGTCGCTGATGCCCAAAAGAAGGGCGACGATCGGCGTAAATGCGACGAGGATGATAAGGTCGTTAACCGCTACCTGAACCAGGGTGTAGGCCGGGTCGCCGTCGGAGAGATGGCTCCAGACAAAGACCATGGCAGTACAGGGCGCCGCTCCAAGGAGGACGGCCCCGGCGAGGTATTCGGTGCCCAGGGCGGGGTCGATCCAGGGTCGAAAGAGGACCTTGAGAAAGAACCAGGCGATGACGTACATGGTAAAGGGCTTGATGAGCCAGTTTGTCACCGTGGTCACCGTAAGGCCCTTCGGTTGGCGCGTCGCCCGGAGGATACTCGCAAAGTCGACCTTGAGCATCATCGGGTAGATCATCAGCCAGATGAGAACCGCCACCGGAAGCGACACCCGGGCGTACTCCAGGCGGCTCAAGAACTCCGGCGCTGCGGGGACAAACCTGCCGATGAGGACACCCACGACGATACAAGAGAAGACCCAAACCGTTAGATACTTCTCGAAAAAGCCTATGTGGCGCTCCGGCCGAGAGTCGGACATAACACCCTCCTAGCATGCGTAGATGAGCATATAATCATATACAAAGGCGCGACTGTCAACCCCGTGGGAAAGCTGGGACACCGCCTCGGAGCGCTTGCCCCGCCGGATCAGGATAGCGTTACGAAGTTTCCGTACAACATGCCCGCGGCGGTAGAGAGGACTACGACCAGCCCGACGTAGGCGAGGGTCTTCTTGAGACCCAATTCTCCGCCGATTACCAAGAGAGAAGGTAAGGACATCGACGGACCGGCAAGGAGGAGCGCCAAGGCAGGGCCTTGGTTCATCCCGGCCCCCAGAAGTCCCTGCATGATGGGGACCTCGGTTAGGGTCGCAAAGTACATCAGCGCGCCGGCGACGGAGGCCATCAAGTTACTGCCAAGAGAGTTCGTGCCAACCAGGTTCGCGACCCAGCTTTCGGGAATCAAGGCCATGTGGCCCGGACGGCCAAGAAGGAAGCCCGCCACCAAGACTCCCGCAAAGAGAAGCGGAAGAATCTGCACGGCAAAGTCCCGGGTAGCCGTAACCCAGTCGGTGAGCTCGCTCTTTTTGAACCAACGCAAGAGGGCGTACGCGAGAACCAAGCCGAAGGCGCCGACAATCGCCCACTTCCACCGGTAGAGAAAGTCCCACCAGCCAACCGAGCCGCCCGACGGTGCCCAGTTCAGGAAAATCAGAATGCCGACCATCGACGCCATGTAGATCACCGTCTTCCCGATGCCTCGGGATTCGTCGTCGTCGAAGGACTGGAACATAGCGGCGTTCGTGGCTCGTTCCTTGTCTTCCCGAAAGAAGAGCAATTGCATCGCCAGTCCGATGACAAAGGCAAAAATGATGGCTCCCACTGCCCTGGCGACACCAAGCTGAAGGCCCAAGACTTTCGCAGTAAGGATAATCGCGAGGACGTTTATCGCCGGTCCGGAGTAGAGAAAGCTAACCGCCGGCCCGAGACCCGCGCCCTTCTTGTAGATACCTTTGAAGAGGGGAAGAACGGTGCAGGAACAGACGGCAAGGATAGTTCCGGAGACGGAGGCGACACTGTATGCCACGAGCTTCGGGGCCTGTGGGCCGAGGTATTTGATAACCGCTTGTTGGTTCAAGAAGACGGTGATGGCCCCGGCTATAAAGAAGGCCGGCACCAGGCAGAGGAGGACGTGCTCCCTGGCGTATTCGCCGAGCATCAGGAACGCCTCGTTTACCGCAGAGCTAACCCGGGGAGCCGACCAGGGTACGAAAAAGGCAACAAGAAATACGCCTACCATCATGGTAAGGAGTCTGTTCTTCTTCTCGCTCCAGAACTGTGTGACCAGCCGGCTAATGCGCGGGCGCCCGGTCGGACCTCCACCATTGTCCGTCGCGACCGGAGGCGATTGAGCCTTTTCCACGGTTGATGTCTTCGTATCGATACTCACGATGTACCCTCGATCGATTCGCTTGCCTATGATGCCGCGTACTTGATCCGCCGACACTTCGGACGGCCGGTGCCGGGAATCTGAAGTTTCACGCGGTGTATGCTTTTATGGTCTCTTCGATCTCTTCCGGGGAGAAAACCTTGCCGGACTTCTGAACCGTGCCGTCGATAGCAAGACCCGGAGTGCGCATTACGCCCATCTCCACGATCTGGTCCATGTCCGTTACCTTCTCAAAATCCGCCTCTACGCCGAGACGGGCGACTGCTTCCCGAGCGTTCTTTTCGAGATTCTGGCAGTTCGGACAACCTGGGCCGAGTATTTGAACAGTCATGGGATCCTCCACACGAGTCCTATTTGTTTATATGGACAATAAAGCAATGAGCTAAGACTGTCAAGCGTTTTGCACCGATGGCTTACGAGGGACCAGACGGAGGCCTAGCGCTAGTGCCCCGAATCCGGAACAATCCGAGCGTATTCCTCCCGGGTCAGGAGCCGCGAGAGAACAGCAGCCATCAGGAGTATCGCCGGGATGTTCGCGGCGAGGCGCGTCAGGGCGAAGGCCCC
The DNA here is from genome assembly GCA_964558285.1 of uncultured Spirochaetaceae bacterium. Taxonomy (GTDB): domain Bacteria; phylum Spirochaetota; class Spirochaetia; order DSM-27196; family PWMO01; genus CAYPUT01. The sequence goes on along the minus strand of CAZLDK010000123.1, from coordinate 2,348 downwards.
ACCGAGAGCGGAATACTCGAATAGAAGCATGGGTAGTTTTGTAGTGGACCACGCACCGACGAAGACCATCACATTGAAGAAGCTCGACCCCTTTTGCATAAGGACGGCGGCTACAGGAAAGGCCGCGTAGAGGGGGCCGGCGGCCGCGGAACCCATAACGAAGGCCAGAATCGTGCCACGGATTCCCGCTCCGGGGCCCATGTGGCGCATCAGTTTCTCCCGGGATACCCAGACGTCAAGAAGACCCAAGAGGACGAAGATCGGCGGGATAACGAGAAGCATCTCCCGAAGGCTCATGCCAATCGTCCGGACGGCGCTATGGCCACGCTCCGGGGCGAGAAGGCCGAGGAGGAGGAGAAGGAGCAAGGCCCCTGCTGCTACAAGGTACCTGGTTCGAGGATTGCGCTTCATTGGATAGCTCCAAGGACGACCGCCAATGCAAAGGCAACGCACAAGGAAAACCCGAAGGCAAGGAGGTTGCGAGCAACCGCAACCTTGGTGCCGAAAACCGATTGTTCTACCGGAAAGGTTACGACTCCCACCATCATCAGGGAGGAGACAAAGGCGGCGATTTGGAGAAGGCCGGCGCCCTGCTGCAGCAGCAGTGCGGCCAAAGGAAAGGCAACGAACCCCGGGATAAGCGTAACCGAGCCTACGACGGCGGCGCCGAAGACCCCTGCCAAACCGGATTCGCCCCCGAGTATTCGGGAGATGGTCTGAGGGTCGAGAAAGGAAAGGAGGATTCCGGTAAACACAATGACGACGATGAACTCCGGCAGAATCCCGGAGAAAGCCTTCCACGCTTTCGTCAAGGCCTGCCGAGTCTTACCCTTGTCGGCCCGCAGCGACGCAAGGAGAGCCAACACCGCGACGACGTAGAATACAATGGTGAACATCACCCTCAACCGCCGATTTGAATCTCAACGGTTGTGCCGCTCGAGGGGTTGTCGCTCACCGGGGCGTCGCTCTCGATATCCATCTCTTTTGGATTGGGGCCTGCGTTGGTGCCGTCGAGCTTCTCAGGCTCGTCAATGACCACTGTAAAGCCGCGAATCGAAACGTCCGACCGACTGTGAGATATACTCCTTGCGGTCGCTTGGTACGTCACATCTTTTTCCATGATCTACTCCTATACTATTACGTTGACAATTGCACGCTTAATTGGCAATATACGCAAGAAATGATAGACGAAGCCGATCGGCTTAAGGCCGAGGCCCGGGCGGCGATTCTGAAGGCACTCGGTCACCCGACCCGCATATACATCGTCGATGTAATATCCGGCGAGGGCCCCCAGTGTGTCTGCGAGCTGACCGAGCGGATCGGTGTGGACACCTCGACGGTGTCTCGCCACCTGTCTCTTCTGAAGAGCGCCGGTATCCTCTTCGATCGGAAGCAAGGCACCACCGTCTACTACGACCTTACCTGCGATTGCATCTCCGACTTTATGGCGGGGCTCGAGTCGGTTCTCCGGGCGCGACACAAACGGGAACAGGCCGCCTTTAGTGCCCTAGTCGGGGACACCTAGGCTCGTCCCTCGTCCCCTATGCCATCAAGCACCTCTGCAACCTCTTGTAGGGCTCTCTCCAGAGAAGGATGAATGGGGTCGAAGGTAAAGGCGACGCAGGATTCTCCGCCGAAGTATCCGGCGTAGTGCAGGCACTCCAGAGATGAATCGGAGAGCCGTTTTAGAAAATCCTCCAACCGCCGCCGGATAACCGGGTTGTACCACAAGAGTGAGAAGCTCCTGTGCCCCCTAGTAACCGACGTAACCTCGAGGTTCTCTTCGTCTTCCACGGGAACGCTTCCCCGGCGATGGCGTTCGGCTTCCACCACGTGGCCGATTCCCGGAGGCAGGCGGTCGTAGTACACCGTAAAGAGAAGCAGGTCCTCGCGCTTAAGAATCCACTGGGAGATCGGTAGGTAGAGAAGGGCGTGTCGGGGGAGCGTCGTCAGGGTGCCTTCGAGACGGCGAAATGCTCCGCCGAGGGTGTAGACGAAGTTGTATCCAACAGTGCCCCCGATATTGGTGTACTCCGTATCCCGGGGGGCAAAAGCGCGTTCCAAAGCCCGGGTGGCCGTAAGGAGCACCGCGGTGTTTTCCCTACCGCCGCGATACCATCCGATACCTAAAAGTACGGCAATAGCAACGATTGAAAACAGCAAGGGGTCCATGGCGTTCCCCTTTAGACGAGCTGGACATCCAGATCGGGAAACTCGGAGCTCAGCTCTTCAACCAGACTCCGGCGCAACCCGGAAATAATGACCGAAGCAATGCCGATGCAGGCGGGGCACGAGGGCTGGTGGGAGAGAAAGTCGGTAAAGACGTAGAGCTCCCCCTTCTCTTCGTT
>CAZLDK010000122.1:0-9201 GCA_964558285.1 uncultured Spirochaetaceae bacterium | reverse complement strand
CTCCGATCGCCGGAGCACCGCTCGGACCCGGGCGGCGAGCTCTCGGGGGCTAAAGGGCTTTGCGACGTAGTCGTCGGCCCCGGCGTCGAGACCGACAAGCTTGTCCTGCTCCGTGGTCCGGGCCGTCAACATAATGATGAATGGGTTGAACTCCTCCCGGACTATTTTGCAGACCTCGAGACCGTCGATTTCGGGAATCATCAGGTCGAGGACGATGAGGTCCGGGAGGAGCTCCCGGGCCAGCTGGAGCGCCTCGTCGCCTCGGGTGGCCTGGAATACCGCGTAGCCGTCCTTCTCGAGGTAGAGCGTGATAAGGCGCAGAGTGTTCTCGTCATCCTCGACGATCAGAACCTTCGGATGTGCCGCATCCCCCTTCATATCTTCTTCACACCTCTCGGCGATAATGTAGCATCAAACTGTCATGGAGGAACGTATGACAAATAAAAGACTCTTACGAGTTGGAATCGGGGTAGCCGTTCTGGTAGTACTTCTCGCCGGGTGTGGGGTGGGCGGCGGATCGCGCCTAAGCATCGAAGTTACGACCCCGGCTACTCGTGGAACGGTCACCGATCAGGAAGTACTGGTGAGTGGGGTTGTTTCGGACGCAGAGGCAACGCTTACGATAAACGACGAGCCGATTGACGTTTCGACGGACGGAGCCTATAGCCAGACGGTTCCCCTCGCCTACGGCCAGAACCGGATAATCATTCGAGCGGATAAGGAAGGATCCACCGCCGCCCAGCGGACCATCACCCTTACCCGAGCCCTCGTGCTCACGGTGGCGGAGCCCTTGGATCAGAGCGAGGTCGCGGGAAACCGCGTGGTCGTAACCGGAAACGTCTCGGACCCTGCGGCCCGAGTTACCATTACCGGAGATGAGGTGGAAGTCGGTGCCGACGGCAGCTTTTCCTACGAGGTGGCAATCCACTACCTGGAGACCGTCCTCAACGTGACCGCCCACGCCCTGGACACCGAACCGGTATCCCAGCTGGTAACCGTCCGTCGCGCGACAAGCTGACGCTACGCTTCTTAGGGTCCCGGCGTTCTTGCCGGGATCCGGAAGATGACCCGGGTACCACGGCGCCCCGGCCTGGTGCCACCCTCCGCCTCGAGGCTCGTCGTCGACGGGCTTTCGATGTCGACGCTCCACCCCGGGTAGGAGCCGATCCCCCGCATGAGCGTCAGGCCGTAGGAGTCTCTGCTCCCCTCGAGAACCTCCGGGGAAAGCCCCGTTCCGTTATCTATTACCTCGACGACGATCTTTTCTCCTTCGAGTCGGTTCGATACCGCTATAACGGGTGAATCGGCCTCGTCGTCGAAGGCGTACTTGTACGCGTTGGTCAGCGCTTCGTTGACAACGAGCCCCGAATAGAGAAGGTTCCGACGATCGATCGGGACATCCCGGAGATCGACCCTTAGCCGGACCTTTCCCCGGTGAAAGTTTTCCGCGATCGCCTGCACCAGGTTCCCGATGTACTCCCGGAAGGAAACCTCCCCCTCGACACCGCGATAGATGTGCTCGTGGAGCACGGAAAACGCCCGCACCCGGAGAACCAAGTTTTGGAGGATCTCCCGTTCGCCGGGCTTCTGCGTGCTGTTCATCTGCAGCCGGATGAGGCTCTGGAGCATCTGCAGGTCGTTCTTTACGTGGTGGTGGGATTCCCGGATCAAGAGATCCTTCGCCGAGAGCTCCCGTGCCCGGGCTACCATCAGAGAGCGAAAGGCCGGCCGAAAGAGCCGGAGCCCCGAGAGCATCAGGATCGAAATGGACAGAGCGATGAGTTCGGGGCCCAGAGCAGAGGCGGGAAAGCTGTGGCGCTGAATCATCCCGACGAAACTGGTAATGCGCCGAATCGCCATAAGGGTTATGGCGATCGATACGAGTAGCCAGGGAAGATAGAAGCCGCTCCGCCGCATCAACGACAGCGCCGTTATCGCGGCGGCAAGCTGCAGAGCTATCGAGAGAGCGAGAATGTAGAGAAGCAAATGCCCGCCTAACACCTCGCCAACATTATATCACCCGGTCACAAAAAAGGCGTCTACTCCCCCGGAGGCTTCACCGGCGGGTCGTCGGCGGCCTCCGCGACCTCCTCCCCGACGCGTTCCTGGATCGCCCGGCGGGCGAGGCGGGTCACGTAGACGGTTACGGTTATCGTTGCCACCAGTCCGACGCCGTAGAGAATCCACTCCGCGGTGGTCCGGGCTCGCCCTTCGGTCCCGAGGGCGGCGAGGCTCTCTATCAGTGACCCGATGTAGACGTACATGATGGTGCCGGGAATCATGCCGATCCAGGACGCCAGCATGTAGGAACCGACGTTCACCTTGGTAAGGGCGAAGGCGTAGTTCGAGAAGTTGTAGGGGAAGATGGGAGAGAGGCGGAGCAGAAAGACGATCTTGCCCCCTTCCCGGCCGATGGCCTCGTCGACGGCGCTGAACCGCTCGCTCCGGGCTATCTTGGCCGCCACCCAGTCCCGCATAAAGTAGCGTCCAACCAGAAAGGCCGCGGTGGCTCCGAGGGTGGATCCCACCGAGACGTAGATGGTGCCCCAGAGGACCCCGAAGAGGGCCCCGGCCCCGAGGGTCAGAATCGACCCGGGCACCAGGAGGACGGTAACCAGAATGTAGAGTACGACAAAGACGATCGGCCCGATGGCACCGATGCTGTCTATCCAGTCCAAGAGCTGGCGGAGGTAGCGCGGCACTTCGAAGAAGTAGCCGGCGGCAACAAGGGCCACCGCCAGGACCACTAGGATGACGATTCGGAGACTACTTTTCATGCTATGCCTCCGTACCACGGTAGCGGAAGAGGAACCGCAAGATTCCCCGTACCTTGTCGTTAAAGAGCTTCGGTCCCATATGGGCGCTCACGGTCTTCCGGGTTATTTCGCTCAGGGTCGGGTAGGGATAGATCGGCGACATCAGCTCTTTGAGCTTCCATCCCTGGGAGACGGCGAAGAGGGAGGGCATCAAGAGCTCCCCGGCGTGGACACCGGCAACCTGAGCGCCGATAACCCGCTCCTTTCCGTCGACGAGAATCTTCATCATTCCCTCGGGCTCCGCCTCGGCGTGGGACCGGTCGATGCCGCTGAAGGGCTGGGTAATCGCCTGGTAGGTGACTCCGGCCTCCCGGGCGGCGCGCTCGTTGTAGCCGATGTTCGCAAGCTCCGGGTCGGTGTAGGTGCACCAGGGGACGTTCCGGTAGTTCATAACCCCACCCGCGTGGAGCGCCAAACGGCGGACCGCCAACGATCCCTCGGCCCCGGCGACGTGGGTAAAAAGAAAGCGGCCGTTGCAGTCGCCGATCGCGACGATGTGCTTCTGACTGGTTCGAAGCTTCGAATCGGTGGTGATAAAGCTCTTCTCCACCGCCACCCCGGCCTTCTCGAGGTCCAGATCGTCGGTGTTACCCTTCCGCCCGGTGGCAACCAAGATGTCGTCGGCGGTCAGGGTAACCTCCGCCCCCTCGTGCTCCAACACCACGGTCTTGGAGCCGCCGGAGGCCTCTACCCGTTGTACCTTGGCTCCCAAGTAGAGAGCTGCGCCTTCGGCCCGGAGGCGGTCGGCTACAAAGGCGGCCATGTCGGCGTCCTCCCGGGGCAAGAGCTGAGGCGCCACGTCGATAAGCGAGACCTCGGTGCCCAGTCGGGTAAAGGCCTGGCTCATCTCCGCGCCAATGGGACCCCCACCGAGAACGATCAGCTTCTTTGGAAGCGCCTCTAGGGAGAACATATCGAGGTTCGTCAGATAGCCTGCGTTCTCGAGACCGGGTATCGGAACCGCCCGGGGGGAGCTTCCGGTCGCCAGAACGATCCGTTTGGCGGAGTAGACGTTTCCGTCGTCGAGCTTAACCTCATGAGGAGAGATGAACCGGACGTTGCCGAGAAAGACCTCCGCCCCGAGCTTCCGGAAACGCTCCGGAGAGTCGTGGAAGGCTATTGAGTCGATTACCGACTGCACCCGGGCGTTGATGTCCTTGATGTCGACCCGGGGCCGAGGGGTTTCCGGGAGTCCGTACTTCGGAAACTCCTTAAGCTGCTGGTAGACCGTCGCGGTCTTTAGGAGCGTCTTACTCGGTACGCAGCCGTGGTAAAGACAGTCGCCGCCAAGCTTCTTCGGCTCGAAGAGAGCCGTCTTTAGGCCCAACTGCGAGGTGCCTGCGGCTACTGTCAATCCCGCTGCGCCGCCCCCGATAACCAGAATGTCGTGTGTGTAGCCTGCCATCTGTCCTCCTTATGGAAACATGAGCATACAACTAAGATATAGTCAAAGGAATATATAGCATTATATCAAACAAAAATCTGGATTTTCGGCCGATCTGGATGCTATACTTCGCGCTGGGGAATAGATGATGGATTTGGTAAGAGACAACGCGACGGCGAAGGATTCTTCGGCTTCTTGGGACTACGTCTGCGAGGAAGACTGGCAGGGCCACCTCCATTCTTTGGATCATCCTACCGCGGAATCGGTCCGGAGGGTATTCCCGGGGACTTCGGCGTACCAACAGGTCGTCGATCTCCGGTATCAGGGGCTGGTCGAATCGGGCTTTCTCGATCCCAGGGTTGCGACACCGGAGCATATGGCGCTCCCGAGGGATTCGGAGTCGGTAATTATCGGACTCTTCGAGGATCTTCGCCTCTTGGCGACGATCACCTTGAACGTTCGAACGTCTCGCTTTTCCGGACTTGCGATGGAGATGGAGAAGGGGGTCAGGATCGACTCGCCGGAGTTTCTCGGTGACCAGGCGATGGAGTGCTCGAAGTTCGTGGTCCATCCGAAGGCCCGGGGATTCCGAAGCGTGCTGAAGCTTCTGCCGCCGGTCCTTATCGTCGCCCAACTCTTCGACCGCCGTTACCTCTGGCAGGTTTCCCGGGACGTGCCGACCGACCGCTCCTGGAGAGAGGGCCTGGGCTTCGACTACTCCGAGGGTATTCGGTTTGTCGACCGGAGCCTTAATGACATGCCCTCCTGCGTCGGGTTTTTGGACCTTTCCAAGGCAGCCGCCGATCCGGCGGTCCCGGCTCTGGTAAAGCGGATCTACCGGCGCTACCTTCCGTCGCCGGCTCCGACCTTGTGACCCGGGACCCGACTATCCCCCGCCGGTGGGCAGTCCGCCTCGTCAGGCTGCTGTCGAAGGCTCTGATCGTCCGTCGCTACGGTATCGAGTCTCGCGGTTCCCTAGGGGTTAAGCCGCCCTACATCCTGGTTTCGAACCACGTAAACTACTGGGACCCCTTCTTTATCGGCGCCCTCCTCCCGGACACGGTCCAGTTCGTCACCTCGGACAACATCTTCCGATCACGTTTGATCGGACCCATCATGAGGCTTCTGGCCTCGATCCCGAAGACGAAGTTTATGCCGGACAGCACGGCGGTCCGGAGAATCTTCACGGTGCTCCGCGTCAATCGCGGGGTGGTGGGCATTTTTCCCGAGGGCCGGCGGACCTGGGACGGCAGGAGCATTGCCCCGATGCCCGAGGTCCCCCGGCTTATCAAGGCGGCGGGGGTGCCCGTAGTCTTTGCGAAGCAGTACGGCGGCTACCTGGTGCAGCCCCGGTGGGCTCGGTACCGGAGCAAAGGTGCTGTAGCGGTGGAGTTCTCCCTTCTGTTCTCCCGGCACCAGGTTGCCGAGCTCACCCAGGGGGAGATCTACGACCGGATAGCCGCCGCAGTGAACCACGACGACGCGGCGTGGTGCGCCGCCGTCGCGGGGAGCTACCGAAACCGAGCCCCGGCGGAGTACCTCGAGCGGCTTCTCTTCGTCTGCCCCGGCTGTCGGCGCTTCTCGACCCTCGTCTCCCGGGGGGACACGATTTCCTGTAGCCACTGCGGGCTCTCCCACCGCTACAGCGCCGCCGGCCGCTTCGTCGCCACGGTCGAGAGGGGGGCGATCACGTCGCCGCTATTCGGGACTCCGGCGGAGTGGAACCGCTGGCAGGTCGCGGAGCTGGCCGATCGGATGGCGGCGGCGGGGGAAGCGGCCGGGGACGGGGCGCCGGTTTTCGCCGATCCGGCCGTCCGTCTGTTGACCGGCTACCGAAGCGCCAAGGTCCGGCAGAAGGACTCCGGAATCCTCTCACTGACCCCCGGAGGCATCGTCCTCGCCGGCAAAGGGAGGTGGCTCTTTCCCTTCAAAGAGATCGAAGGCGTGAACGTACAAAACAGCGAGGCCCTCGAGCTCTACTACCGAGGACGGCTCTATCGCTTCGAGGAGGCCTCGCCTCGGTCCAACGCGTACAAGTGGCTCAAGGCGGCTCAGATCGGCGCCGGAGATCTTATGCCTGCCTCACGACAATCGGCACCTTGAGAGACTTCGGCGACTTATAGACCTCGTCGACCGCCTCGACTGTAAAGCGGAGCGTCGGCCCTAGGGTCCTCCGGACAACCGCTTCCGCTTCTCGTAGGATTACCGCGGGGTCCGCGCCTTCGGCCGGGACGTAGCGCAGAATCAGCTCCTGCGGATTCGGTTGGACGTACTGAAACCGACGGACACCCGGCAGATCCGCGTGGGCGCTCATCAGGTTGCAGGCGGAGATCCCCTTGGTATCCGGGCTCTGGATAATGTCCGATTCGCGACCAACGATGGTCCGGATCAGCTCACCGTCGCTTCCGCAATCGCAGGCCGCCTCCTCGGCAAATTGGAGCAGATCTTCGATTCCGGTGTACCGGATGAAGGGAGTGCCGTAGTTCCAGAGGTTGGTAAAGATCGGCTTGACGTACTGCTCCCCGGTGTCGTCGCGAACAGCCTCGCCTTTCTCGAGAATGACGCTGTTGTCGTTGACGTGGAGGAGATCGCTGCAGGAGCACTGCGCGGCGACGAGACCCGCCTCAACGGTGTTGTAGAAATCGAAGTACTCGGAGGCAGAAAAGACCTTGGCTACCTTTAGCAGGAGCCGCTCGGTCAACACCTCACCGCCGGTCGCGAAGCCGATCGGCGTGTCGTAGGTCCGGCCCCGGTCGAGAAACCAGTCGGCGATGTCCTCGATGGTCGACGGATGCGAGATAATAAGATCCGGTCGCTCCGCCTCGATCTTCGATACGATCGCCTCGGTTGGAAGGAGCGGATCTATGGAGTGCCGCCGGTTCAGAATCGCAAAGGTGTTCCTGTAGGAGAGGTTAAAGCTGATAGTCGGGTCGGCGTTGTAGAGGATGAAGTAGACTTTGCGCTTTCCAGAGAATCCCCAGCTGTCGAGGTAGTTGAGAAGTTGTCCGCCGTAGAACAGGATGCTCGAGAGGGAGCGGAAAAAGACGAAGGGTGTCCCGGAGGATCCGGAGGTCGAAGTCGACACGGCGATCTTGCGTAACCGCCGGGGTCTCAGCTCTTCGAGGGGGGCCGCCTTCATCATCTCCCGGGTGACGAGAGGCAGCTTCGTCACGTCGTCGACACCGTTTATCCCCTTCATATCGACGTTGTGCTCGTCGTAGAGGTTTCGATAGAAGGGCACTTCCCGGTAGGCAAAGTCGACCAGACTCCGAAAAAGCTCATCCCGGGCGGCCTTGCGTTGATCCTCCGGTGCGCTACGGTACCACTGGACCCAGGCGTAGTGTCGAAGCACCCGGCGGGAGCCGGGACCGAGAAGATAAAGGCTGTAGATAAGTTTTCCGACCCCGGTAAGACGTTCCATGCCACAAAAATAGGTATCTCTTGGTTCTTATGCAAGGCGCCGTATTGACATACACGAGGCGAAATACGACTTTCCCGTTAGAGTTTTGAAGAGTACAGGATTGAAACGGCAAACAGTGCGTGGTCTTCGGAATCCGTGGCTCCTCGGGATAGTCTCGGTTTCCACGATCCTGCTTATCTGGCACGTCGTGACCTATCTGCAGATTTTTCCGGAGCTCTTCGTTCCCCGGCCCCGGGCAGTGGTGGAGAGTTTCGTCCACGTCGCAACCGAAGGCTACCGGGGGGGCACCCTGGCCCAGCACCTGGGAACGAGCCTCTTCCGGGTGCTCCTCGGTTTCGCCTTGGCACTGGTTACCGCCGTCCCCATCGGCCTGGCGATGGGGTACAACCGTGTCGTTCGGGGCCTCCTGGACCCGATTATCGAGTTCTACCGACCTCTGCCGCCCTTGGCCTACTACACCATTCTGGTCGTCTGGCTCGGCATCGAGAACGAGTCGAAGATCGCCCTCCTCTTTCTCGCCGCCTTCCCGCCCCTCTCCATCAGCGCTATGTCCGGAGTCCGGGGGATCAGTCCCGATCGAATCCACGGAGCCCTCTCCCTCGGGGCGAGCCACCGACAGGTGTTCAGGCACGTAGTCTTTCCCTCCTGCCTCCCGGAGATATTTACGGGAATACGGGTAAGTATCGGCTTTACCTACACCACCTTGGTTTCTGCCGAAATTGTCGCCGCCACCTCGGGAATCGGATGGATGGTTTTAGATGCAAGTAAATTTCTGCGAAGTGACGTAATATTTATGGGTATTATCGTGATGGGGCTTACGGGGCTCCTTCTCGACCGCCTCGTCAGGCTGGCCGAGACGCGACTCGTTCCCTGGAAAGGGAAATAGAAACTACCGGGAGGCAAAGATGCGTCACCGCTATTTTGCATTGATTGGGCTGTTGTTATTGGTTCTTGTTTCTGGGAGCTGGGCCCGAGGCGTCGACGAAGAGGAGGTGCTGCCTCGGGAGGTCGTCATTGGGTTTCAGACGATACCCAACGGAGCCATCGTCGCGAAGCACATGGGGTGGCACGAAGAGACCCTCGGCGTCCCCATCCGATGGGTCCAAGTCGACTCCGGTCGGGACCTAAACACCGGCATAGCAGCCGGCTCCATCGACCTGGGTCTCGGTGGCAGCAGCACCACCGTGGCCGCAATCGCCCAAGGTCTCGAAGCAGAGGTCTTCTACATCTACGACATCATAGGAGATAACGAAGCGTTGGTGGTCCGGGAGGGGAGCGGCATTCGGGAGGTTGAAGACCTGGTAGGAAAGACCGTCGCGGCACCCTTCGGCGCGACGACACACTACCACCTCCTCGCCGCCCTGGAAGTCGCCGGGGTAGACCCTGAGTCGCTGCGGATAATCGATTTGCAGCCCCCGGACCTTCTCGCGGCCTGGCTCCGGGGCGACATCGACGCCGGGTTCGTCTGGGAACCGACCCTCGCCCGAATGCTTGAATCCGGCGGCCGGGTCTTGGTTAGTAGCCGAACCCTCGCCGAAGCGGGCTACGTAACCGGCGACATCGGCTTGGTAAGCAAAGAG
>CAZLDK010000121.1:4639-9217 GCA_964558285.1 uncultured Spirochaetaceae bacterium | reverse complement strand
ACCGAAAGGGTTGAATGTATGGCGACGAGTCCTCCGAAGTATAGGACCGCCATAATCTTGTGAATAGGCAGGCTGAACGCATAGGGGACCGCCGCGACTCCTATTCCCCCTATCGTCACGACACTGCCGAATACGATTATCGCAATTCCAAGTTTTCCCGACATTCCTTCGGTATAGAGCCGTTTTACTAGAAGCAGAAAAAAGAGAAAACGAAGCGGACCCAGAAGAAGATTTCCGGTGTTGAATGCTACCTGCGGCCAGCCCTGCTCGGAACCGAAATCGCTGAGGTAGGTATTAAAAAGTGAGAAATTCGTGTCCGGTTGCGCCGCATACAGTACAGAAGAGACGATAACGGTGACCGTCCCCAGAAAGACGCTCAGTAGTCCGGTAACGAGCAGCGCACGGGAAATCTGAATCTCCATACGTTCGAGGCTCTCACCTGTTCGGTTCCCGTCGCTGCTTTCCTTTGTCAGAAGACCCATCCGATTATCCTTCTCACTACTCGTCTACTTTCAGCTTAGTTCTCGAACTAAGACAAAGTCAAACTGCATATCTTTGGTGGGTATCGTATTGCACTTTGCGCTCGGTACGCTTTCGCACAGACGTTGATTCCATCTCTTTGTACCTTTAAAGAGATGGACATAGAAAAAGACTACGCAAAGGGGATCCTGGACAATTGTGATCCGCCGTGCCTTACGCTCTACCAGACGACGCATCGGCACCATCCGGACAACAGGCAGGATCCGATCCGGTTCGGGAACCTGGTAAAGCAGCTCGAGGAGTCGCTCCTGCAACACGTGTCGAAGGACGAGGCCCGGCCGCTGCTGGAACCGTTTCTGGCATTAGCCGAGGACCACGAGTTCTGGAATCACAACCTTGACGGGTTGGCGGTGCTCGGCTCCAAAAGCATGTCCCGGGTCTACAAGCTCCAGAGGCCGGTCGCCGATCTGGCTGTCGTGGCGGATAGTTTCCACACCAAGCCCCTGATGCGCGTCCTTCAGTCAGCCGACCGCTTTCACGTTCTCGGCCTGGATCGACAGGCAATCCGACTCTTCCAGGGCAACCGCGATGCGCTGGACGAGATCCAACCGGCGCCGGGCGTCCCCCGGACGATCACCGAGGCGCTGGGAGAAGAGCTGACCGAGCCACACCAGACCGTCGCCTCATACGGCGGCGCAGGCGGCAGTAGCTCACCCATGCACCACGGCCACGGCGGGAAAGAGCCGGAGGTAGACATCGACGCCGAACGCTTCTTCCGCGCCGTCGATCGCGCGGTACTGGAGCACTACTCTCAGCCGTCGGGGCTCCCGCTGATCCTGGCGGCGCTTCCGGAGCATCACCATTTGTTCCACGAAGTCAGCCACAATCCGCATCTGATCCCGGAGAGCATCGACATCCACCCCGATGCCCTGTCGTCGATCGACGAGCTCCGAGAGCGCGCTTGGAAGCTTATGGAGCCTCGCTATGTGGCGCGCCTGGCCGCACTGGTCGAGGAGTTCGGCAACGCGAAGTCTAAGGAGCTCGGTAGCGACGACCCGGCACAGGTCGCCAAGGCGGTTGTCGGCGGGCGGGTCGCCACCCTGCTGATCGAAGCCGGACGCGAGATTTCCGGTCGGATCAATGCCGAGACCGGCGACATCGAGTATGACGACTTGGCACACCCGGAAGTCGACGACGTCCTCGACGACCTGGGGGAGTTGGCGCTAAAGATGGGCGGGCACGTTGTGGTCGTCGCCACCGAACAGATGCCCACAAAGACGGGAGTGGCCGCAATCTACCGCTATTGAGAGAGGAGAACCAGATGATTATTCAGATAAACACGGATAGCAGTATCGAAGGCAACAGTGAGCTCACCCAAAAGATCGAGGCCGACGTGGCAGATAGCCTCGAACGCTTCGGGGAGCAGATTACCCGGGTGGAAGTTCACCTGAGCGACGAAAACAGCGAGAAGAAATCCGGCAGCGATGATAAGCGCTGCCTCATAGAGGCTCGTATCGCCGGGCTTCAGCCTCTTGCGGTAAGCGACGAGGCGGAGAGCTTTGAACAGGCCGCCAACGGTGCTGTCGACAAGCTGATGCATTCCATCGAATCCACCCTTGGGAAACGGGACGACCAATAACGGCCTTACTCCATCTCTGTTAGCACAGACCCCTGCCGCATAGGATCAACGGTACCGGTGGAAACCGGTAGCGATCTTCCAGGGCGAAAAGAGGATTCACTATCTGAGCCACGAAGATTGACCGTGCGATAAACTTGGGTAATTTAGTATTGTATAGGGGGGGCACCCGAGGAGGTAAAGACATGAAGTTTGTACAGTGGGCTGTAATCTCGCTTTTGATCGTAGGAACCGCGTCCGCCAATGATGAATGGCCGGCGCTGAACGAAGCGCAGTGGGGCCGTTTGAACGGTGAACGGATCACGGCGCTAATCGACAACGGCGCCGATATCGATTCACGGGATCCTTCCAAGGGCATGACACCGTTGATGCACGCGGTTCGATCGAGCCACGACCCGGAGGTAATAGTGGCGCTTCTGGAGGCCGGAGCGGATGTTAACGCCCGGGCTCGAGACGCTAGTACCCCTTTGATGCAGGCCGCCAGATGGAACACGAATCCGAGAATCATTCAACTCCTCCTGGAGGCCGGTGCCGACGTCGAGGCCGAAAACCGAAAGGGCGGAACGGCGTTGATGTACGCAGCACGAACGAACCCTAATGCCAAAATCACCGAGGCCCTCATCGATGGCGGCGGGAATGTAAATGCTCGCAACGAAGACGCGCGGACTCCCATTATGTATGCTGCCGGACGGAACGAAAACGCGAAGGTAGTCGAGGCGCTCTTGGGCGGGGGCGCCGATGTGGACGCCAAGAGCGAGTTCATGAGCATGACGGCGTTGATGTACGCCGCCAGATCAAACCGGAACCCCGAGGTCATCAGAGTACTATTGGGCGCAGGAGCCGACGTGAACGCTCGAGGTCTCAATGGCTGGACGCCGTTGATGTTCGCGGCGGACGATAACGAAAACCACAAGATCAGCCAGGCTCTTCTCCACGGCGGCGCCGATGTGCACTCTCGAAACGACCTAGGGGCAACCGCCCTCATCTATGCCGCTTTTCGCAATGAGAACCCGAAAGTCATTGAAGTCCTGCTGGATGCCGGCGCGGACCCCAAAGCCGAGGACAACCAGCAAGCAACACCTGTCATGTATGCCGCGTCGGGGAATCAAAACTCGGAGGTTCTCTTGCTGCTCCTTGATGCAGTGAACGAAGCGGAGGATCGGCGGTAGCTTCACTCCTCAAGCTACCCTAGACCGATACCGCCTCGGCGAAGGCTCTTCACTTGGGTTTAGACTTTTGGTTGACAACCGGGGAAGCTCCCCTTAAGCTGGAAGTATTAATTCCCTACGGATTCGCTTTCGAATATCAACTCATGGGTCGAAGCCGGTGACTAGCCTGAGTCTCTGAAAGACTTAGGTGTGTCCGGCAAAAATTCAAAGTCGATTCGAAGTGGGAACGGTGGGAAGGACCTGCAGCGGTCGTTGATCGCTGTTCATTTTCTAAGGGAGGTTTCGTAATGAGACACTTATTTAAGGTGTTCGCCGTTGTCATGCTGATGGCACTGCTTCTACCGTCATTGGCGTTTGCCGGAGGACAAGAAGAGGTCGCCGAAGAGGATCAGACGTTTCATATCGATGTCGGTCTGGGATTGAACGATAAGTCGGCACAGTACGCGTCGGTAGAGTACTTCAAAGAGCTCGTCGAGGAGCGTAGCAACGGGCGTATCACGGTGGAGATCTACCACTCGAGCGCTCTCGGTGACGACCGCGAGATGATGGAGGACCTGCAAGTTGGGGCCCTCGAAATGACCTGCCCGTCGACCGCACCAATGGTCGGCTTCGTCGCGGACTACCAGGTCTACGACCTGCCGTTTCTCTTCCCGACTGCCGAAGCGGCGTTCTACACACTTGATAGTGAAGTGGGGCAGGACCTGCTAGATCAGCTTACCGACCAAGGGATCATCGGTTTGGCGTACTGGGACAACGGTTTCCGCCACTTGACCAATAGTGTTCGGGAAGTCCGGCTGCCGGAAGACGTAGAAGGTTTGAAGCTGCGGACCATGGAAAGCCCCCTTCATCTGGCGGCGTGGCGGCAGCTCGGAGCTAACCCCACACCGATGGCCTTCGGTGAATTGTTCTCGGCTATGCAGCAAGGCGTCGTGGACGGTCAAGAAAACCCGTTCGGCACCATCTACCTCCAGAGTTTCTTCGAGGTGCAGGACTACGTGACCGACACCGGGCATATCTACTCTCCTTTCGTCTTCATGATCTCCAAAATGTTCTGGGATGAGCTTCCTTCCGATCTTCAAGAGATTATTGCAGAGGCGGGCGTAGAAGCTGGGGAGCACAATCGCCAGCTGAATCAGGAGTGGAACCGGGAATACCGCGAAGAGCTGAAAGATGTTATGACGGTAACCGAGCTGACCATGGACGAGCGAATGCAGTGGCAGCAAGCGGTCCAGCCGGTCTATGGCGAGTTTGAGGATGAGATCGGAGCCGATCTGATCCAGGCCGTCCAAGACA
>CAZLDK010000121.1:0-4629 GCA_964558285.1 uncultured Spirochaetaceae bacterium | reverse complement strand
CCAAGACAAGGTCGCCGAATGGCGGACGATGCAGTAGGCAGTAACGGTCGGATTCCCCCGGTCACACCGGAAAACTACGGTAAAGACGCGAGGGACCGTTGCTAAACCCGTTTGAACAATTAGGGGGCGGTCACCGATCGCCCCCTTTTTCGTCTTGCCACCCCACATGGGCGGAACGAGGGCCGAGGGCTATGCAGGACGATTGTTGGAGATTATCATCGGTGAATAATTTGGACACTGTGCGGAGAGCTTTCGAATGCGATGGATAGACATAGCTGTACGACGGTTGATGACGCTGGTGACGTTGATTGTCATCGTCATAACGGTGGTTATGTTCCTCATTGTGGGGTACAACGTCTTCATGCGATACGTGATCAACCGTTCGGTCGGATGGGCGGATGAATTGGCACGCTTCCTGTTTATCTGGATGTCGCTGCTCGGGGCGGCCATGGCATTCGAAAAGGGGCAGCACGTAGGATTGGACTTCGTCATCGATCGGATTCGAAACCCCAAAGTACGGATCGCACTTTTGCTTCTCGGTGACACTCTGGTCATGATCGTCGTTGTGGTGCTGTTGCGCCAGGGGATCGCTATGGCGCAGGCGGCTACCAATAGATCACCTGCATTGAGCATTCACATGGCACACGTATTTGCCGCGGTGCCCACCGGCGTTGGGTTAATGGTGCTGCTAAATCTGTTGCGAATCATGGAGCACACGGCCATGGCGTTCACCGGCCATGGCCTTGGCTTCATTGAGGAAGAGGGAACCGAAGCCCAGCATGCTCTAAGAGAGGGGATTCAGAGGCACGGCGCCGAAAAGCACGACCATAACGCGGACCGCGAGCAAGGAGGGGATTAACTGATATGTTGGTAATCTTCATCAGCGCGTTACTTGGTTTCGTCATCATAGGGCTTCCCGTGGTTTTTGCCCTGGGAATGGCAAACATAATCATGATCTGGATCTCGCCCTATCCCTTTATCGTAATCGTACGGCAGATGGTGGTGGGGATGAACTCATTCCCGTTGCTCGCAATACCGTTTTTTATGTTCGTCGGAGAGGTAATGAACAGGGGCGGGATCGCTCGACGTCTCGTCAATTTCGCCGATTCCCTGGTCGGACACATTACCGGTGGGCTGGGCCATGTAAACATCCTCGCCAGCATGTTCTTCGGGGGTATATCAGGGTCGGCTATTGCGGACACGTCGGCAATCGGGGGGTTGATGATTCCACCTATGGTGAAGCAGCACTACCCCGCCCCATATGCCGCCGCCGTAACGGCCTCTTCCGCGGTTATCGGCATCATTATACCGCCGAGTATTCCCTTCATTCTCTACGGTATCATCACGAGCACGTCGATTAGTCGCATGTTTCTCGGTGGATTCATTCCCGGTGTCCTGGTCGGGTTGGCGCTCATGGTAACTACCTACATCACCTGCCGACGTCACGGCTACGGCGTTGGTGACGATGTGGAGAAGAAGCGCTTAAGCTTCCGGAGAATTCTTACCACCTTTGCTTCCGCCGCTCCCGCTCTTTCGATACCAGTCATCATCGTGGGTGGTATTCTGGGAGGAATATTCACCGCCACAGAGGCAGGCGTCGTTGCAGCGGTCGTAGCCCTTCTGCTCTCCCTGTTCTACCGTGAAGTTCACCTTAGGGACTTGCCCAGCCTCTTTGCGGCGACCGCGCGGATGACGGCCATTGTTACCTTCCTCCTCGGGATGGCCATGGTGAGCGCATGGCTTCTCACTCGGGCCCAGGTACCCTTTCAGCTGGCAGCCCTCTTGAGCTCGGCAACCGGCTCACCGACCGTCGTCATGCTTTTTGCCGTTGCGCTGCTGCTCGTCGTTGGTTTGGTGATGGACCTGACGCCGGCGATGCTGATCCTTGCGCCGATATTCCTTCCGGTTATGACGGAGTTCGGCGTAGATCCGGTCTATTTCGGTGTCGTCATGTCCGTCGCCTTGGGAATAGGGCTCGTGACTCCACCGGTCGGAACGGTGCTCTACGTGGCCTCCGCGGTGGCCGGCGTACGGCTGGAACGACTGGTAGTGGCGATACTACCATTCGTCCTGACCCTCGTAATCGTGCTGATTCTGCTACTACTGTTTCCGGGGTTGGTGATGTTTATTCCGTCATTGATGTCTTAACCGGACTCGCATTCACCTAGACGCGGCTTAACGGCGGGGGAGCCGAAAGCTCTCCCGCTTCGTCGCGCTTCCGGCCCGGTGCCCACCCTGCCCACACTCCAGTTTAATTGCTACATCCCAGTTGACGGTTACCACCTTCTCAAGCATATTGCCGAATATCTGTGGAGAGGAAGGCGCTTCGAGGGTAAAGGGATGCAAACCGCCCGATAGCTAATCCCTCAGCGCGCCTCCGGCGCGAAGATGGAAGCGGATGACGCGCCGGGAAAGATCCCAGGACGAGTCGTGAAGCGCCAGGGCCGAAGAGCTCGTAAACCATACGCGAACATCGTAGAAGTCGTAGATTTCCTTCAACGCTGCGGTAAATCGGTCGGCAAAGTGGATTTTATCCACAAAGAAGTTGCGAATCCGATAGCCGTCGCGAAGGTCCCGGATAGTCCCGGCCAGCGACTCGCCGCGTTCGAGCGTATCCGCTGAGAGATAGATCGCGCTTTCCGTTTCGCTTCTCAGTTGCCTCAGAAGCACGGTCTTCCCGGCGCCTCGGGGGCCGACGATCGAGGTCGAAGAATCGATCGACGTTCATACTCAGATAGTGATCCCTAAGCCCGCATTCCGTCAAATCATTGAACAAGATGTCGGTATTGCGCAGGCGACATCGATCGCTAGTGAACGCTTCAATTTTCGCTTCCGGTAGTGCATGATGAATCCTAGGATGACGGCCGACGAGCGGTATCAGAGGACTATCTCATACTACGATCGTGAAGCTCCCAGTATTGCCGCCACCTACGAGACGGTCGACTTTCGGAAGGTGATAGACTGGGTGTTGGCGAAGGCTCAGGCGCCGGCGCCGGAAGGTGGAAAGCTTCTCGAGGTCGGCTGTGGAAGCGGGCGGGACGCAGCCCATTGCCTAACCCGGGGCTTCGACGTCACGGGCACCGACGCGAGCCAGAGCATGATTGCCGAAGCGGTCCGGCTTCACCCGGAGCTCTCCGGCACGCTTCTTCACCACCGGCTTCCGGAACGGCTGCCCTTTGGGGACGGAGCTCTCGACGTCGCCCTGGCGATGGCCGTGCTCATGCACCTCACCCAAAAGGATGCCCAACGGGCCCTGTCGGAGTTGGCCCGGGTGACGCGTCCCGGCGGCATCGTCGCTTATTCCGTCAGTATCCAAAGACCCGGCCTCGATTCCGACGGCCTTGATGCCAAGGGACGTCACTTCCTCTCTTTGAGCAGTGATGAGTGGAGCGCCCTCAACGAGGGCTCAGGGCTGTCGAAGGTGGAGTCTTGGGAATCAGAAGACCTGAGCGGCCGCGGTGGCATCCGGTGGGTGAGCTTTGTCTCAAGGCGGGAGTGACAGAAAAAAGTGACGCCGAGACGTAAATACGAGATCGAGCCGGTAGGGTTCACGGTCGAGGAATCAACTCTCCGATACTACTCCGATCGCGCCCAAGAGGTCTCGGAGAACGCCGCGGTCGAGCGGCCGGTCTACATCGAGTTGCTCGCAGGCTTGCTCGAAGATGGCGCTACGGTACTGGACGTCGGCGCCGGGACCGGCCGGGACGTCCATCTTCTTAGTCAGAAGGGATTCGAAGTCCTCGGGGTCGACCCAAACGCGGAACTCATCGCGCGTGGCAGGCGCCGATTCGGCATTCCGGAAGGGCGACTAAAGCGGGCGGCGCTCCCCGACCTCGAAGGCATCTCCGGCCACTACGACGCGGTCCTCTGCAGCTTGGTGCTCCAGCATCTCCCGGACACGGCCGTCTTGGACGCTCTGTACAGCCTCAAACAACGCGTAGCGGACGGCGGGCTCCTCCTTCTTACGGTCCCGAAAGAAGAACCGGAAGACGCCGAGAACGTTCGGTATCGGATTCGCCCTCCGGAACAGTATCAGTTCTTTCTTTCCCGCCTCGGCCTGGAGGTCGTTCGAGAGATGGATCTGGTGCCTGGTGAGGAGCCCGGAGCTACCCCAGCCCGGCTGATGCTCTTCGTCGCCGGCGTAGGGGACGGGCTCAGACCGATCGAGACCCTGGAGTCCATCCTGATCGAGGACCGCAAGGCCAACAGCTACAAGTATGCCCTCCTCCGGGCCCTTGCGGACTTGGCGACCCACAAGTACAACGCGGCCCAGTGGCGCCCCGGCGGCCTCGTAGCGATAGACCGTGACCTCATCGCCCGGGAGTGGATCGAGTACTACTGGCCGATCGTTGCCGCGGAAGAGAAGGGCCGTTTCGTTCTCCAGGGTCAGAAGATTCAGGGCAAGGCTGATGTGACCTTCCGAGAACCGCTCCGTAAGCTCATTCGCGCCTTCGGCGAGGGGGGGCTTTCCGCCTTTGTCCTTGCCTTGGAGTCGAACCGGCTATCTCCCGGGGCGAAGGCGCTGTACGCGGCGACTCTCACGAAGGTTCGGTCGGGTATCGACCAGCCGGTACAGTACTCCGGTAACGATAGGACCGGCGCGAAGGTATTCGAAAGAGAGGGAAGACG
>CAZLDK010000120.1:0-9447 GCA_964558285.1 uncultured Spirochaetaceae bacterium | reverse complement strand
TCCCATACGATATAGCAACTGCGCTTTTCCGCTTTTGTAATCAATCTGGTTGCATATACGGTAGGCTTTTTTGTACCAGGTTTCAGCTTGCGTAAACTGATTTTGTCGTTCTTTCACATATCCAAGAACATCATACAATGACACCTGTGATCGTGAAAAGGAAGTGGTGTCCAATATATCAAGGGCTTGCAGATAATAAGTTTCAGCCTGATCGACTTTGTCTTGCTCCACATAAATATCACCTAACTCAATATAACACTTTATCAGATTAATGCTATCATTGGTTTGCTTAGCAAGCTTAATACCTGTAATCATGTAGTCAGCAGCCTCTGTGATTTGTCCGGCAGCATTATACATTATTCCCGCATTGAGGCTATTTATAATAATTTGGGAGGTATCTTTTAATTCGTAACCAATCTTTAATGCCTCCTTAAAAGCATCGATAGCTTTGGAGGGGTTATCAACAAAATTGTAAGAAATGCCCTTATTAGTGTAAACCTGTAAAATAGAAAGAGTTTGCTCTGGTTTCTGCAAATAAATTAGAGCAGAGTCAAGAATTTGCAATGCACTCTCATACTCTTCGCTGGAGGTATATGCATAACCCATTAGTTTATATGCATAACCCAATTTTTTACTATTATTTTCTTTCTTGTAGTATGATAAAGCCTTTTGGGCATAATAAATTGTTGAATCATATCTATTCTCAGTGAAGTAATAGTATTTAGCCAGATCGATATATGTTTGAGCAAGCTGAGAGTGCTGATTTTTCTCTTGGTGGTTCTGTAACTTAACGTACAAAGAATCGGGACTGCTATAACTCTGAAACCATGCCATAATTTGGCAAAATATAATAATGGTTATCTTTAAATAATTCTTTACTGCTTTAGTGTGCGTGATTGTTCGCATTAGATATCGCTTTCATTGGTATGCATATTTACTTAGAACCACTTCTTTTGTCTGAAATACACCACCATTCCTAAGAATACCAGAAAGATAATAAACCATAAGCCAAGGTAGCCATACCTCCATTCAAGCTCGGGCATGTTAGTAAAGTTCATTCCATAAATACCAGCAATAAAGGTTAACGGAATAAATATGGTGGCAACAACGGTTAAGGTTTTCATTACCTGATTCATCCGATGCCCCTGAACTGAAAAGAACAGGTTGGTATTGCTCTCAAGCGATGAAAGCATCATATCGCAGCTGTCAATAAGGGTTAAGCATAAATCCTTAATTTCAAGAAAGAACTTAAAGTGTCTCTGCTCAATATAATGGCATTCACCACGCTCTACAATCTGCGTAAACTCTTTAATTGGCAGCACTGATTTTTTAATAAAATGCACCATCTTTTTATGATTCTCAATAATTGCGAGGGTATTGGGCGATGGCTCCTTGCTAGTATCAGTTAAATCAAAGGAATCTATCTCATCTTCGAGCTTGCTTAACGACCTAAAGTAATTGTCTAGTATTGATTCAAGCATTGCGTAAAGCAAATAATCGGCCTGGCGCTCTCTAAGAATCCCAACATTTTCTCTTAGCCTAAACCTCAGATGATCGAAATAATCGGCTTTCCTTTCTTGAAATGAGATTAAATAGGTTGAGTTGAAAATGAAGCTAATCTGCTCGGTTAACATCTCATTATCAGAAGGGACTACTGATTTAAGCGTTAAGAATGAGAAGTTTTCATATTCCTGAAATTTTGGCCGTTGGTTAACATCGAGAATATCCTGAATGGCTAAGCTATGAATTTCCTGCTTTTTACAGATTGATGCGATTGTTTCTGGCTCGTTTAAACCATAAACATTTAACCAATAACAGTATCCATCGCCCTGAAACCTATTAATGGATTCTAGGGGAACACTCCTCCTCTCAGAACATTCATCATTACTATATTTAAAAAGCTGAATCTCAAGTTTATCAACAGGAGCCTCCCCGGTAAAAATAAACTTACCGGGGTCGGTTTTTTTCCGATTTAAAAGCGACACAATCCGTAACGGCTTAAATGTCAGCATTACTACAAATTATTACTGTATACGGTTAAGTTAATTACACTAATTAACAACAAGTATTGCAAATTACAAAAGTTTATGTAATAAAGATTACCAAATTACCTTGTAAATACAAAAACTTGAATATTTCTGGTCAATTTATTTAAACCCAAAAATAAAAGGCAGAATAAAAACAATGATAATTGAATAAATGGCATAAATATTTAGGTATTTAGCCACAGTATGCTCCACTGTCTCAATACTAGTTGTATTAAAGTAGGATTTATACAGATTTACAGCAATATGTAAAAGGTTAACGAATACTATAAGGTTTAAAACTAGCACTACAAGCCTATTGGGAGTTAAACCGTACAAAACCCTTGAAACAATTGCAACCAATGCAATGGAGTTAATTACTATAGCCAAAGCAGCAAGCAAGAATAATAATAGCACATTAACATCCCTTGCCTTAAATTTATCTAACTCTGAAACTGAGAAAACAATAATGGCCAAAACCGCTATAAGCATCACATTAAAAAGCATCAGTAAATCTCGGTCTTGAAAAATTTTACTATCAGAGAAAAGCAAAGAAACCAGATAAACGGCAAGAGTTATAAGAACCAGCGGGGTAAATACCCGAGCTATTACGGGCGATACTTTACTTGTAAGTTTAGGGTATAGCCTAACTAAATAGGTTGAAACAATTGGTGCAGCCACAACGCCCGTTATTACGACATATTCAAAATAGAAATTTTCGATATCAATTTTTATAGCCGAGAATAATCCAATTGTAACAGCGGTTAGCAATCCACCTGCAATTAGAATTAATCCGGTCATTATAATCAACTCGCCATTAAAACGGATAAACTCAATTTTCTTGGATATACTATTAAAATTAAAGGAGGTAAATACCAAACAAAACAAACACCATAGCAGCAAAGGTGAATGTAGCAAAGAAAGCGTTAGGGTATCGCTATTGGTATTTGGCAGGAGATTAACAAAAAGGGTAAGTATTAGTAGAGCTAAACCATAAACCAACAAATTGATTTTTTTAAAGTACTGGTTTTGCCAAAAAGTATATAGTATAATTCCGTTGAATACAATTATGGGCAGATTACGTGTATAAAATATATCGGGGTTAATTTGAGCAAATATGGTTGGAATTTTTGCAAAAAAGCCACCAATTAAAGAAAGAAGTATTACAACTAACAAATCTTTTTTGGTGAATGCTTTTTTGTCATTCGTGGATTCAGAAGCAAGACGTATTCGCCAGAACTTGACCAAATCAGAATCATAATCATCAGAAATATCGGCGAATGAGGTGCAGAAATCCTGTTTATTCTCCCGATACAATTGCTCCAGAATCTCCGGATTATCAATGTTCTCAATAATCCTATTTTTCATCATTTCACTTTTTTTAATTTGAGAGTTAACTCTAACTGAGAACGTAATTTTTTAAAAAAATGGCAATCTACGTGTAATTTAACCTGTCTTTATACAGAAATAAACAGAAGCGATAACCACAAAATTTTAAAACATTAATCATAATTGCTTGGTGTAACAACTAAATTGGTGTTAAGTAGTAATGCAATCCTTTTTGCTTTTGCAAAAATGCTAGGCTTGCTCCCACTCATTAGCTCAATGCTTCTATCGTTTAACTTTAAGTATAACATGTATGAATAAGCCGATGCCGTTCTGCTAATAGTTAGAACGCTCATTCGCTGTTTTTCTTTTGTTTTAACAATCTGAAGATTTGTAATCTTTGATATATCGTCCCATTCACCCTTTTTAAAAAGAAATATCCCGTTATACTTCTTAAGTTTTTTACTGTTGGTATCAATTATAACACCTGATTTGAAGAAGATTAGAAAGATGGAGATTAATAATAGCAAAGCTCCTATCCAGTCGAGAACAACTATTCTCCAAACACCAACAGCCAAGAACATATATCCAAGCATAACAAATGTTAATGGGAGGCTGTCAGTTTTATAATCTATTTTCATGTTGTGTTGTATTGGTGAAATTAGTTGTATAAGAATTTGTTCTCACCTGTTATTTTGAACAGGCAGCATTTTTAAGACCCTCACCACTCTTCTAAGCAAAAAACCATACTTGTTTCTACAGGTTTAATTATTTTACACACAAATTAAACTTATATTTAAGAACTAATAGTGATTAAAGTTCAATGAGTCCATTTAAAAACAATTCAATATCGTTCAAATAATTATTAAACAGTTTTTCGCCTGTATAAGTTAGTAGTTGAATTGTGCCATTTGAATTTGAGAAATAGTAACCATAATAAGTAACACTCATGCCCTGAATTGTTCCAGACATTTGCATCAAAAGAACTTTAATTCCATTAACATACCTATATTCCTGCTTGATTACCTTTATATCCGGAGCCACACTCCTAGCATTCTCAATTGCAATTTCTTTTAACGTCTCTAGCGGTATCTGTAACTTCTCAGAAATTAGCATAGCATATAGGTCCTCTCCCTTCTTCTGGAACTGAAACTCAAAAGCATCGCTTTCGGTTCCCTTATTAAAACTCCAAGTTTTAGGATTTATCCATAACCCGATATTAAGTTTCTTGCTCTTTACTAAAAAGGTAGAGCTTTTATCTTTAAAAAACTCCCTGTCGTTAACAGGAATATCAGAATCATCAGTTATACTATCATCAATATATTTCCACGTACCATCTTGGTACAGCATTACCTCATCACCTGTCTCAGTAATTGCATTTATCTGAGCGATTGCTAATTGGGAAGACAAAAGGATGATACTAATTAAAATAAGATTTCTCATACGTTCTGTTTTAATAGTTCCTATTTAATCATTTATATAAAAATTAAAATTCAGGCTCAGTTGTATGCTTGAAAATACAAGGATACTATACAAAACAAACAACCCTCCCGAGACCATATTCGCTGTTGATAAAAGTAATTATAAAGTTAGACTTTTCAATTTAATCTGATACTTGATTAAAGCTGTTACGTAATTAATTGGTTAAAATTTTTATTATGTAGCAGTTAAGTTTTGCTTCAATTTATTTGGTAAAGAAAAGCTAAACACGCTCCCTTCCCCTAATTCACTATCAACCCAAATTTCTCCTCCATGTCTCTCCACAAAATCTTTACATAGTTTTAACCCCAAACCTGAACCCTGCTCATTACTTGTTCCAACAGAAGGAATTGTACTTGAGAAATTCCAGAGATTTTCTTTTACTTTATAGTCAATTCCCATTCCATTATCCGCCACTTTTACTGTAACAGTATTCTGGTTTTCAGTTGCTGAAATAGTAACATCGCCACCAGAGTTGCAAAATTTAATGGCATTTGAAATTAGGTTGCGTAGTATGGTTTTCAACATATTTAAATCTGCAAACAATTCTATGCCCGGGTCCACAAAGCATTTAATTTCAATTTTTTTAAAATCTGCTGAACCTTTAAAGTAATATATTATATCTAAACAAACATCAAGCAAGCCAACTCTTTGACGATCAAGTGAAATTTTACCAGATTGGCTGTTTGCCCACATCAAAATATTATCTAATAATGTGTATGTATTTTGCGCAATACTATCAATTATTTCAACCCTACTTTCAACTTTTTCAAAATCATATTTCCTAATGTTTTTTAACAATAATCCTGTATGACCAAGCATTGAGCTAATAGGGCTTCTTAAATCATGCGAGATTATCTGCATAAACTTATCCTTGTCCGAATTATTCTGCACTAATTCATTTGAATACAATTTTAATTTTCTTTCTGTTAATGCTTTCCATCGAACAATAATAAAAGCAACAAGCTGAATGGAAATAATTGAAACCATTAAAGCGAAGCCATCAACTGGCTTCATTTCTCCTACATAAAGCGTATAAAGTGTTAGTATAGTTGTTAGTATTAGGAATACGATAACGTATTTATGAGAATTTAATGAGAATGAAACTATTGATATTGCAGCAATGTAAAAAAATGTTGTGCTAAAAGAAAAATCATTCATAAAAGCAAGAAAGCAAGACCAGAAAAGAATAATTAGCAGGAGTAAATAGAAGAAAATGAAAAATTTCTTAACAATTATATTACTTAAATATGTGCCAATAAATAACAATAAGGTAAGCAAACCAATAATTACTCTGAAGGTTAATGGGTCATACATTTCATTGTCGTAGTAATTAGTAAGTAACCCGATTACTGGAAACGCAATAGCAACTACCAACAGGGCAAACCTATAGGTTTTTAGAATATCTCTTGATATGGAATAATCAGTTTCAAACATACATGTTAATAATTTGTATAGCTTACTATGCGAGCGTAAACGCAGTGTCAAGATGATTTACTGCAGGTTAACCTAAAGTATAAAAGTAGTAATTCAATTTGACTTTCAAAATGTATTTTGAAATGGTATTGATTATTGTGGATTAATCAAACATACTGCTAACGTTTTGCAGCCAAGAAATTTGGGGCATTTCGAAGAACTCACCTTTCCACTGAAACTAAAGGTAGCAAAGCGGAACGTACCTTTCGAAAACCACGTTCGCCCCTTGTTTTCTTAAGTGCTTTCGTGGGCTGGCTAATTTGCTGGTCCTATATCATAAGGACCGTCACCGTCAAAATTTGTCAATACAATAGTGACCAACCAATTGCCTTCTTTTCCCTCTTCGGTCTGACCAGTAAATGAATCGTTACCATCTTCAGGTCTTGTTTTGTTAAATACTTCGTTGGCAACTGGCTTTTTTTAATTTTCAAGGTAAGGTAAAATATATTCTTCAAAAATCTTTTCTGGTTGCTGTGTTTTTCCATTTCTATAATTTCCAGATGTAAAAACAACAACTATTTTCAAACTAGGGATTACAAAAATATATTGTCCACCTGCACCTCTGGCTTCAACAGATTCTATTCTTTTTCCGTTTACTTGATACTTGTGGTGCCACCATAAATATCCATAACCGTTTTTATCAGGTACATTATCTAAATTGCGATAATTTTTAAATGAGTTTTCAACCCATTTTTTAGATAAAATACGTTCGTATTTCCATTTACCTTTATTGAGGTATAATTCACCAAATTTCAACATATCTTTTGGCGTGAGGTACATTCCACCTCCAAAATATGGTCTTCCTTTCAAGTCTGTTTGTATGATATAATGTGAGATTTTAAGTTTTTGAAAAAGGTATTTGTCCATAAACAATTCCAAAGGTTCAGAAACAACTGAATCCATTGCAACGCCAAGTAAAAATGGATTTGCTGAACCATAATTTGCCTCTGTATTGGGTTCGTTTATCATTTTCGCTTTCAGAATCGTTTCTGTCCAATCTCTAGTAGGTTGGTAATTATTTTCAGATGCCGATGATTTTCTCTCTCTCGTATAATCGTCAGCATCTAGCCCAGAACTCATTGTTAAAAGGCTCTGAATATCAATTTCTGATTTTAAACTGTCTTTTAGAATTTGATATTCATTTGGTAAAAAGTCAAAAATGGATTGCTCAACACTTCTAAATAATGATTTATCCCTTGCAATTCCAACGATAGCAGATGAAATACTTTTTGATGCCGAACGCATATCGTGTGGGATACTTGCGTTGTAGCCATCAAAATAATTTTCGTAAACTACTTTTCCTTTTTTTGAAATTAAAACAGAATGTGTGTTTGGTAATGAATCCTTTGAAATCAGGGATTCCATTTTAGTAAGCTGTAGAATAGACGCTTTATTCTCATTTAGGAATCCACCAATTTCCCAATCTGTTGTTGACTTTTTTAGCGCTACTTTTGTAATTAAATTTTTTCCAAGATAGATACCTAATTGAATACTATTGGGTAGTAATTTCCCTCTAAACTGCAATCCAGTTTTAAAATCAGAAAACGAAATCAAATCATTTTCTTTTTGAAAATTGTCGCACCAAGTTCCTGTAAATCGATTGTCCCCAAAAATAGGATAAGCTTGATAGTTATTTCCTTCTCCATTTTCAACACTCAAATAAAAATTAAGTGATTTCAACTCATCTACCATTACTAGATTCCAAGTTCCTATAAAAGTGTTGCTATTTGATTGAGTTAGTTTTAAATGGTAAAGAAGCATCCCAGACTTGATAAATCCATTAATCTCTTTGCCATTTTCAGATAATTGACCTTTAAAAGAATAATTTTCAGCAAAAGGAATTTCTAATATTGAAGTGCTTTTTGAATCAAAAGAATAATCGATTATATTTTGATTGTTAGAAATTTTGAATTTGGCATTTTCAAGTCCTAAATTTTCTATTTCTACCTGTAAGCTGAAGGTCTTTGTATTTTCTATTTTTCCTTCCCAACCACTCGTATATTTTGCCATATTTTGGGCGTAGGTTGAAAATGAATAAAAAAGAAAAAGTAGTGCTAGGATGTTTTTAATTCTCATTTTTTGATTGATTTGCGATGATTTGCAAAGATGAGATTAAAAATCTGCTAAGAATTGTATAGAATTAACATTGCGAAATGTTCTTCAAAAGTTTTGAAGGTATTGTCTTGTAGATTCGCTTAAAGTTCTTGATGAAATGACTTTGGTCGTAAAAACCACATTGATAACAAATTTCTGTCAATGAATATTTATTAGAAGTAAGCAAGCAAAGCGCTTTGTTCAATTTTATCAATCGAATGTAATTGCCAAGACTTGTTCCAAAATATCGATTGAACTCTCTACATAGGTGGACGGGATGGATTTCTAGTTTTGAACTTAAACTATTTAAGGAATGATCTATTTGTTCTTCAATCAACAATTCTTTTAGTTGGTTTACCCAAGTAGGCTTTCTTGAATTACCACTTTTTGCTTCAGTTAGCGAATTAAATATATGAATCAAATTACTCTCAATACTCAAATTTGAATACTTGTCATTAAGTTTAGTCTCAATAAATATCTGGTTCATTAAGTTTTTTATTATTGGACTTTTTAGATTAATACTTCCTTCAAAATCTGTTATTTGAATATCAAAAGTTGAAAACCAATTCTCATTCAGTTCAATATGAAAACCTCTTGTAAATTCAGGCGGTTTTATGTTGTAGTGTGAGTCTTGCCAATTATGAAACAGTAAGCTTCCTGGCTCTAAATAATAGGACTCTTTTTTGTTAGATTCAAAGAGTTTTCCTTGAAGTAAATACGTGAAATATGGATTTTCGTGATAATGCCAATCAACTTTAATGTGTGTGTATTCTGTATCGGTAATTATTAGATTTTCAAAAGCAGACTTTTGGTAATGCTTTCCGTAAAATTCGCCTTTTTTTAGTTTATTCATTTTGTTTTTTCAGCTTGTTGCCAACGGCTAGCGTATGACCAGTTGCGAGTTTACGCCAATCCTACTCGTAAAGGTACAAAAATAACCAATCAGCGGTAAAGCCTGCTAAACACGTGTGGCGCAATTGGTTTTACGCTTTGTTAGCGTGCGTTATTATTCTTATTTATCAGGTTAACAATCACTTTTATAATCGTT
>CAZLDK010000119.1:0-9456 GCA_964558285.1 uncultured Spirochaetaceae bacterium | reverse complement strand
CGGGCGCGCCGCTTAGGTCACCTCCCCGAAGGAGGGCTCCCAGTGCTGCACCAGAGCGCGCATAACCTTGGACGTAACTGCAGGGTCCTTCGCCGCGAGGTCCTGCGCTTCCTCGACGCTCTCCACCTGGAGGATGGACATTCCACCGGCTATGTTCGCAAAGGGACCGCCAAGCTTGAGGCGTCCGTCCCGGACGAGGGACAGCTGATAGGCGTTATGCGCCTCCAATTCCTGCTCCCGAGCCGGACGTCCTTTCTTCCACTCGGGTCCGGCTGTGTAGAAAACAACGGCGTACATGTATGCTCCTCCTTTCTGTTCTTCTATGGTTTGATCGGCGGAGAGCCCAAGAGAAGGTCGCGAAGCGCCTCGGCGATTTTTGCCCCTCCGGCCCCGGAAGGCTCTATGCCGTTGACGTAGTCCCCAGGGTCGGTACAGACGCTCCGGAGATCGACAACGGGCAACCCGTAGCGATTCGCCAGGCGGTAGATTGCGTCGTTAAAGAGCGAAACGGCTACCGGGGCGACGTCACCGTAGGGAGAAGGGAGGTCGCCGTTGTAGATGGTACAGACGGCGGTCCGGTCGTTGATCCTCAGCAGGGCCTTTAGAAGCGTCTCGTAGTCGGTGGCAAACTGATCGGTGGCTTCCCCGAAGACGGTGAGCACCTCGGCGTAGCTCGCCGCCTCGGCGACCAGTAGCTCTTGGTGACCCAGGGCGTCGTTCCCGCCGGTGGAGAGGACGATCCAATCCGCATCCTCGGGGATCCCGGCAAGCTGCTCGTGAACCTGCTTGGTAGTGCTACCGTCGACCGCAGGAAGGGTAACTTTCCAATCGGAGCCCAGCTCGTGACCGAGGAGCGCCTGGACACCGGGATCCGGCGCCGAGTAGGCGGCGTTGTCAAACACTGAGTCTCCGACAAGGGCGACGTGGGGCATAGATCTCCTCCGGAGACCCAGGATAGCATATGCGCCCGGGAAGCGGTACACGCGGTCCGGGCCCACGTGCCCTTTCGAGCGCTAGAGGGGCCCACTCTTCGCCACAGGTTCCGGAGTAACCTCGCAGCGAAGGGTAAAACGGGTCTTTGGAAACCGCTCCAGCTCGAGAGTGCCTCCGATCTGTTTGGTCAACTCGCTGACCAGCTTTAGCCCCAGGGTCGTCGACTTCTCGAGATCGATGCCTTCGGGAAAGAGCCTTCCTGTATTCGACAACGTGAGGACGAGGGGCACGGAACCCGAAGCGCCAGGTTCCCCGAGACTGAGAGCCAAGGAGAACGCCCGATCTGTGCCTCCGTCGAAGGCATGCTTAGCGGCGTTGGTGGCGATCTCGTTGACGATGAGACCGAGGGTAACGGCGGTCTTAGTCGGAAGCCAGACGTCGACGACATCTACTTCTATCTCGATACCGGTTTCCAAGCCGGAGGCAAAAACCGTCTCCACCACCTCCCGGAGGTAACCGGGCATCGAGACGCTGGTAAACCGCTCTTGCTGGTAGAGCTTCTCGTGGACGATGCGAATAGCGTCGACCTGATGTGTCAGGTCTGCGAGCTCTGCCTGCGCCCCCTCCTTGCCGCTCAAGTTGTACGCTTTAAGGTTGATGAGGGACCGTACCAGCATCAGGTTATTCTTGACCCGGTGGTTTATCTCCTTCATCAGCAGATCCTTTTCCAGGAGAGTCTGCTCAAGACGAGCTTCGGCCTCTTTACGGCCGGTGACGTCCCGACCGACCCCGATAATCGAGAGGACCCGACCGTCGGAGTCGCGGACCGCTCGGTCGGCCCAGGCTATCCAACGCCACCCCGTCGCCGTGTGGGCACGCTGCTCGAGGGAGCACGAGTACGGAGGTCGGTAGAGTGCCTCCATCGCTTCGGAAGTTGCCTGTCGATCCTCCGGATGCACCAAAGGAATAAACGAGCTCCCGATGAGCTCCTCCTCGGACTTACCGAATGTCTCGACGTAGCGTGGGTTGGCGAAGACAAAGCGTCCCTCGGTGTCGACTTCGACCACCATGTCCGACTGTTTTTCCACGAGGGCGCGATACTTCTCCTCGCTCGCGACAAGGCGCCGCTCCACCGAACGGCGCCTCAGGATGTTGACCCCGAGCGCGGCGGTAAAGGCGACGAGCATAGCGAGGCCGATACCGGCCCAGATTAGCTCCCCGCGGTAACGATAGAAGAACGAGGTTGGCTCGAAGCGGACGATACTTTCCGGCGGCAGGCGGTCCCGAGAAATGTCGAACTGCCGAAGCCTGCGGTCGTCAAAGATATACCGGTTCGAGCTTTCCACCGTGACCGGACAGTCGTCGGCCGGCGTTCCCTGAAGAATAAAAACCGCCTTCTCACCGACCGCTCGGCCGTGTACTTCGGGACTCAGTAACTTGCCGCCGATAGGCCCGGAGCCGAAGAAGGACTCGACGTGTGTATAGACCGGAACAGGAGAGGCCTCGGCGATCGCCGGAATGATAGTCTCCTCGGACAGCACCCGACCGAGGCGGTCCAAGAAAAACCCGAGGAAGTAGACGGCGGTGTCCTGCTCTAGCCCCTCCACGGTGTCGAGTAACTCCGCCGTGCTGACGGCACCCTGGTCGTCGGAAAAGACGAACTCTATCCGGTCCTCGTAGGCCGGACGGAGCGATTCGATTATTCCCCTGTGCATCAGGCCGCTGGTTGTCTGGTCGTGGACAAAGAATACCCGCCGGACGCCGGGGTCGATCGTTAGTATCAGATCGAGGGTCGAGACGAGATCGAGGCGTTCCACCACTCCGGTGTATCCGGAACGACCGGCGAGGAGAGAGCCGTCGTAGGCGTCTGCGTCGAGGCCGCCGAAGACCACGGGAACGCCGGGGAAGAGGGTGTCCCGGTACGCAAGAAGAAAGTGTATGGCGTCGTCGTCCATACTGATGACGACGTCCGGTTGCCACTCTCCAAATTGTCCTTCGTAGAGCCCGGCGTATCCCGGGAACAATTGGTCCCCGGGGTGGCGCTTGGTGTCGAGGTACTCGATGTCGATTTCAACCTTCAGGCCGGCGTCTGAAAACGTAGCTTCGATTCCCTCCTGAACGCTATCGGTCCAGTGGAAACCTTGGTGATAAGAATGAAGCACGAGAACTCTCTGGCCGTCCGGTTCGGGAACCTGGGCCCAGCTTGATAGTAGAATCGAAAGAGACATCGTAACGAACAGAAGAGCGGTCCGCACCTTTTACTCCAATTATTATATTAACTCAGTATAAAACAAAAAGTTTGATATGTAAACACAGGAGCGGTTGCCATACTACGCCGGAGAGGGTGTAGGATAGAGGTACGATGCAAACGATAGTCTTCTATTACTCGGTGTACGGGAACAGTCGGTGCGTAGCGGAAGAGTTGGCCAAGCGCCTCGGCACCGAAGCGATCGAGCTCGTTGAAGCCCGGAGGCCCCGGAGGGGTCTCGGAATAGCGCTGGGCGTAGTGAAGGCGTTGGGCAATGGAAAATCACGCCTCGCGGGAGATCCCTGGAGCCACGCCAGGGACGTCGAAACCGTCTGGCTGGTCACCCCCATCTGGGCATCTCGTCCCACACCCGCGGCAAACGCTTTCTTAGGGAACGCCCACCTCGCCGGGAAGACGGTGAATCTCGTCACCCTCCAGGCGGACCCGGAGGGAGAAGGAAGCGAGCGGGTCCATGAGCAGTTGAAGGACCGGGTAGTGCGAGCCGGGGGCAAAGTCGGTAAGGCCGTTGCTCTCCATTCGGCTAGTCCCGGGGTCTTCGCCGGGGAGGAGGCGTTGGTGCCCCAGGTCGACGAGCTCATCCGGGTCGGTTAGATCGCGATTACGAAAGCCAGAACGGTACCGACCAGCGCCGCGAGAATGCCGATACCCCACTGAAGCACCGCGAATCGTTTATCGACCGCGGTAAAACGCCGGTCGAGAAAACCCAAAAGGTCCTCGAAGCGCTGATCCACGGAGGCAAACCGCTGGTTCACGGCCACAAACCGCTGATCCATCGTGGTATGCAGGCTCTCAAACCGCTGGTTCACGGCCACAAACCGCTGGTCGACGGCGGCGAACCGCTGGTCTATCAGGGTCTGCAGGCTCTCGAACCGCCGATCCGTGGCGTCGAATCGCACCTGCATGAGCTCCCGCTGCGCCTTGAGCTCCTCTTCGACCCGGACGACGCGCTCCATCAGCATCGTGTGGCTTACCGAACCCACTTCCTGGACCCAATCCTTGAGATTGCCTTTTACGTATTCGCCGATGCGAAGAAGCTCGGCTTCCCCGAGCGCCATAGCTTGGTCTCCCACTTTCTACCCTCCACTATAGCAAGACGGGGCTAAATACGCTAATGCTTCAGAAACCGACGCTATTTCCTCCGTCGACCGGAATGATGGTGCCGTTTACGTAGGACGCCGCTTTGGAGGCGAGAAAGGCGCAGACCCCACCAATTTCGTCGGGGGTCCCGAGGCGTCCCATCGGTGTCCGGCCGAGGATCTTCTTTTTTCTCTCCGGGTCGTTGTCGAGGGCCTTGTGGCTCATCGCGGTCTCTATGAACCCCGGTGCGACGGAGTTGACTCGGATTCCCAGGGCCCCCCACTCGACGGCCAACTGTCGAACCAAGCCGACCATCGCCGTCTTGGCGGCGCTGTAGGACGTGACGTAGGGAATGCCGTAGAGAGCCGCCATGGAGCTGATAAACTGGATGTCGCCGGTGAGCTTCTGCGCCGCGAGACGCCGGGCGACCGACCGGGAGAGGGCAAAGGCTCCCTTCAGGTGGGTCTGGAGGATGTCGTCGAAATCGTCGTCGGAGACTTCGATCGCCGGTTTCTTCTGATGCTTCCCCGCGTTGTTGATAAGCGTCCGGACCGGACCGAGGACCGTCGACAGCGCGTCTACCCACGGATCGATCGACGCCAGGTCGGTTACGTCGAGGGGCATCGGTCGGGTACGGTCGGACATCCCGGCAGCCGCTTCGTTCAACACGTCTTCCCGGCGTCCTGCGATAACGACGGTGGCCCCGAGGGCGTCAAAAGTGCGGGCAATGGCAAGACCGATTCCCGAACCGCCGCCGGTTACCACGACGACATGGGATTCATCGAATTGATAGCTTGTTGCGTCCATGGCGGGGACGATAGCACGGGTCTTGCGGCGGGACAAGGTGGAAAAACACAATCCCGGGAGCACTCCCCTCAGGCAACGGGAAAGATTATCTCCGCCCGGGTTCCACCCTCCGTATCGTAGGCCAGGCGGGCCGACAGCTGCTCGGAGAGAACCCGGACCAGTTGCAGCCCGAGGGTGGGCGCTTCCCCGGTTGCCATGCAGCCGGGGCAACCCGGCCCATCGTCCCAGACCGTTAAACGGTATAGTCCGTCGGAGACCGGCTGGAGCTCGACCCCGAGATCGCCAGAATGCCTCTCGACAAAGGCGTGCTTGAGGGCGTTGGTTACGACCTCGTTCAAGATAAGCGCCAAGGGTACCGCCCGGGTTATATCGAGGGAGACCGTCTCGAGGTTCAGGGTGAGTCGGATCTCTTTCGATCCGCCGTAGAGGCTCATGAGCTTCCGGGTCAGCACATCGACGTAATCCGAAAAATCGACGGCGGAGAAACTTTCTGTTTCGTAGAGGAGCATGTGAATTTCCGCCATGGTGGCGATGCGATCCCGGCTCTTTTCGAGAGCCGAAAGGGCCTATTCCTGCGTTTCGACGCGGTCCCGCTGAAGATTCAGGAGGCTGGCGATTACCGAGAGGTTGTTCTTTACCCGGTGGTGAATCTCTTTGAGAAGAACCTCTTTCTCCCGAATGGAGGCCTCGAGCTCGGCCTCGTGGTGGGCCCGGGCGGTAATGTCCCGGGCAAAGGAGAAGGCGTACTCCTCGCCGTCGAAGGATAGGAGGGTAACGGTAATCTCGACGGGAAAGATCGACCCGTCCTTCCGCCGCCGGACGCTCTCGAAGGCACGGTCGTTGCTGTCCCCAGGTTCGGAGGCGTTCTCCTTCCATCGGCGAAAGCTGAAGGTGGGATCGATATCAAAGATCGTGAGCCGCCGGAGCTCGGTTTCCGTGTAGCCGAGGGAGTCGCAAGCCTGCCGGTTCGCAGACATAATCCGGGCGTCCCGGACCCGGGCTTGGATGATATCGAGGACCGCGTTCTCGATACAGTAGCTGCTCAGATGAAGGGCGCGTTCCGCCTGTTTTCGGGCGGTGATGTCGTGAACGGTCGAATAGAGAAGGTCTCGGCCTCCCACGTTAACCGGTCCGCTGAATATCTCCACATCCCGGACCGAGCCGTCGGCCCGGCGATGGCGGACCTCGAAGAACTGCCGCTCGGTCCGCCTGGCGGCTGTAAGTCTCCCCCGAGTCTCTTCGGCTCCCAGGGTGCTTATGTCCCCGGCCCGCATCGAGGTGAGCTGCTCTCGGCTCCAGCCGTAGAAACGCTCCGCCGCAGGGTTCGCGTCGACGATCCGGCCATCCTCCGGATCCAAGACAAACATGACCGCTGAGCTTCCCTCGAAGAGCCTTCGGTAGCGTTCCTCGCTCTCGGCAAGGGCCCGCCTGGTTCTCCGACGTTGCTCCCGGTCGATAAACACGCGGGATATCAGGACCACCGAAGCGGAGTACAGGGTAATGATTACCGGCCCGAGGTCGGTAACGGCCCGGAGGCCGACCCCGCCGGGTATGAGTAGCTGCGCCGCGAGCATCAGGACGTGGACCAGAACCCCGAGGATAAGGATGCGCCCGGCCCGCTCCCAGGCCCTGTCCCGACTACGCAACAGGTTAAACACAACCCCGAGGGCCACCGACGCGACGATGGTCAGCACCCCGACGAAAGCCCCGACACCTCCCAACCAGAGGCGGTACGCCGCCGCCATCACCCCGGCGATGACACCGGTGGCGGGCCCGCCGATAAACGCCGCGACGCTCAGGACAATAGAGCGCCCGTCGTAGATTACCCCCGGGGCGAAGCGAAGGGGGGTCATCATCCCGACAATACAGACGCCGCCGAAAAGCAGGCCCGAAACCGCCCGGTGCGTAAGGGTTCCGGCGGGCATCCGCTCGGAGAGCAGGCCGTAGGCAACCGAAAGCGCGACGAGGAGGGCTATGTTGTGGATGATGTCGAGAACGATCACTGCCGATACCCCGAAATAGACTATATCTCCAAATAGGTGCGAATGGCTTCGAGAAATTCGGTTCCGTATTCCTCGAGTTTGCGCTCGCCGACCCCGTGGCACCTCAAGAAAGCCGCGCGGTCGGTTGGCCGATTCGTGGCCATCGACCGGAGGCTCTTGTCGCTAAAGATAACGTAGGGCGGCACCGAACGCCGGCGTGCTATGTCCCGGCGAAGCTCCCGGAGCAGCTGAAAGAGCGCCTTCTGCTCCGCCACCCGGCGGGAATGGAGCGCCGCTGTCTCCGGGACGTCGGGGCCAACGGCGCCGGGTGTAGCCCCGGCGGCGGCACCCCGAAGGTCGCTCTTCGACGGAGTGCTCCGCTTGACCGACCAAAAGGGCTGTTTGCCGTAGAGGACCTGTCTTCCCTCGGGGGTAATCCGGAAGCCGGACATCTGCCCGTCGATTCGGGCGATGCACCCGGAGGACTCGAGGTCCCGGAGAAGATCGAGCCACCAGCTCTTCTCCCGCTCCCGGCCGACACCGTAGGTCGGAAGCTGGTTGTGGCCGAACTGGAGCACCTTGTCCGTCGGGTTTCCGGTAACGACGTCGGCCAGGTGGTGCCCCCCGAAACGCTCTCCGGTACGGTGCGCTGCCGAAAGAATCTTCTGAGCCGCAACCGAGAGATCCTCGGTGTCGACGGCCCCGAGACAGACGTCGCAGTTGCCGCAGTCCCCCGGATGGGCCTCGTTAAAGTGGGCGAGGAGGAGCTTCCGGCGGCAAACCCCGGAGTCTACGTACCGGAGCACTTCCCGGAGGCGCTCCTCCGCCCGGTCGCGTTCGGCGTCGTCCTCGATGTTCCCGATATGGTACCGGATAATCCGGATATCCCCGGGGCCGTAAAACAGAACTGTTTCCGCGGGCTCCCCGTCCCGGGCCGCCCTCCCGGTTTCCTGGTAGTAGCTCTCGATGCTCCTCGGCAGGTCGCCGTGGACAATCCACCGGACGTTCGACTTGTCGATACCCATGCCAAAGGCGATGGTGGCAACGACGATGTCCACTTCGTCGGCGACGAAGGCCTCCTGCCGGGTCCTCCGATCCTCGTCGTCGAGCCCCGCGTGGTAGGCAACGGCTCGAAACCCCGCTTCCTCGAGAAAACCGGCCGTCTCCTCGACGAGCTTCCGGCTCGAGCGGTAGACAATACCCGGATCGCCCTCGTGCCGCCGGGCGACCTGGAGAATCTCTCCCGCGGCGCTGCTCTTCGCTCCTCGACCCCGGCCCTTGGGCACCACCGCGTAGGAGATCTCCTTTCGGTCGAAGCTGGCCCGGACCGCGAAGGGGTCGCCGAGGCCGAGCTGCCGGATTACGTCGTCCTGCACCTCGGTAGTCGCCGTAGCGGTAAAGGCGGCAATCGGCACCCCCGGGAAATCGTTTCTGAGGGACCCTAAGGTTCGGTAGTCCGGCCGGAAGTCGTGGCCCCACTCGGAGATGCAGTGCGCCTCGTCGACGGCGAAGAGGGTTACCCGGATTCGGGAGAGCTCTTCCCGGAACCGCTCCGCGGCAAGGCGCTCGGGCGCCACGTAGAGAAGACGAACCCGGCCGGCAAAGAGGTCTCTCCAGGTCTGGGCCACCGCAGAGGGGGAAAGGGTGCTGTTGATAAAGGCCGCCGCGATGCCGTTTTCCCTCGCGGCATCCACCTGGTCCTTCATCAGCGAGATAAGGGGGCTGACTACCACCGTCAGTCCGTCGACAAGGAGCGCCGGGAGTTGGTAGCAGAGCGATTTTCCGCCGCCTGTAGGCAAGGCTGCAAAGACGTCCCTCCCGGAGAGAATCGCCTCGACGATGTCCTGTTGATTCGGGCGGAAGGAAGAGAATCCGAACTGACGTTTGAGGGCGCTCTTGATCTGTTTCGGTGATGGAGCCGTTCTGTCGCCGGTAGACATGACCGGAAGCATCGTACCGGATCGCCGGGGCTGGGAAAAGGGAGCCCGGGGCAACTACCCCGGGCCCAAGGCTGTCTAGTTTACGGTTTCTATACCGGTCTCGCCGGTTACCGTCGCGTCGTCTGAGATGGCGGCGCTGTCTTGGAGCTCCTCCGTGGCAAAGTAGAGGTTCCCGTCGATGGTGCCGCCGCTGGTCAGCTCGAAGCCTTCGGCTTCGACGTAGACGTCTCCGGCGATCGTCCCGGCCTGTATCCGGGTGTTAAGGTGATCGACAATCAGCCGGGGGACGGTCAGGGTGTACCGAGCGGTAACGTTACGGTCCGCGTCCTGGGCGTAGAGGGCCAGCTTCCGGCGGGGAGCCTCGGCGCCCGAACCCAGACCTCCCCAGGCGCGCTACTCCGGCGCCATCCGGGCGTTTATCGCCGCAACGCGCTTTAGAAGCGTGGTC
>CAZLDK010000118.1:0-9493 GCA_964558285.1 uncultured Spirochaetaceae bacterium | reverse complement strand
GGGGCTCCGACCCTCTGGGTCGGCGAGGAGGGGTCCTGAAGATCCTCGAACCGATCTTCTATCTCTTGGAGACGCCGGAAGAGCCGGTCGTAGGTGGAATCGGAGACTTCCGGGTTGTTGTCGATGTAGTAGGCGCGATTGAAGGCTTCGAGGGCCTCCCGGAGCTCCTCGGCCTCCTTTTGGGCGGCCTCTTTCGAGAGCTCGGATACCGGGGGCCGTTCCTTGTTGTGGTTAGTCGATGCCATTACCTCTTCCTGAGGGCCTTGAGCAGGTCCTTGACCGACCGGGTATTCACGACGTCTTTCGCCTCGATCCACCCCCGCCGGGCGGTGTCGACCCCGTACCGCATATTCTTTAGGCCTCCGGGGCTGTGGGCGTCGGTCGATACGGAAACGACAACGCCGTGCTCCTTCGCCGCCCGGGCGGCGGTATCCCCGAGGTCGAGGCGCTCGGGATTCGCGTTTACCTCCATAACCACGCCGTGGCGCGCCGCCGCTTCGAGAACTGCGTCAAAATCGAAGGCGTAAGGCTCCCGTTTGCCGATCATCCGCCCCGTCGGGTGCCCGACAATCGCCAGAAGGGGGTGTTCGATGGCCTTTACGAGCCGCTCTGTCATCTTTTTTTCCGAGAGGTTGCGGTTGTAGTGGATCGACCCGATGACCACGTCGAGCTTTTCGAGGACGTCGTCCGGGAGGTCGAGGCTGCCCTCCTCGAGAATATCCACCTCTATTCCCGAGAGAATGCGAATGCCGCTGACCTTCTCGGCGGCGGCTGCGATCTTTTCGAGTTGCTCTTCGACCCCCTCGGGATCGAGGCCCCCGGCCATCCGGACCCGCTGAGAATGGTCGGTGATGGCAAGGTAGTCGTACCCGAGAGACTTCGCCGCCTCGGCCATCTCCTCGATTGAAGCCTTGCCGTCGGTGGCCGCGGTGTGCATGTGGATATCCCCCCGCATATCTTCGAGCTCAACGAGGTCCGGGAGCTCGCCCTTCCGAGCCGCCTGGAGCTCTCCCCGGTCTTCCCGGAGCTCTGGGGGTATGAACTTCAGGTCGATGGTGCCGAGAACCTCCTCTTCGGTCTTTCCGGCTATCCGCTTGTCTCCCTCGTGGACTCCGTACTCGTTGATCTTGAGCCCCCGGTTCTGGGCGAGGCGCCGGGTCGCGATGTTGTGGTCCTTGCTCCCGGTAAAGTAGTAGAGCGCCGATCCGAAGCTCTCTTCCGCGACGGCCCGGAGGTCCACCTGAAGGCCGGATACCAAAACCACCGTCGACTTCTTGCTGCCCTGGGAGAC
This sequence comes from uncultured Spirochaetaceae bacterium, assembly GCA_964558285.1. Classification (GTDB taxonomy): domain Bacteria; phylum Spirochaetota; class Spirochaetia; order DSM-27196; family PWMO01; genus CAYPUT01. The sequence goes on along the minus strand of CAZLDK010000118.1, from coordinate 8,202 downwards.
CACCTTGTCGACCCGGTCGTAGGCTAGGAAGTCCTCCATGGCCCGATCCGGGTCCTCGCAGACCGCGACGATGTCGAGGTCCCCGATGGTCTCCTTCCGCCGCCGGTAGCTCCCCGCGGCGACCGCCCGGTCGATGCTTTTGCGGTCGTTCAGGTACGCAAGCAGCGGCTCTACCACCGTATCCGCTTCTCCGAGGAGGAGGCGGTCCCGGGTTCCCGACTCGACGTACCGCCGGGCGTCCTCGGCGAGCTGCTCCTGGGTCTTCTCGCCGAAGCCTTCGAGCTCCGCGATCCGCCCGGCCTCCGCCGCCTCGACAACACCTTGGGCGTCGCTGATTCCGAGCTCCCGGTAGAGGGTCCCGGCCCGGGCCGGGCCGAGGTTCTCTATCCGGAGGAGCTCGGTCACATCTTCGTCCATCTCTTCTTTGAGTTCGTCGAGCTGCTCGAGGCGCCCGGTTTCGACTATCTCTTTGAGCTTCTCGGCAATGCTACCCCCGATATCCGGGAGCTCCGAGAGATCCTGCCCCTCTTCTACGAGGTCGCTTACCTCCCGGTCCAAGTCTTCGACGGTCCGAGCTGCGTTACGGTAGGAGCGAACCCTGAATGAGTTGGCCCCCTGGATGTCGAGAAGGTCGGCTATTTCGTTGAGGATCGAGACGATATCGCGGTTCCGGGTTTTCACATCTTAACGATACGTAGCCGTCGGGGCGCCTTGAATAGACCAAAGTGGTTACTCCAGCGGCCGGCGCCGGGGGCCTCGGGTTTCCCGGCCGCCGTGGCCGCGGGTTCCCGCCTCGGCTATCGGATCTCTTCCACCGCCCAGTGGTCCCCCATCGCCCGGCGCCCCTCGGCCTTCCCGGGCCCTTCGGAAACCCGGCGCAGTACATCCGGGCGGTCGAGCATCTCTGGAAGGAGCTCGACCCCGAGCCCCGGTCCTTCGGGGATATCGAGGGTTCCCCGGTCGACCGTCGGCTCCCACCCGGACATGGTTCCAAAGTAGGTCCGGTAGAAGGCCCGGACCGACTCGCTGAAGAGCAGGTTGGGCAGATGGGCCCCGAGGTGCATACAGGCGGCGTGGCAGATGGGACTCGCGACGTTGTGGAGGACGATCGGCGTGCCGTAGGCCTCGGCGAGATTGGCAATTCGCCGGGTCTCGGCGATACCGCCGTTCCAGAGGGGGTCGGTCATTACGATCTGGGTGGTTCCGGCGGCGAGCCAGTCGCGGTACTGCCACCTCGTCATCAAGAGCTCCGACCCGACTAAGGGGATCGAGGTGCTCCGGGAGAGCTCCTTTATTTCCGCCGGGTGTACCGCGGCAATCGGGTCTTCGACGAAGAGAATAGAGTAGGGCTCGAGGGCCCGGGTTATCCGCTCCGCGGCGCCGCGGGTCCACCGGAAGTGCATCTCGATCCCGATCTCCATGTCGAGGCCGACCCGGTCCCTGATCTTTCGTATCGGGGAAAGCCCCTCTTCGATCTCCCCGGGAGAGATGTAGTGTCCCCCGGAGACCTCGCTGAAGCGGTCGAAGGGCCAGATCTTCATTCGGTTGATGCCGTCGGACAGAAGGCTGACGGCGAGGGCGCCGGGCTTGTCGTGCCAGGCCTCGTAGTCCGGGAGGGCCGGGGTTCCGATGCAGGTGTTGTAGGTCGGAACCCGGTCCCGGCACTTTCCCCCGAGAAGTTGATAAAGCGGGGCGCCGAGGCGCTTGCCGAGAAGGTCCCAGAGGGCAATCTCCACCGCCGATAGCGCACGAACCTCGGCGCCGGCGTAGCCGTGGTACATGATGTTGTCCATGACGAAGCGCCAGACGCCCTCTATGTCGCCGGCCTCCTGGCCGAGGACCAGGGGGCCGACGGTGCCGTGGATCGCCGCCTCCGTACCGGGGACCTTGTCGACGCTCTCCCCGAGGCCGACGAGGCCGCTCTCGTCTTGGACCCGGACGACCACGATCCGGGGGAGCTCGGGCCACCGGAGGGTTTCTACTTTTGTTATTCGCATAGCTTCATCGATTCTACCCATCAATCACCTACCCCGGATAGTCGGAGGCCTTTTTTAGACTTAACGGCTTTTAAAATCTATATTGATATTTTGGTGAAGTTTGATATAATATAGTCATAGGTAAGAACGCATGAACCAAAGTTTCGCACAATCAAGAGCTACCGAGGCAGCTTCTCTCCGCTACCTCGCTGCGCTGAGCCGTGCTCCCGACGACGAGTCCTACTTTCGCCGCCTCGGTGAGGCCCTCTCCGCCGTGGTCCCCGATTCGGTCGTAATCGTCAACAGCATCGACGAACGACGGAGAACCGCTCGGGTAGAATCCATCGACGGAATCTCAAGCGGCTTCTTCGGTCGGATCGTCTCCGCTCTTGGCTTCGACCCTGTCGGGAAGACTCTGGATATCTTGCCTGCGTTTCGCGCCATCTACAGCCGAGAAGGCCTCAACCGGGTAGACGACGGCCTCCAGGCACTCTCGGACGGCGTGCTCTCTGGAAGGGTCGCGCGCCTCCTGGAAGGGATGCTGGGTGTCGGGGCTGTCTATTCGGCAGGGCTACTGTCGAAGGGCCGACTCCTAGCCTCGGTCCACCTGATTCTCCGCAACCGTTCGGAGCTCCCAGAGATTCAACTCTTGAGCGATTTCTTGTCGGCCGCATCGGGGCTCCTGCAACACCGGGTCGCCGAGGTCGAGCTTGCCGAGCAAGGACGAGAGATGACAGCCCTCCTCGACACCACCGAAGCTCAGGTCTGGTACCTTACCGACGAGGAGACCTACGGGGACGTCAACCGCGCCCACGCCGAGTTTGTCGGATTGACGCCGGAGGAAGCTTCTTTCAGGCGGATGTCGGAGATTCTCCCCGACGAAGCCGTCGCAACCTGCCGGGCGGGTAATCGCCTGGTCTTCGAATCCGGGGAGCCCCTGAGTACCGAGGAGTGGCTCGTCGACCCGGACGGCAACCGTCGGTTGCTTTCGATTTCCAAGACGCCGCAGATCGGTGCCGACGGAACGGTCGAACGCGTGGTTTGTGTCGGGGTGGATATAACCGAGAGTCAGAGGGCCAAGGATCGGATTCTCCGCTTCGGGCGCCTCGAGCGGATCCTTACCGAAGCAAGCTCGGCCTTCCTCCGGGCGACTACCCCGGGGCAACTCGAGGCGGACGTCGTCGAGGTCCTCGGCCGCCTCGGAGAAACCCTCGGTGCAGACAGGGCCTTTCTCCGCATGGTCGACGCGACGGCCCCCATCCCGGCGGGGATCTACCAGTGGCACACCGGCGCCCTCCCAGCGCTGGAGCCGGTTCTCGAGGCGCCCAAGAACGGCAGTCAGGCGCCCTGGCAGCGACTACTCGTCGACGAGGGAGTAATGGTGCTTCCCGACTTGTCGTCGCTTCGAGGTCGCCACGACCGAGAGCGAGAGGGACTGGAAGCCCAGAACGTCGAGGCCGCCGTCTTGGCTGCCGTCCACTCAGCTCCCGGAGAGCTCTACGGCTTCGTCGGATTCGCCGCCCAAGAGAAGCTCGACTGGGACGAGACCGCCGTCGAGCTGGTCAAGACTTTTTCGAGCTCGATCGGCGCTGCGCTGCGGCGGCTGTCCCTCGAGACGGAGGTTCGGGAGGCAAACGAGCGGCTCCTGGCGACCCTGGACGGAACCGGGGCCGGAACCTGGGAGTGGAATGTCGCAACCGGCGAAACGTTCTTCGACCAGGGCTGGGCCGAGATGCTCGGGTACTCCCTGGAGGAGCTCGGTCCGACAACTATCGAAACCTGGGAGAGCCTTACCCACACCGAAGACCTTGCTCGTGCCGGAGAAGCCTTGGGGCGACACTTCTCCGGGGAAACCGAGCGGTACGAGTGCGAGTTGCGAATGCGCCACAAGGAGGGCCACTGGGTCTGGATCCACGACCGCGGGCAGGTCGTCACCCGCTCCGAAGACGGCGCTCCCCTGCGGGCCTTCGGTACCCACATCAACATATCCGCCCGAAAGCGCGCCGAGGCGGCCCTCGAAGAGAGCCACGCGCTCCTCGAGAGCGTCTTCGACGGGATGCAAGACGGCATCAGCATTCTCGACGCGGATATGAATGTCCTCAGGATGAATCACTGGATGGAGGACCGGTACGGTGACACCGGCACGGTCGTCGGGACCCACTGCTTCGAAGCCTTCCGCGGGCTATCTGAGCCCTGCGAAGGGTGTCCGGTGGCGGACGCTCGGAAGAGCGGCCGGGCCGAGTCCGAAGACATAGACGTCCTCGACCGAAGCGGAAACAGATTGCGGATTCAACTGACGGTGCATCCCTTGCTTAACGGTGACGGCACCGTCGGAGGCTTCGTCGAGCACGTCAAGGATATTACTCGGGAAAAGGTCGCGCAGGATGCGCTGGAGAAAAGTGAGGCGAAGTATCGGAGTCTCTTCGAGAACATGTCCGCCGGCTTCGCCCTCCACGAGGTGGTAACCGACGGCGAGGGGACCCCGGTAGACTACGTTTTTCTCGAGGCAAACCCTGCCTTCGAAGAGATGACCGGTCTGACCCGGGAGACAGCTATCGGGCAATCGGTCCGGGCGCTCGTGCCCGGAACCGAATCGGATCCCGCCGACTGGATTGGTCGGTACGGACGGGTCGCTCTTACCGGCGAGGCCATTCAGTTCGAGAGTTTCTCTCGGGAGATCGATCGCTGGTTCTCGGTAACCGCCTACAGCCCGATGCCCCGATACTTCGCGACGGTCTTCGAGGACATAACCGGCCGGAAGCGCATCGAAGAGTCCTTGGCGGCAAAGACCGCGGAGCTCGAGCGCTTCTTTACCGTCTCCTTGGACCTTCTGGCCATCGCCGACACCGACGGGCGTTTTCAACGCCTGAACGCCGCCTGGGAGCAGATTCTCGGGTACTCGATCGCCGATCTCGAGGGACGCCCCTTTCTCGACTTCGTCCACCCCGAAGACGTCGACGCGACGCTTGAGGCGATGGAGGCCCTCGGGGAGCAAAAAGAGATCATCAACTTTGTAAACCGCTTCCGTGCCGCCGACGGGAGTTACCGGTGGATTGAGTGGCGTTCCCACCCCGAGGGAACCACCGTCTACGCCGCGGCCCGGGACGTAACCGAGCGAATCGAGCGCGAGGAAGCGGCCCTGGAGGCGAGCCGGGCGAAGAGCAGTTTTCTGGCTAACATGTCCCACGAGCTGCGGACGCCGCTAAACGGCATCGTCGGCTTTAGCGATCTCCTTCTCGAGAGCGACCTACCCCCGACGTACCGCTCCTACGTCGAGAACATCCACACTTCGGCGGATACGCTCATGGCGCTCATCAACGATATTCTCGACTTCTCCAAAATAGAGGCCGGGCGAATGGACCTGGACCCTCGCTCCGTCGACCTGCCGACGCTCCTGGAGAACGCGGTTAAGACGGTCCGGTTCGTCGCCGAGAAGAAGGGGCTCCGGCTGCTGTCCAGGGTCGATTCGTCGATGCCCCGCTTCGTCGAGATCGACCCGGTGCGCCTGACCCAGGTCCTGGTCAACCTCCTCGGGAACGCGGTCAAGTTTACCGAAGAGGGGGAGATCGAGCTCAAGACCGACTTGAAAAAGCGGACCCGAAAGGGCGTCAGGCTGGAGTTTTCCGTCCGAGACACCGGTATCGGCATCGCGCCGGAGCATCAACAGACTATCTTCGATTCCTTTACCCAGGCGGACCCTTCCGCCACCCGGAAGTTCGGCGGCACCGGCCTCGGCCTCGCAATATCGAACCGGATCGTCGATCAGATGGGAGACTGCCTCCACCTCGAGAGTACAGTCGGCAAGGGGAGTGTCTTTAGCTTTGTCATCGACGTCCCGATAGGCAGCGCAGAGCCCGGGACGCCCCCGGTTTCGGCTTCCCCCGCCTCGGCCCCGGAAGAGCCGCCGTCCACGGGCCCGAGGCTTCGCGATCCGGTCATTCTTGTCGCCGAGGACGAGCGAATGAACTCTCTCGTGGCGGAGACGATGATCAAGCGCATTCTTCCCCAAGCTCGGGTGGTAACGGCGACCGACGGGGAAGAGGCAGTGGCGTTGTTCCAGAGTGAGAATCCGGACCTTGTGTTGATGGACATCCAGATGCCGAGGCTCGACGGCTACGCCGCCGCCCGGGAAATCCGGCGGTGGGAGGCGACAGAAGGTAAGACGGCCTCAGCGGCCAACCCGATCGGGGCCAGCTTCGGCGGGATCTCTCCGAAGACACCAATCCTGGCGCTGACCGCCGGGGTCGTTGCCGGGGAGAGGGAACGCTGCCTCGACGCCGGCATGGACGACTATATCTCCAAGCCCATCGTGGTTCGGACCCTCGAAGATGCATTCCGGGACTGGCTGGGTTAGTTCCAACCACATAAGCAATCGCGCATAGGTAGTCACTCTTGGCAGCTTCTGTGAATGTGTATACACTCCCCGGAAAGTTTATTCAGGGAGGACGCACGTATGAGTGATGCGCCGAAAAGTCTGGCCGTCGAACGGAAGGAGGACTTTCCCCTTTCCGAAGTTCCGATGGAATCTCGCAAGAGTCTCTGGTCGACCTCTGTCATCTTGCTGGGCTTCACCTTCTTTACCGCCACCATGTGGGGCGGAGGGAGCCTCGGGGTCGCCTTTCCCTTCTGGGACCTCTTGGGCATCATTGTCCTTGGCAACTTGCTCCTCGGAGCCTACGTCGCCATCCTCGGGCTAATAGCCTTCCGGACCGGCCTGAACTCGGTGCTCCTCGCCCGCTTCAGCTTTGGGGACTGGGGTAGCAAGTGGCCCGACTTCGCCCTCGGGTTTACCCAGGTCGGGTGGTACGCCTGGGGAACCGCGACCATCGCCCTGGTCTTTACCCAACTCCTTGATCTGCCCGCCGGTTGGACCATCCCGCTGATGATTCTCTTCGGGTTCGCCTTCTCCTGGACCGCCTACGTCGGCTACCGGGGCCTCGAGAAGCTGTCGATCTTCTCGGTTCCCTTGATGACCATTCTGATTATCTGGAGTTTCGTGATCGCCTCCCGGGATGCGGGCGGGCTGGCGGGACTCACGGCCATTAGCCCCTCGGAGAGCATGACCCTTGGGGCGGCGATAACGATTGTCTTCGGGACCTTCGTCAGCGGCGGCACCCAGGCTACCAACTGGACCCGGTTCGCCCGGTCGGCAAAGATCGCGGTTCTCGCAAGCCTCTTCGCCTTCTTTATCGGGAACGGGTTGATGGTTTTCGCCGGTGCATACGGCGCCATCGTCTACCAAGAGCCGGACATCGTAAACGTCCTGACCTTCCAGGGGCTCCTCCTCGCGGGAATCCTGATGCTCTTTCTCAATATCTGGACCACCCAGGACAACACGGTCTACAACTTCTCGGTAGCCGGGTGTAACCTTATCCGGTCGGAAAACCGGAAGCTTCTGACCATCGTCGGTGCCGCGATCGGCACCATCCTGGCCATCTTCGGCTTCTACGATTGGCTGGTTCCCTACCTCGTACTCCTCGGAACCTTTATTCCGCCGATCGGGGGCGTTATCATGGCGGACTTCTTCTTTAAGCACCGGGGAAAGTACCCCAAGCTTTCGGAGATCCGCTTGAGAAAGTTCAATTTCGCCGGTCTTGTGGCCTACGTCGCCGCCTCGGCAATAGCCTTCTTTTCGCCGGGGATCCCTCCCATCAACGGCATTATCTCTGCGGCGATTATCTACATCATCGTCGACCTCATCCTCAAAGCGGTCGGCGCCCCTCAGGACCATGCCACAACCGCTTGATCTCCTTTTAAGAAACGTCGTAACCCCGGTCCACGGTCACCCCGTGGACCTAGGGGTTCGGGACGGAAAGATTGTATCGGTTACCCCGGCGGCAATCGACCCGGCGACCGGTCCCGAGACCGGGCCCGGAACCCCACCGCCGGCCGAGGTCATCGACGGTGGTGGCCGCCTGGTCGCACCGCCCTTCGTCGACGCGCACTTTCACCTCGATTCGGTCTGGACCCGCATTCCCAATCAAACCGGGACTTTGAGGGAGGGCATCGACAACTGGGGGCGCTACAAGGCCGACGGACTCTCGGTCGGGGATATCGTAGAGAGGGCCGGCGCCTACTGCCGGCACGCCTTCTCCCAGGGAATCCAGGCGATTCGATCCCACGTCGACGTGAGCGATCCGCAGCTTCGAACCGTCGAGGGGCTTGTCGAGGTACGGCGGCAGTTCAAGGACCTCATCGACATTCAGCTCGTCGCCTTCCCGCAGGA
>CAZLDK010000117.1:0-9558 GCA_964558285.1 uncultured Spirochaetaceae bacterium | reverse complement strand
TGGGTCTGGTCCTTGGTAAAGCGGTCGATCCTAGCCTCTAACTCCGACACCCGTCTTTCGTACTGCGCGGTCTTTGTCCGCAGCTCTCGGTTCTCGCCCTGGAGTCCGGATATTCGGTCGACGGCACGGCGGACCCGCTCTTCGAGGAGTCGTATCTGCTCGAGGGTGATCATGCTTGCGTTTACAGGACGCTCTTGGCCTTGTCTACCAGGGCCTCGAAGGCTTTGGGATCCTCGATGGCCAGATTAGAAAGAGCCTTACGGTTCATCGTTACTTCTGCCTTGTTCAGACCATGGATGAACTGAGAGTAGTTCATACCGTGGCTTTTGGTCGCCGCCGAAATTCTTGTTATCCAGAGGGAACGGAAATCCCGCTTCTTGGTTTTTCGGTCTCGGTAGGCGTAACTCTGACTCTTGGCGACCGCGTCCTTGGCGGTTCGGAACAGCTTGCTTCTCCGTCCCCAAAAGCCCTTCGCGTCTTTAAGAATCTTCTTCCGGCGGTTTTTTCTTCTACTTCCGTCTACTGCACGTGGCATCTGTCTCTCCTAATCCTTGGGCCTATCCGTAGGGGAGGAGCTTACGCGCGCGCTCGGTCTCTGCCTTGCTCAGAATGTCTGGGTGGCGGAGGGATCGTTTTCGCTTCGTGCTCTTCTTGGTCAGTATGTGGCGTAGGCCCTGTTTCTTGTACTTTACTTTGCCGTTTGCGGTCAGCTTATACCGCTTTGCGGCGCTCTTTCGCGTCTTCATCTTGGGCATCGTGTGCTCCTCTATCCGATCAGTTGTTCGTTACGCTTCTTCGGGCTCCGGTTGCGGCTCCGTCTCTTTCGCCGTCGCCTTCTTCGCGCCGGGGCTCAGGATCATCGACATAAACCGACCCTCCATGATGGGCGCCCGATCGACATGGACGGTGGGATCCAGCATCTCGAGTACTTTGTCGAGGACAACCCGACCGAGCTCGGTGTGGGCCATCTCTCTTCCTCGAAAGCGGATCGTTACCTTGACCTTGCTTCCTTCATCCAGAAACTCCTGGATGTGCTTTGTCTTGAACTGAAGATCGTGCTCCTCAATCTTGGGCTGCATCCGAATCTCTTTGAGCTTTAGCTGCTTCTGCTTTCGCTTCGATTCTCGGTTTCGCTTCTCCAGCTCAAACTTGTACTTGCCGTAATCCAGTAATTTGCAGACGGGGGGACGTGCCTGGGGAGCAACTTCCACCAAATCGACGCCCCGATCTCGGGCCATCTGGAGAGCCTCGACGGTGGGTACTATACCCTTTTGTCCGCCCTCTTCGTCGATTAAGCGGACCTCCCGCACCCGAATTGCATCGTTGGTACGCAGTTCCTTGTTAGCCAATATGCCTCCTTATAGCGTTTTGCCAACGGCCTAGGAATTTCGCAATGTATCATTCGGCGACGACAGAGTCAAACGGTAGAACTCGCCTTGATTATGGCATATTATACCCAGGTACCTTATGGAACCGGTTATCATTCTGCTTCAAAGCGTCAGACAACTCGAGGAAGAGAGCCTGAATACCTACCAGATCTACGCCGATATCACCGATCACTTTGGGCTCAAGAAGCTGTTGCTCACCCTCGAAGCGGACGTAAAGTCCCACATTAAAACCGTCTCAGAGATCCTCGAGAGCTCCAGTATAGCCGATCTCTTCCCGGCGGAAAAAGTGTCCGGCCTTCCTGACTCCTTCTCGGAGGTTGAGTACGCCTTCGACGCGAAAATGGCGTACCGGGACTTTCTCCAAATGATACTCCGGAGAGAGGAAGCCGTAGCCGAACGCTATGTGGCCCTGGAGTCCGTCGCGTCGGACGACGACTCTCGCTACACCTTTAAGCGTCTGGCCGAGGACTGCCGAAAACACGGCTGGTTGGCGAGGGACCGATACGACCTCGAGGCTCTCATCTAGCCCTGTTCCCCCCGGAGTACGATTAGGATCTCAGTTGCAAAAACGTTTCGCCCCGGGACCCGGAGGACTCGGCCGTGACGCAACGCTATCTCCTCCAGAATATCCACAGAGAGCTCTCTGCAGAGCTCGACGAAATCCCGCCGGGTGCAGAAATGTATGTTTGGCGTGTCGTGCCACTGGAAGGGAATGTGCTTGTTTACCGGCATTCGGCCGCCGACGCCGAGTTGGATTCGATTGAGGACGTAGCCGAAGTTCGGAAAGTTCACGATAACCCTTCTGCCGACCCGAAGCATCTCCTTAAGGAGCATCACCGGTCGGTGGATCATTTGCAGTGTCTGGTTAAGGATTACGTAGTCGTAGCTTCCGCTTCCGTAGTCCTTCAGCCCCTCGTCGAGGTCACCCTGGAAGACGCTTATCCCCCGGTCGATGCATTTAAGGATCATAGCCTCTTCGATATCGACGCCCCGGCCGTGGACGTTTCGCTCGGCTTTGAGGCGCTGGAGCAGCTCGCCGTCGCCGCACCCGAGATCTAAGGCGGTGGAACCGGGCTCCACGAGGGAGACAATGGTGTCGTAGTCGCCGTGGAGCCGTTCAGAATTGGTCATAGGTGGTCTCCAGGAACGCCCTGATAACGCCCTCCTGGCGTCCAGTCTCCAATAGGAAAGAGTCGTGTCCGTAGGGGCTCGATAGCTCGGTGTAGGAGACATCTATATCGTTCTTCATCATCGAGAATACCATCTCTTTGGACTGATACGGCGGGTAGAGCCAATCCGAGCTGAACGACACGACCAAAAAGCGACACCGGGCCCGGCTGAAGGCGGCGTCGAGGCCCCCGTAGCGCTCGCTCAGGTCGAAGTAGTCCATCGCCTTAGAAAGGTAGATATAGGAGTTGGCGTCGAAGCGGTCGACGAACTTCTGACCCTGATACTCCAGGTAGCTTTCGACTGCAAATTGGTCGGTAAAATCGAACTCGTACCGGGCCCTTTCCTGAAGCTTCCGGCCGAACTTCATTCCCATCGACTCGTCGGAGAGGTAGGTGATGTGCCCGACCATCCGGGCGATTGCAAGTCCCCGGGAAGGAACCTCGCCGTCGTAGTAGCGCCCTTCGTTCCACCGGGGGTCCGAGGTAATCGCGTTTCGGCCCACGGCGTTGAAGGCAATACCCTGGGCCGTCAGCCGGGTGGTGGAGGCCAAGACCAGGGCGGCCCGGAGGCGGTCGGGGAAGCCGACGGCCCATTCGAGGGCCTGCATCCCCCCCATCGACCCCCCGGCCACAGCCAGGAGCTTATCGATCTTGAGGTGATCGATCAGCTTTACTTGGACTTGGACCATATCGTGGATCGTTACCACGGGAAAATCGATCGCGTAGGGCTCTCCGGTGTCTGGATTGATGGATCCCGGTCCGGTGGTGCCCTGGCATCCGGCGAGAACGTTAGAGCAGATTACGCAGTAACGATCCGTGTCGAAGGCCTTGCCGGGGCCGATCATGTCGTCCCACCAACCGGGGTGGGTGTCGTCGATAGAGTGGTACCCCGCGGCATGCGCGTCCCCGGAGAAGGCGTGTACGACGAGAATTGCGTTGTCTCTTGCAGCGTTGAGCGTGCCGTAGGTTTCGTACCTCACGGTAATCGGACCGAAGTCTCGGCCACTGTCGAGGACGAGGCCGGAACCCGGGGAACCGAAGGTAAACTCCTGATAAGTGACGACGCCGAGACCCATGGTTCAAAGGAGAGTAGGGAGCCGAAACTCTGGTGTCAAGGGCGCGACCCTCTCGGTAACCGACGTACTTGCAAGCCGGGAATGGTAGTGATAGCTTTTGGCGTCTCATGGCACTCTATCTGTTGTCTTCGCCTCTGGTAACTGCCTTTCTTATCGCTGCCTTCTTCCAGGACACCCACGTCCGGAGCCTTGTGCTTCCAGGCATCCGGGGGGTCGTTTCCGGAGTTGTCATCGTTCCGTTGATGGTTCTCTTTTCTTCATCGATACCGGTCGTCTACTCCGGATGGTCCCTCTGGGTTCGGATATCCCTTGTCGAGTTTCTCATGCCGGCGTTTCTCGGGACACTGGCGTTCGTTGTCTGGGACTTCCGTAAGGGGCATACCGACGACCGAGGAAGCGTCGTCGCCGCCTCAGCGTTTCTGGGCGGCTTCTTCGTTGTCGATATCCTCGCCCGTGTTATCGGCACCCGGGGAATACTCGACGGCTACGAGCTGTTTTTGTTGCCGATGGCTCGGTCGCTGATAATCGGGTTTATTCCCCTGCTAATTGCTTCCTGGGCACGGGAAGGGAAACCGTTACGCTACGCGTATCTCGCACTACTGGTCTTGCTCCCCTGGATACTCTCTATAGCCGGGACCCTCCACGAGCTCAAGTTTCATCCCATCGCTTACCTGGTTGGTCTCTTTCTGTTCGTCGCCGGGCTTACCGGGTACTGGTTTCTCCGAATGATATACCTTCCGGGCCAGGGGTTGTGACCAGAGGTTCCGCCGCCGTCATCGTCGCCTCTTGGCTCGCGGTGTCCGTCTTGACCGGCTGTGGCTACGACTATCTTCTTGTCTCCGATCCGCTATTCGAAACCGTCTTCGACGTGGAGGCGATGATGGCGGCAACTGATAGCTCTCTCCGTCGGGCGCCGCCACTCGGGACTCAGGAAGATTGGGGAAGCCGAATCGACTCCGTTCTAGCGGCCGATGCGCCGAGGGCGGGGGTTATCCTTACGCCGCTTCTTTACAACGAAGCTCCGTCTCTCGCCGACCGGTACCCGAATCTACCCTTCTTGCTTCTGTCGACGACCGAGGAAAGACGGCCGAACCTGCTATCGGTACGCTTCGAGCGAATCGCGGCGTTCCGAGAGGCGGGGAGGGCCGCCGAAAGCCACCTCCAGGAGACCGGGGTTTCGGTCGCGCTCTTCGCGGAGGCCGCTAACGACGAAGCGATGCGAGAGATCGAAGCCTTCGACGAGGCGCTCTCGTCGGGGACCATAGACAGCCGCTTCGTCTATTCCCGCCCCCCGGATCGGGAGACGATTCGGCAAGACGTCCTCTCCCTCGGGGACGGGGACTATCTGTGGGCCATTTTTCTCCGGGGGAATACTCCTTTTGCCCTCGACCTGGTCTCGTCCCGAGGAGGATCGGCGATCGCAGAAGACCTCGGCCCTGGGGAGGGCTATAGGCAGCTCGTAATCGGTAGTGTTGAACGGGACTACTTCGGGGCGCTCCGTCGAGGGATAGACGCCGTGGAGGGCCAACAGGGCGAAGAATTGGTTTTAGTAGCCTCCGCACTGTTCGTGACCCGATCCCCGGGGGCCAATGAGGGACAAGTGTCGAGTGAATAAACAAATGACTCGAGGCGCCGATTATAGAGATACGGCGAAAAGCCTCGGAGGACCATTTGACAAAGCAAACTCGTGCAAATATAATTCGGCTGAGATCATTTTGGAATCTTTTGACTTATGAAACAAAGGAGTGGAGAATGATACAAGGAAGCTTGAAGGCCCTTGGCCTCGTGCTACTTGCGTTTCTCCTTGCCTCCCCAGTCTTCGGGCAGGCCGCGGATCGTCCGCAGAATTTCGAGTCTATTATGCTCGACAACTTCGACGATCCGGAAACCAGCCAGTGGATGGTTATAGGGAGCAAGTTCATCAACGAGGACGCGTATCCTCTAGAGTATCAGCTGGTCGAGGCGTGGCCCGAAGCTGTCTACCGACGGCCGCCAGAGGATCAGGAGCTTCGCTCCCTCGGTATCCGTGCGGCTTTCAACCGCCGAGGCTACAACTACTTAGAGATTGTGCCGGCCGAAGAAGGCGACGACGGAGAGATGGTACCCCGCGCTATCCCCCTTCCGGGTCGGGTACGAAACCTGGATATGTGGGTATGGGGTTCCAACCGCAGCTACTATATCGAGGTAATACTCCGGGACCATCGCGGCATTACCCACACCCTCCATTTCGGAGAGATCGGATTCCGCGGGTGGCACAACATCAAGATGGATATACCGACCTACATTCCGCAGGAGGTGACCTACGTCCCTCAACGCCAGGGGCTCGAGCTGGTCAAGCTGGTCCTCTGGACGCGTCCTGAGGAGCGGGTGGACCAGTTCTACGTCTATCTCGATAACTTAAAGGTTTTCACTGATACCTTCGACGATCCCTTCGATGGCGAGCTCCTCGCCGATCCGGAGTACGTTGATCAACTCTGGGGAGGTGGCGAGTAATGCGACGATATCTTCTGGTACTTCTTTTGATTGGGATTTCCCTAGCTCCGGTTCTCGCTCAGAACGAGATCGACCCTGCCGACCTGGGCCGGGATACGGCACAACAGGCTCTGCAGCAAGTCTCGGTCTCCCGATTCGAGGATCCGGGCTTCTGGAACGTCTATATTCCCAGCGACCAGGGAGTCATTATCCACCAGCGTCTCGAAGGTGCACCCCGGGGCAAAGAACCTATTCCGGCTGAGGAAGAGGCTGGAATAACACCCCAAGACCGGTACGTCCTGGGGGTGAAGACCGAGTTCTTCCCCCCTCGGAGCGACACCTGGTTATTCGTCCAGGCTCGGCGGCCCCTGGCGGTTCCCGGAATCGCGAAGACCATCTCGGTCTGGGTAGTCGGTCGAAACTTCAACCATCGACTCTACGTGGTTCTTCGGGACCAGTTCGGGGGACAGCAACAGCTCTATATGGGGCGGCTGAACTTCTCGGGGTGGAAACAGTTGACGGTTGCGGTTCCCCCGAGTATTAATCAGCGCGACACGCACTATCTGCACCGAACTGGTATCCAGATCGTCGGCTTTCTTATCGAGCCCGACCTTCTTGAAACCTACGGTCAGTACTACGTCTACTTTGACGACCTTCGGGTGCTTTCCGACCTGTTCAGCGAACAGTCTCGGGACGTAGACGACATGGTCGACTCCTGGTAGGAGCTTAACACTAATAGAAGAAGCCCTCTCATCGGAGAGGGCTTTTTTGTGGAACCGCGTAATGACTAACCACTTTGAGTTCCTGCGAAACGTCTATTTTTTCCGCGACCTCAAAGACCACGAAATCCAACGCATCGCGGAGCTCTGCGAAGAGACCGAGTTTCGCCCGGGAGACGTCATCGTCCAGGAAGGAACACCGGGGGATAAGTTCTTCATTGTCCTGTCGGGCCAAGTCGAGGTATGGCAGAGCTACGATAAGGGGACCGGCGACCTTCTCGCCGTTCACGGTCCGGGGCATCTCTTCGGGGAGATGGCACTTGTCGACGAGGAGCCCCGGAGCGCGAGCGTTATAGCCCGGACCGCCGGTCACATGCTCTCCCTTACTCGGGAGCAGTTCCACGATGTCTTGACCGAGAGTCCGTCGGTCGCCCTTTCGGTTACCCGATCGCTTTCGGCGATGGTCCGGAAGAGCAACCAGAGCTACGTCGAACGCCTTAGAAGTCGAAACCGGCAGCTCGAAGAAGCCTACCGGAACCTCCAGGAAGCGCAGGAGGAGCTGCTCCGCGCCGAGCGGCTCTCCAACCTGGGGAAGTTCTCGTCGATGATTCTTCACGATATCCGGAATCCGCTGTCCATCCTTCGGGGGTACGGAGAACTGATCCAGGTACGTCCCGAAAACGAAGAGCTCGTCGCCAAATACGCCCAGAACATCGTGCGGGAGTCCGACCGGTTGAACGACCTGGCTTCGGAGCTTCTCGACTACAGCCGGGGGGAGATCCGCCTCGACGTAACCGTCGTCGCTCTCTCCGCGCTCTTGCGAGACCTCGAAGAGCGGGTCCGGGAACGACTACGGAGCAAGGGTGTGTCTCTAGAGACGTCCTGCGATGTGGAAGAGTTGGTCCTACTCGACCACAATCGTTTGCTCAGAGTGCTCGCAAACCTGGTAGACAACGCTCGAAAAGCCATGCCCAGAGGGGGAAAAATCGTCGTTGGCATTTCCCACGGCAGTACCGGCTGGTTCCATCTAAAGGTCGCCGACACCGGGGAAGGGATGACGAAAGAGGTTCTCGAACGCATCTTCGAGCCCTTCTACAGCTCTTCCCGGGAGGCGGGGACCGGCCTCGGGATGGTTATCGTAAAGCAGATAGTCGAAGCCCACGAAGGTTCCATCGTGGTGGAGAGCGCTCCGCGTAAAGGCACGACGGTCCTGATTACCCTTCCGCTAAAGAACTAGAGTCTCGTCGGAGACTCTCGGCAGTTCGACGCAATTCCGATAATCCTACCGGTTTAAGCCGAGGTGTCGATAGTTTGCGGCGGTGTCCGAGACCACCTCTTCCGGTAGGATTCCCCGGGCCTCGGCGACGGTTCGGGCAACGATACCCAGAGTTCCCGGGTGGTTGTTCCTGCCGCGGTAGGGAATCGGGGCGAGAAAGGGGGAGTCCGTCTCGATAAGGTAGGCGTCCGAGGGTACCTTCGCCGCTGTCTCCCGAATACCGGCCGACTTTTTGTAGGTGATGTTTCCAGCAAAAGAAACCACGAAATTGAGGTCGAGAAAGGAGCGTGCCTCCTCCCAGGTTTCCGAGAAACAGTGCATCACGCTCCTCCGTCGCGGCGGGCTACCCTTAAGGAGGTCGAGGAGATCTGCGGTAGCTTCCCTGTTGTGGATAATGACCGGAAGGTCGAGGCGATCGGCTATCTCCAATTGAAGCAGAAAAAGGTCGATCTGGGTCCCTCGTGGCGCGTAGTCGCGGTACCAATCGAGTCCGATCTCTCCCAGTGCAACGACACCGGGTTCCCCGAGTGCCTTCGGGAGCTCTTCTTCGACCCGGGACAGATCGACGAGGCCGGACTGAGAAGGGTGATAGCCCATCGTCCCTCGGAGGTAGGGGTGTCGCTTTAGTCGCCCGAGACGCTCGGCGGCATCGTCTAGGGAGATCGAGATTTCCAGAGCGCCCGTCAGTCCCGCGGCGTGAAGATCCGGCAGGAGGGATTCGACGTCAAGATCCCGGCTCGCCATCACGGCGGGATGGAAGTGGGAGTCTACGGTGCCGGGGTAGATATCGATTGGGGGAAGGGGGGGCTGCGACATTGGCGCCCATCGTAGCAGGGTACCGGGGTATAGACAACGGTGGCTTCGAATCACGAATAGAGGGGCACTTTTTTGCGTCTCTAAAGGGTCAGCTAATCGGCGCTCATGGTCTGCCTTGAGGCACGTGAGAGATTGCGAGAGAGGATGCTCCCAAGGACGATTGCTCCGCCAATAAATGTCCGGGGAGCCGGCACCTCGCCCACAGTCAGAAAGGCCCACGCCGGGTTCAAGACAGGCTCTAAGCCTTTGAATATGATAGCTTCGGTTGCCGTGATCGACTCGATGGCGCGGGTGTAGAGGACGTAGGGGAGGCCGAGTTGCCCCGCACCGAGAACCAACAAGAGTAGCCAGCCTCTGGTGCTCTCCGGTAGCCCATTGCCGAAAGGTATCATCAGTAGAGAGACAATTGCGTTGCCGAGGATTACGGCGTGGATGGCGGATCCTGTCCGTTGCCGCTGGAGCAGCACGATCATAACGGCGAAGCTGAAGCCGCTAAAAAGGGCCAGCCCATCTCCGAGCAACCCCTCCATCTGCCAAGACCCTCCAAAGATGATCGCCACACCGATGAGGGCGGCACCGACGGTGACCAGCTCCCTTCGGCCGGGTGGCTCCTTGAATACAAAGCTTGACAGCAACACGACG
>CAZLDK010000116.1:0-9639 GCA_964558285.1 uncultured Spirochaetaceae bacterium | reverse complement strand
CGCCGTCGGCCGGGGCGGCAGCCGGGACCTTCGGTTTTGCCGGGACTACTCGCTGAAGGTACGGGACGTGATGACCCCGGATCCGATTGTCGTCGTCGGGTCGCCGAACATCGAGAGCGCCAAAGAAAAGTTCGACACCCACAAGATCGAGAAGCTCCCGGTCGTCGACGAAGAGGGGCGCCTGACCGGCCTCATTACCGTCAAGGACATCGAAAAGCATCAGGACTTCCCACTGGCGGCTACCGACCCCAACGGCCGCCTCCTCGTCGGGGCGGCGGTTGCTCCGACGGACGTCGACATACGGCTTCCGCTGCTCAAGGAGAGCCGGGTCGACTTCGTCGTCGTCGATACGGCTCACGGGGATTCAAAAAACGTCATTTCGAGCGTATCGAAGATTGCGAAAGAGTACGAGCTTCCGGTGGTCGGGGGGAACGTCGCCACCGCCGAGGGAACCCGGCGGTTGATCGACGCCGGAGCAAACATCATCAAGGTCGGGGTAGGGCCCGGTTCGATCTGCACAACACGAATCGTCGCCGGTATCGGTGTCCCCCAGTTCAGCGCCGTTGCCGCCTGCGTCGAGGAAGCCGATAAGCACGGTGTCCCGGTGATCGCCGACGGGGGCATCAAGTACAGCGGTGACGTTGCGAAGGCAATCGGTATCGGCGCCACGACGGTTATGATCGGAAACCTCTTCGCCGGACTGAAGGAGTCTCCGGGCCGGGAGGTCATCTACGAAGGCCGGATCTTTAAGACCTATCGGGGGATGGGTTCGATCGGGGCCATGAAGAGGGGCTCCGCGGACCGCTACCAGGCGTCGGAAAACGACGAACCGGTCCCCGAAGGAATAGAGGGCCGGGTCCCGTACCGCGGGGAGTTGCGCCCCTACCTCCACCAGTTGGTAACCGGATTGCGGAAGGGAATGGGATACTGCGGCTGCAAGACTATCGAAGAGTTGCGGCAGTATCGTAAGTTTATTAGAATTAGCGCCGCGGGTCTCAGGGAGGGGCACGTCCACGACGTCGCCATCACCCAGGAACCTCCGAACTATTCACGCTAGTAGGACGCACATCCATGAACATTGCCGTTATTGGCGCTCAATGGGGCGACGAGGGGAAGGGGAAGATCGTCGATTTCCTCGCTTCCGAGGGGGACTTGATTGTTCGTTTTTCCGGCGGTGCGAACGCCGGGCACACCATCGTCCACGGCGACAAGGTCTACAAGCTCCATCTGGTGCCCTCCGGGGTCGTCTATCCCGACAAGGAAGTGGCCCTCGGTAGCGGTATGGTCATCGATCCGGCGGCGCTCTTCTCGGAGCTCCGAACCCTCGAAGAGGCCGGCGTCTCCTGGAGAGGACGAGTCTCTATTTCCGACCGTGCCCATGTCGTTGTTCCTCGCTACCGCGAGATGGACAAGAGCATGGACGAGAAACGGATACTCCCGATCGGCACTACCGGCCGGGGAATCGGGGTGGCCTACGCCCAGAAGGCCTCTAGGGACGGTGTCCGTATCGCCGATCTCTTTGACCCGAAGATGTACTCTCGCCTCCCCCAGGCGGACCGAGACTATCTCGATCCCTTTCTTGGGGATCTCGAACAGATGTCGGTCGATCTGGTCACCTTTATGCGAGAGCGCCGGGGACGACGGATACTGCTCGAAGGAGCCCAGGGGGTTCTTCTCGATCTCGACCTCGGTACCTACCCCTTCGTATCCTCGGGGATGTCCGCCGCCGCCGGCGCCTCCTTAGGAGCGGGAATAGGACCCCGGGAGCTCGACGGGGTGATGGGTGTGTTTAAGGCCTACTCGACCCGGGTCGGGAACGGTCCCTTTCCCACCGAGTTTCCCGAAGCGACCCACAACGGACTCACCGAGCTGGTCCGAGAGCTCGGAAACGAGTACGGCGTAACAACGGGACGTCCCCGCCGCTGCGGCTATCTAGACCTCGTCGCCCTGCGGTACGCCTGCCTGAGCAACGCCTTCGACGCCCTCACCCTTACCCACCTAGACGTCTACGACAGCCTGGAAGAGATCCAGGCCTGCACCGGCTACCGAATCGGCGGAAAAACGGTAACTGCGTTCCCGGCCCGGTTGACCGATTTGGAGGAAGCCGAGCCCGTCCTTGAGACCTTCCCGGGATGGAAGACGCCGATTACCAACATAAAGCGGTGGGAGGATCTGCCGAAGACCGCCCGGGAGTACGTCGAGGCCATCGAAGGGTACGTCGAGACCCCGGTGGACATTATTTCGGTCGGCTCCGACCGGGAACACACAATCCTCCGGAAGAACCCATGGACACGATTCTCGTCCTAGACTTCGGCAGCCAAACGACCCAACTCATCAGCCGCCGAATCCGAGACCGGGGTGTTTTCTCCCGGGTGCTTCCCGGTGACCACGAGCTAAGCGACGACGATCTCGACGGAGTCAAGGGAATCGTTCTTTCCGGATCTCCTCACTCGGTTCACGACGACGACGCCCCGGTTCCGTGCCCCCGGGTCTACGACGGAGGACTCCCTGTTCTTGGGATCTGCTACGGCCTGCAGCGTTTGGTGCAGGACCACGGTGGAGTGGTCGACGCCGGGAGTCATCGGGAGTACGGAGCAAGCCGGCAGTATATCGAGGAGGGCGCCCGGGTCGAGGCGGCGTCGGTACCGACACCGCAGGCCGTTTCGGCACTCTACAACGCCATCCCCGACGGGTTTACTTCCTGGATGAGCCACGGCGATTCGATCGTCGGTCTGCCGCCGGGGGCAGAAGTCGTCTCCCGATCGGAGAACGGCCTCGTCGGGACGGTTGCCTTTTCTCAGGGCCCATTTCTCGGTATCCAGTACCACCCCGAGGTGAGCCACTGCGACCACGGCTCGGATATTCTCGAAAACTTTGCTGTGGCTATCTGCGGCGCCAAGAAAGAGTGGAACCTGGAGCGCTACCGGGAAGACGCCCGGGAGGCTATCCAGCGTCAGGTTGGCGACCGGCCGGTCCTCCTGCTCATTTCCGGTGGCGTCGATTCGACGGTGGCCGCGGCGCTTCTCCTCGATTCGCTCGACCCGGAGAGAGTCCACCTTATGTACGTCGACACCGGGCTGATGCGGAACAAAGAGACCGCCGAGGTTACCGAGGCGCTCAAGAGGTTCGGGGCGAAGCAGCTCTATATCGTCGACGCCGAGGCCCGTTTTCTCGACGCCCTCGCCGGGGTAGAAGACCCAGAGGAAAAGCGCAAACGGATCGGAGATCTTTTCGTCGAGATTCAGGCTTCCGAGGTCTCGGAGAAACTCTCTGCGGGTTATCTCTTGGCCCAGGGTACCCTCTATACGGACCTTATCGAGTCCGGAAAGGGTGTCGGAAAGAAGGCTCGGGTCATCAAATCGCACCACAATGTCCGGACGCCACGGATCGAGGCCCTCCGGGACGCCGGCGAGCTCTTGGAACCGCTCTCTTCCCTCTACAAGGACGAAGTGCGTCGCCTCGGGTCTCTTCTCGGACTCCCGAAGACTATCGTCTCCCGGCATCCGTTCCCGGGGCCCGGGCTTGCAGTAAGAATTCTGGGGGAAGTGACCAAGGAGCGATGCGACATTCTCCGGAGTGTCGACGAGATTTACCTCGAAGAGATACGGGACGCCGGGCTCTACGACGAGATCTGGCAGGCCTTCGCAGTCCTTCTGCCTATCCGGAGTGTCGGTGTCCGGGGCGACGACCGGGGATACGGCCTCGTCGCCGGTCTGCGAGCGGTAACGTCTCGGGACGGCATGACGGCGGACGCCTACGACTTTCCTCCAGGGGTCCTTCGGAAAATCGCCGCCCGGGTAACCAACCGCGTCCCGGAAGTGGGACGGGTGGTCTACGATGTCTCGAGCAAGCCGCCTTCGACAATCGAATGGGAATAACGGTACGGGAGTGGAGGTGCCGGGAGTCGAACCCGGGTCCTAAGAGCCGATGCGCCCGCGTCTACAGGTTTAGTTCCCTCTTATTTAAGAACCGCTACGCGGGAAGGAACGAACCGTAGCGGTCCGTGCTCGTCTGTGGTGTCCCGTTACGCCGACAAGCGAGCGTAACGGTAAGTTCCGGTTTCTTTCAGGTGGCCTGGCTCTCGGAACAGCGCGCCAGGTACCCGCTGCGGACTAAGCCGCTAGAGCGTAATCTGCTTCGTTGGCAGTTAAAAGGTTTGCCTTTTAGGAGTAGGCGCTCCACCTGCAACGAACGCAATACCGCACTCTCAGTCGAAACCAGTACACCCCCGTATGGGTTAGTATACAACGCTTGGCGGGCAGTCGTCGATAGTATTAGTTTGGCATCGATGAGCAGATACGCCGTACAGAAGGCCACTAGATGGCTCCTTGGGCTGGGGGCAGTCCTACTGATCCTCGGCTGTCAACCTCACCATGTCGACGAAGCCTACGAACCTCGAGGTGAACGTCGCGACCTCGTAGACGCCCTTGAGTCACTAGAGCTCGACGACACCGACTACGGGCGCCTCTGGCTGGAGGCGGTAGACGTCGCCGGGTCCTACCCCGAGATGGAGCAATTGCCGTACTCGTCGTCTCACGTATTCGACCCCATGGCGCCGGAAGCACGGACTCTCGACCTGAGGCTCGAAGAGGACGGCAGCTATCTCTTTTCGGTGAACCCGGAGACCGGCGGCTACGTCTTCTTGGACCTTTATCGCCGGAAGGGAGAGGAGCTGGTCCACGCGGCAACTCGGGCGGAAGACGCTCCCGAGATAGTCGTCGATCTTCGGCGGGCGGGCGACTACCGCCTGGTCGTTCAGCCGGAGCCGCTGCGTGGCGGCAGGATAGAGCTTAGGATCGAACGGCGCGGAGGAGGGTAGGGTAGAGAGACGGAATAGCGGCTACGGCGGATGCTCCGAGGGGCTCTCGGGCTCCTTCTAGAGAGGAAATACTCCCCCCCGCTTCTTCAACGATGGGGTAGATCGGAGCGATGTCCCACCGGTTCATAACCGGGTCTATCATGGCGTCTATTCTGCCGGTTACCAGGAGCAGGTAGCCGTACGCATCCGCCCAGGTTCTGGCGGTGTAACCCGCTTCGGCAATGTGGGAAAGCAAGGCCGGATGGCGTCGAGCGAGGTCGCCGTAGTCGGTGCAACAGACGGTACGGGTCGCTGCTCCTTTGGAAAGGTTGACCCGAACGCCGTTAAAATAGCACCCGGCACCGACTTCGGCAGCGACTGTCTCGCCGGTAGCCGGGTTGTGAATGACGCCTATGCGGGGGGTCTCGCCGTCGACGAGGGCCACCAGGACGGTGTAGAGGGGTACGCCGGCGACGAAGGCTCGGGTGCCGTCGATTGGATCGAGTACCCAGGTCGGCTCTCCGGGCTCCCCGGCCACCGAGTCGAACTCTTCGCCGAGAATCCCGTGTCGGGGGAAGCGTTTGTGGATCTGTTCTCGCATAAGGAGTTCCGAGGATCGATCCGCGTCGGTTACCGGGCTGGCGTCCGCCTTGTACTCGACTTGGGGGTCTCTAGCCCCGAAACCGAAGTAGGGGAGCGTATTCTGTCCGGCGGCCCTGGCGATCTCGATTGCAAAACCCAAGAGACTCTGCTCTGCCGACGGTTCTCCCATCAGTGCCCCCTCATCTCCCTCTGAGCATCGCGTTCCTGGTCCCGTTTCTTGATGCTCTCCCGTTTGTCGACGGTTTTCTTTCCTCGGCAGAGTCCGACGTCCACCTTGACGTAGCCCTCCTTCAGATGAATCTGCAGGGGTACCAGGGTGAAGCCCTTTTCGTCGGTCTTTCGTTTGAGGCGCTTTATCTCCTGTTTGTGCGCCAAGAGCCGGCGACGTCGGAGGGGATCGTGATTGTTAAGGTTGCCGTGGTCGTACTCGGCGATGTGAAAACCAATCATCCAGAGCTCACCGTCGAGAATCCGGACGTAGGCGTCGGAGAAAGAGAACTTCCCCCCACGAAACGACTTGACCTCGGTTCCCTTTAACTCGATACCGCATTCGATGGTCTCGTCGACCTCGTAGGTGAAAAAGGCCTTCTTGTTGCGTCCGAGGGTCTTTCTTCCCGATTTTGCCACTACCGTTCAACCAGGACCAATCGAAAACCGAGGTAAGGAGTGGACCACCAGACCGGTTGGGATCCACGGGAGGTGGGGGAGACGGTTCCCGGTAGATTGGCCCAGGAGCCTCCCCGGACGGACCGATGGGTAAAACGCGACGCCGGCTCGATGCGGGGGGCCGGGGCATGCTGCGGCGGGTCAACCACGTAGGACGCGCGATGAAAGCTGTTCGCGTTCCACTCCCAGACGTTTCCCGAGAGATCGTAGATAGGCACCGGTCCCCCGGGGAGGCTACCCACCGGTGCGGGTCCCTCCCTCCCGTCCTGGAGAAACACTCCAGGATAGTTGGCCGCCGCGGTATACTCGGCGGCCCACTCCCATTCGGCTTCGTAGGGAAGGCGGGCTCGGTATCCCGATAGCGAATCCGGCAATTGGGAGGTAACCCAGTCGGCGTAGGCCTCGGCGGCGTGAGCCGAAACGTTGACAACCGGCAGTGTGTCGTCGAGGGTTGGGGGATTGTTTACCCAATCTGCCAAGTAGTCCGTCGAAACGAGCCCCGACTGGACCAGAGCGTCGAGGGCGCCGAGACCCCACCCCGGGTTCTCCCTGACGAAGGCGAGATACTGCCCCCGTGTCACCTCGGTCTGGGCGACGAAGTGAGAATCGATTCGGACGGTGTGAGGCGCCAACAACCCGACAGTCGTCGGATCGTCGCGAAGTGTCCCCATCACAAGCACCGTCGCCGGTATCTCGTAGTAGGACATCCCGGCCACCTCGACCTGGCGTCCAGCGGCGGCATAGTCGACATCCCCTTCCCGGGTGTAGGGGAGAAGCGACGTGGTGATTCCGGCGGTTCTGTCGGCGTACCACTCTGTTGCTACGATGCGTTCGAGGACACCTCCGGAGGCAACCGACCCGGCGAGGAAGTGAATCCCGGGGCTAGAGGCGGCAAGGCCGGCAATGGCAGTCGCCGTATCGGCAAGCGACGAACCGGTTGGGACCCCGGCCCCGGCGTCCGAACGAAAGGCTGCGGAAACCAGATCCCGGGCCACGGCGTCGCTCGTTGCGTCCAGGCTGCCTCGGAGAAGAAGCTCTCCCGAAGGCGGGGCCTCCCCGAGGAACGCGAGGCCCTCGACCGCCGTGGAGAGGACCGGGGGGAACTGATACTGCGAATTGGAGTCTCCGGTGTAGGACCATGCCGTAAAGGATTCGAGGGCGGTCGAGAGAACGATCTCCGGCCGATCGACGGAGAGCGAAACGGGTAACTCGTAGTGCCGGGGGAAAAAGAGCGACCCAACCAGACGGCCGGGGACGTCCACCAGGAGCGCTTCGTTCGAATAGCCGGGGATCGATACCAGTATCTCCCGATCACCCGAGGGTACGAACTCTTTTACCGGGGTTGCCCCGACGTAGATCCCGTCGATCTCGACGGCGGCCCCCGGCGGAAGGCTTTGGATAACGAGAATCGAGCCGTGAGAGAGAGCTCCCGGTAGCACCAAGAGGGCAAAGAGGAGCGTGATCAAAAGCGCCAGGTAGGCGCGGGGAACCCATTTGGCCGGCGGCATGCCGAAGAGGGGCTTCAGGCGTACCGGATCGGTAAGCCGGTCGTTTTTCATGTGGGAGAAGTATAGGTATCGCTCTCTTGACTTGTCAACGCGGCGTAGGGCGTGATAGCGTCTGTGGATGTCCCAGGAGTCCCCCGCCTTTGCCGAGCGCCTCGTTCGGTTTACCGAACGCTTTCTGAGCAACCGCCGAGAAAAGCGGGCGCAGAAGAAGGAGCGGCAGAGAGAGAAGAACCAGATCGTCGACTGGATCGAAGCCTTCCTCTGGGCTGCCTTCGTCGTCCTATTGATAAACCAGTACTTCCTCCAAGCGTACCAGATCCCCTCGGGATCGATGATCGACACCCTCCTGGAACAGGACCGGATCTTTGTCAACAAGATGATATTCGGTCCGGAATTGCTACCGGGTCTCGGAAAGCTTCCCGGTTTTCGGGAACCGGAGCGGGGAGAGGTCATCATCTTCGAGAATCCCTCCTACCTCGGCCGGGGAACCCTCTTCGATATCGCTCAGCGAATTCTTTACATGGTGACGCTGTCGATGGTAGACATCGACCGTGACGAAGAGGGGCGTCCCCGGGCACATTTCCTGATAAAGCGGGGGGTAGGTATGCCCGGCGACCGGATGAGGAGCGTCGAGGGCAACCTGTTCATCCAGCTTCCGGGTACCGATAGATGGCTGCCGGAGGATGAGTTTCAGGTGGCGACGGGACTCGACTATCCGGTTCGGCGGCTTGTGCCCCCGGAGTCCTACGCTCTTCTGGAGGAAGCGGGAGTCGTCCTCGCGTTGCGAGACTCGGGGGTTGCCCCTAACCTTGACGTCGGTGCCCTCGACCGGGTTCGCTCTATGCGGTACGTCGACGGTTTCTACATCGACGAGGTGAGAACCGAGGAGCTTTACAAGATTCAACCCAACGACCCTCGGACCGCGGGTCGTTATCACGTCTATCGGCAAGGCTGGTACATCCCCGAAGGACGCCGGATGCCTTTGGGCGACAACCGTGACAACTCCCGGGACGGTCGCTCATTTGGTCCCGTAGCTCTCGAGGACATCCTCGGTCGGGCGATGTTCCGGTACTGGCCCCTGAGTCGTTTCGGGGCTATCCACTAACTATGCTTGGTTCGAGTCGCTGGGAACGCTACTCCGACTTTAAGTCCTCACGGCGCAAGGGCCACCCTGCGTTACGGGTTCTCCTGATGGTGGTCTACGTGCTTATCGGGGTACAGCTTGTCTGGGGGCTCTTCCTTCAATCCTATCGGATAACGTCGACCGCAATGGCGCCGACCCTGCAACCTGGGGACCGAGTCTTGGTCAACCGCCTTCCCGACGGTCCTCTTGGTGGTCTTCTGGGGGGTAACCGGAAGACTCCCACCCGAGGAGACCTGGTCGTCGCCGTGCCGGCCTATGCCCCCGGCGACGGAACGGTTGTCCGGATCTTCGACGGTATTCTTCGATTTGTAACCTTTCAGTCAGTTTCGCTTTTCTCCCCGGAGAGTCCCGCGGACACCCGGCTGGTGTTTCGTCGGGTCGTCGCCCTCCCGGAGGATGAGGTAAGAATGGACGACTATGTCTTTCGCATTCGCGAAGGGGGTCGTGGTGCGTTCAGGAGCGAGTTCGAGGCCACCGGGCTTACCTACGAGCTGGAACGCCGCCTGCCACCCACCGGGTGGCGACGAGAGGATCCGTTCTCTGGAACGATGGAGCCGATGTCTCTCGGCAACGGCGAGCTCTTTCTTGCCGGGGACAACCGAGGGGCAACTCTCGATTCCAGGCATTGGGGTGGCATCGATCTCGAAGAGCTCCACGGGCGCGTCTTTTTCCGCCTCTGGCCTCTAGGCCGGTTTGGACGTCTCTGAGCTCTCCGTCTACGTTCATATTCCCCTCTGTCCGATACGGTGTGACTACTGTGACTTCTATTCCGAAACCGTTACCCCGGGACGCCGGGGCCGGGTAGCCGACGCTCTCGTCGAAGCACTCCTGGCGGAAGCCGAAGCATCACTCGGGGGAGAACGGCTTTCTACCGTCTACATCGGCGGTGGGTCACCTACCTATCTCGGAGCGGAACGTCT
>CAZLDK010000115.1:0-9658 GCA_964558285.1 uncultured Spirochaetaceae bacterium | reverse complement strand
GTTATGGAAGCCCAAAAAGCTGTTGCCAAAGGATACAAAGAAATTGTACTAACGGCCTTCTTTTCCTTGAGCTCGACTTCCGTGGCGGCACCGACATTGATGACGGCAACACCGCCGGCGAGCTTCGCCAGGCGTTCCTGGAGCTTCTCCCGGTCGTAGTCCGAGGTGGTCTCTTCGATCTGCGCCTTGATCTGGGCGATCCGTCCCTTGATGTCGTTCTGCTTCCCGGCACCGTTGATGATCGTGGTGTCTTCTTTGTTCACCTTGATCGACTGGGCGCTACCGAGCTGGGTCAGCTCCGTGGTCTCGAGCTTGAGGCCGAGCTCTTCGGAAATGACTTCGCCACCGGTCAGCACGGCGATGTCTTCCAGCATTGCCTTCCGGCGATCGCCAAATCCAGGAGCCTTGACGGCAACGGCTTGGAGGGTACCCCGGATGGTGTTGACGACCAGGGTTGCCAGCGCCTCTCCCTCGATATCTTCGGCGATAATGAGGATCGGCTTGGACTGCTGAGCGACCTTCTCCAGGATCGGAAGCAGGTCCTTCATGCTGGAGATCTTCTTGTCGTGAATAAGGATGTACGGGCTCTCGAGAACCGACGTCATATTGTCCTTATTGGTGGCGAAGTACGGAGAGACAAATCCCCGGTCGAACTGCATACCTTCGACGAACTCGGTGGTCGTCTCGATGGTCTTGGACTCTTCGACGGTAATGACGCCGTCTTTCCCGACCTTCTCCATGGCGCCGGCGATTTCTTCACCGATCTCCATGTCGTTGTTTGCGGATATCGCCGCTACCTGGGCGATCTCTTCCTTGTCCTTGATTACCTTGCTCATCTTGGCAATCTGGTCGACGGCGACTTCGACTGCCTTATCGATACCTCGTTTGATGCCCATCGGGTTGATACCCGCTGCGACACTCTTGAGGCCTTCCTTGATGATGCCGTAGGCAAGGACCGTTGCGGTTGTGGTACCGTCACCAGCGATATCGTTGGTCTTGGTGGCTACTTCCTTGAGAAGCTGCGCCCCCATGTTCTCGAAGGGATCCTCGAGCTCGACCTCTTTCGCTACGGACACTCCGTCCTTGGTGACCGTCGGTGCTCCGAACTTCTTGTCCAGAAGAACGTTTCGACCCTTGGGGCCGAGAGTCACCTTGACCGCATTCGACAGTTTCTCGACGCCACGAAGAAGTGCGCGTCGGGCTTCTTCATCGAACACAAGTTGCTTGGCCATGTTCCTTCCCTCTCTTCAAAATAATAGAGTTGTGAGTTTCACTGTGGATGTGAGCTTACGCTGCCGGAAAAATACCAAGGATCGGCGGCAACATCAAATTCTTTTTGCCCATTCTACGCGATCTCTAGAAAAGATCTCCTCGATTGCCCCGGTATCGGACCGTCGGACCCGTAACCCCCCGGTCGTTCCGATGCCGAGAACGACCCCCGGGACAAGCTCGGTGCCCGGGCCCCGGTCCTTCAAAAGCACCGGGGCGCCGACCGCCGACAGACGCTTCTGGAGGCAAGGCCGCCAATCGGCGGTCTCGAGAGCATTCCGAAGGTGCCCCAGGAGTGGCGAAAGGAGGACTGCCGGGTCGATAGGGCGGTTCGCCCCCCTGGGCGTCGGAGTCGGGGCCTCCGGTTCGCCTGCGGCCAGGGCCAAGGAGGTCGCCGGGGCTCGGAGGTCCGGCGGAAAGGCCCGTTGGTTCACGTTGAGCCCAAGGCCGACGAGGAACCAGGAGGCCGGATGGTGACAGAGAATGCCGGCTACCTTTTTCCCTGTGAGTAAGACGTCGTTCGGCCACTTTACCTCGACTCCGGCGTACCCGCGCTCTTCGAGAAACCACGCCAGTCCGAGTGCCATCCGGAGAGGGAGGGCCTCCCGGGGTGCCGGCACCCGGACCTCTGAGAGACAAAGGGTAAACATCAGGCTGCTTCCCCGGGGGGCGGTCCACCTGCGGTTTGGCCCCTGCCCGCGCCCAGCGGTCTGGAAACCACAGCTGAGGACGGTACCGTCGGGAGCGCTCGCCGCCCCCGGAGACGCCAGAGCTCGGGCGTCCTCCATGGTCGATGCGGTCGCGTCGACGAAGTAGACCGGCCCGCCGAAGGGGTTCGAGGTATCGAGTTCACTGTATTCGGCTAATTGCAATTGGGCCGAACCTCCACGATATTGAAATAGATGACGACTAATCCGCTTTTTGCCGGCCTCGAGTATGTCAAGGATCCTCCACCCTTCGCTATCACCATCTTCGGCGTTACCGGAGATCTTACACACAAGAAGCTGATGCCGGCGCTCTTTTCCCTCTATTCGAAGGGAACGAGCCGTTTCAAGATCGTCGGATTTGCCCGGAGGGACTGGCGGGGTGAGACGGTCCGGCAAAAGGCCCGGGAGATGCTCGACGGGTTTCCCGGCGCCGAAGGCGAGCCCTTGGAATCGTTCCTTCAGCGGGTCGAGTACGTCCAGTCGACCTTCGAAGACGAGGAGGGCTACCGTCGACTCGGTGCCGCACTCGAGGATTATCCAAACCGGATCTACTACCTCTCCACGCCTCCGGATTCCTACGAGACCATCATCCACAGGGTCGGAAAGCTTCCTCGAGGCAGCGGAACGACCCGGATCGTCGTCGAAAAACCCTTCGGCCGGGATTTTGCGTCGGCCCAGGCGCTAAACCGTCTTCTGTCGAACTATTTCCGGGAGGAAGAGATCTTCCGGATAGACCACTACCTCGGTAAGGAGACGGTTCAGAACATTCTAGTCCACCGTTTTGGGAACGGCATTTTCGAGCCGGTCTGGAACAGCCGCTATATCGACCACGTTCAGATTACCGTCGCCGAAGACATAGGCGTAGGTACCCGGGCGAACTACTACGAGCAGGCCGGGACCCTCCGGGACATGATCCAGAACCACGCCTTTCAGCTTCTCTCCCTTACTGCTATGGAGCCGCCTCTTAGCCTCGACGCGGAGAGTATCCGGGACGAGAAGGTAAAGGTCCTTAAGGCGCTGAGGCCCATTACCTTCCGGGATATCTCGACGCGCACCGTCCGGGGACAGTACGGACGGGGCTTCATGCACGGGAAGGAAGTCCCCGCCTACCGGGAGGAGGAGGGTGTCGACCCGGAATCTCGAACCGAAACCTACGTCGCCATTCAGCTCTTTTTGGACACCTGGCGCTGGTCCGGCGTGCCCTTCTACCTGAGGTCCGGGAAAAGGATGATGAGAAAGCTATCGGAGATCTCCGTCCACTTTCGGAAGCCCCCCTTGGAGCTCTTTCGAAACCGTCATCCGGCGCTGAATCAGAACGTGCTGATAATGCGTATTCAACCCGAAGAAGGGGTTACCCTGAACATGAACGTGAAGATACCGGGCTACACGACCGACATGCGGCCGGTGAACATGGACTTTGCCTACGGTTCCGCCTTCGGGGAGCGGACCTTGGAAGCCTACGAACGGCTTCTCTTCGACGTAATCCTGGGTGACTCGACCCTCTACACCCGGAGAGACGAGGTTGAACAGTCCTGGGCGTTTATCACTCGGATCCTCGAAGGGTGGCGGCAAGAGAGCACTCGGCTCCCGCAATACCAACCCGGAAGCTCCGGGCCGGGAGAGGCCCGGGAGCTGCTCGCTCGGGAGGGAAGACGATGGCGCAGACTCTAGCATTCGACCATAGGCAGATCGAAAAAGAGCTCAAGCGTATACAGCAGCAGCAGTCCGCCCCCACCGAGGCTCGGGCGACTATCCTTAATCTCTTGGTCTTTGCCGATACGAGCGACCGAGAGGAGGCCGAGCGCGCCCTGGGCTACGTTCTGGGAAAGCGGGCCGCCCGGATTGTCCTTGTGGTCAACAGCGAGACAGCCGAGAGCAGCATCGCCGTCTCCGGCCGGTGCTACCTCGACCCGGAACGGCGCAGCGTCTGCCTTCAGGAAGTAATCGTGGAGAACGGTCGGGATGGGCTCGGGGCGGCGGTAAACAGCTGGAGCCCGCTGCTTATTCGCGACCTTCCGGTATACGCCTGGTGGCGTCTGGATATCGACCCGGAAGACGAGCTGCTTAGAAGCATTCAAGAGCTCTCTGACAAGGTTGTCGTCGACACGGAGGCGGCGTACGAAGGCGATGAAACCCTCGCCCGGGCTCTCTCCCTCCACGACCGTTTTGCGATGGCGATTAGCGACTTTGCCTGGCTCCGACTCCAGGACCTCCGGCTTCTCGTCGCTCGGGCCTTCGATTCCGAAGAGCTGTTGGCGCGTCTTTCGAACATCGAGGAGGTCTCGCTTTCCGGTGCGCCACCGGCGTATGCCCGCCTTCTGGTCGGCTGGTTAGCCTCCCGTCTCGGCTGGCGAAAGACCGGAGAAGCCGCGTTCCTCGGTCCCGGTGGGGAGATCGCGGTACGCTTCGGCTCGGCCTCCCCGGATTACGCCCTGGAACTCTCCTTCGGCTTCCGGGAGGGCAATCCGGTTACCCTCCGGGCCCATGACGGAACCGTTGCGGTGGAGGGCGCCGTCGGGGCCCCCTACGAGTGCGTTTTCTCGGTGCCGACGCCGGGAGAGCTCCTCCTGCGGAACATCGACTCCGCCTACAGCGAATCTCTCTACCTGGACGCTATTCGGAGCTGGCTTGGGGGCGCCACGCCGGAGACCTGAGAGGCTCCTTGATACTTCCGCGGCTTTGGCGATAGAGTGCAACGACTGTTTATACGGACCGATGCATACACTTTCGGAGGCTTGTTGTGAAGGAGAGGCAACAGCGTCTTCAGTTGATTAAGCGCATCCTGAAGGAACAACGCATTACCAGCCAGGAACAGCTCCTGGGTTTTCTGACGCGCGAAGGCTTCAACGTTACTCAGGCGACGCTCTCGAGGGACCTCAAGCTGCTCAAGGTAGGAAAGGTCTCCGCCGGGGCCGAGGGGTATGCCTACACGCTACCGAGCGAGGAGGAGCGTAGGGAGTCGGAGCGGAGCTACGTGGAAGACTTTCAACGTGGCTACGTCGCCATTGCCCTTTCGGGCACCGTCGCCGTCGTCCGGACGCTGACCGGCCACGCCGACTCCGTGGCGATCGCCTTAGACAACCTCGGCGTCCCGGAGGTCCTCGGAACGGTCGCAGGTAACGATACCGTCCTTGCGGTGGTACGGGAGGGAACGACGAAGGATGCCCTGCTGTCGGCGCTCAGGGCGAAGGTAGAAGATCTCGAGGAGTAGCGCGTGAGGGTTCTTGTTCTCGGGAGCACCGGTTACGCCGGCATGCTCCTGCTTAGACTGCTCACCTCCCATCCGGAGGTAACCACCGTGATAGCGGTGTCCGGCTCGAAGGGCGGCCAAAAGGTCCTAGATCTCGACCCCGGCCTCTCTTCGGCTTCGGCAGAGCGGATAGCCGGGGGCGTCTTTCTCTCCCCGGAAGAAGCGGCGTCCAAGAAGGTGGATGTCGTCTTTGCCGCCCTCCCGCACCTCGAATCATCCAAAATCCTCGACCCATTCTACGGAAAGGCCGTCGTCATCGACCTAGCCGCGGATTTTCGGATACAGGATCTGGGCCTCTTCGAGAAAGCCTACGGAGCTCCCCCCCCGAGGGGGGACTTGCTGCCGGCAGCGGTATACGGCCTAACGGAGCTCTACACGGAGGAGATTCGCGGGACAGACATAGTCGCGAACCCTGGGTGCTATCCGACGGCGTCGCTTCTTCCGATACTCCCGCTCCTAAAAGCCGGTGCAATCGGCGGCCCCATCGTCCTCAACGCCCTCTCCGGCATTACCGGCGCCGGGAAGAAGGCGAAGACAGACTACCTCTTTGCCGAACGGGCGGAGAACGTAAACGCCTACGCTCCGGGTACCAGCCACCGGCACTGGGCGGAGATGTCTGAGCAGGCCCGGTTGAACGGCCTCTCGGAGTCGCTCTACTTTACGCCCCATCTGGTGCCGATTCGAAAGGGCATCGAAGTGACCGGAGTCGCCCGCCTCGCTTCCGGCGCCTCCGAGGCTACTATCGCCGGGGCCCTGGAGAACGCCTACGGGTCGGCCCCCTTCGTAACCCTAACCGGGGAGCGAATACCCCAGACCCGGGACGTCCGGGACACCAACCGATGCGATATCGGATGGCGAATAGAAGACGGTCACCTCTTCTTCTTCTCCGTCATCGACAACCTCATGAAAGGCGCCTCCGGACAGGCGGTGCAGAATATGAATATCCGTTTCGGCCTCGATGAGACGGCCGGATTGCCGCTGACGGGAAGCAGCTGAGAGCCTGGGAACAAACGCATTGAAACCAACAATAGTCATCAAGCTTGGCGGCCGAGCCTTCGAAAACCGCGAAGGATCGAAGATGTTTGCCCGGGAGCTCGCCGGAATCCGGGACAGCTACACTCCGGTCGTCGTCCACGGCGGCGGCAAGGAGATAACCGACCTGAGCCGACGCCTCGGTGTCGAACCGCAATTCGTCGAAGGGCTCCGAATGACGACCGCTGATGAGATGGACCTGGTCGACATGGTCCTCGCCGGGTTGGTAAACAAACGGCTCGTCCGGATTTTCCGGCAGGTGGGGGTCGCCGCAGTCGGGATTTCCGGCGCCGACGGGGGCCTGGTATCCGCCCTCCCCCTCGGCCCCGGAACGCGACACACCGGAACAGTCGCCGAGGTCGATCCAAAGCTCATAGAGAGCTTGATCGCCGGGGGCTTTCTTCCGGTCGTCGCACCCCCCTCGGCGGACATCTCGGGCAACCCCTTTAACATCAACGCCGACTCGGTGGCCCTCGGGGTGGCGGAAGCGCTCGGGGCCGAAGACCTCGTTTATCTCTCGGACGTCCCGGGGGTTCGGATCGGCGAAGAGGTACAGCGGCACATCTCCGTCGAATCGATCGAGGACGAGATTGCCCGGGGAAGCATCTCCGGGGGGATGATACCCAAGCTGCGCTCCTGCGCCGCGGCTTTGCGTGGCGGGGTCAAAAACTCTATCATAGGGCAGTATTCCCGAGAGGGCGACCTCCGGCGGCTGCTCTCTCAAGAGCTCGGTACAAGGATTGGATCATCATGAGTAGGAGCACCGGCACAACCTCAGTGCCGAAGCACTATGCAACTGAGCGCCCGCTCTTTCTCCGGGGAAAGGGGGCCTATCTCTTCGACGACAAGGGACAGAAGTACCTCGATCTCGGCGCAGGCATTGCCGTAAACGCCCTGGGCTACGGTCGACGTGACCTTGCGAGGGCGGCCGCCCGGCAGATGAGGAAAGTGGTCCACGTTTCGAACCTCTACGCAACCGAGTCCGCCCTCGAATTGGGAGACCGGTTGGTGCATTCTTGGCCCGAGGATGCCGAGCGATTCGCCGCCTGTTTCTTCGGGAACAGCGGCACCGAAGCCAACGAGGCTGCCATCAAGTTTGCCCGGCTCTACTCCTACGAGAAGAAGGGCCCGGGGAATCATCGCCTGGTGAGCTTCGAGAAGGCCTTCCACGGCCGCACCCTCGGGGCCCTCGCCGTAACACCGACGCCGGCCTACCGGGAAAAGTTCGAGCCCCTGATGCCGGGAACGGAGACCCTCCCCTACAACGACCCCGAGGCTCTCGAAGCAGCGTTGGGTCCCGGCGTCGCCGGCGTGATCGTCGAGCCGGTTCAGGGAGAGGGGGGCCTTGAGGTGATGGCCCCGGAGTTTGCGGCCCGGCTGAACCAGCTCTGCCGAAGACACGACATCATCCTGATCGCAGACGAAATTCAGACCGGCCTCGGTCGCACCGGGGAGCTCTACGGGAGCCGCGTGGTAGGCCTCGAGCCGGACATCGTTACCCTGTCGAAACCCCTCGCAGGAGGGCTCCCCCTCTCGGCCACCCTTATCCCGGCCCGAGTCAACGAGCTCTTGCATCCCGGAGACCATGGCAGCACCTTTGGTGGCGGACCGGTTACCTGTGCGGTGGCCTTAAAGGTCTGGGAGACGGTCGCGGCACCCGGCTTTCTCGCAGAGATCCGGCGGAAGGCTGCGGCACTTGAGGAGCTCCTCCAAGAGATTGCCGAGGCTAACCCCGGGGTCGAGGGTCTTGCGGGTGCCGGCCTTTTGCGAGGCATCGCTCTTCGGCTGCCGGAGGGACAAGAAAAGCAGACGATAAAGTCGGTGATAGACGATGCATCAGCCCGAGGGGTTCTCGTTTTGCGCTCCGGGGCGAACCGGATTCGGATTGCACCGCCGTTGACCATTTCACTCGACGAGTTGCGCAGGGGGGTTGGAGTAATCCGGGAGGTCCTGGCGGCGTGGCAGAGCAGAACAGATCAGTAAGAGGAAGAAGAGATGGCGGGTAAAGGCAGGATCAAGAAAATCGTGTTGGCGTACTCCGGAGGATTGGATACGTCGATTATTATTCCATGGCTGAAGGAACACTACGAGGACCCCGAAATCGTCGGCGTCTGCACGAATGTAGGGCAGAACGAAGACTGGGACGCGATGCACGAAAAAGCTCGTGCTTCCGGCGCATCCAAGCTTCACGTCCTCGACGTCCGGGAAGAGTTCGTAGAGGACTTTCTCTTCCCGATGCTCCGGGCGGGAGCCATCTACGAGGGAAAGTACCTCCTAGGAACATCGATCGCCCGGCCACTCCAGGCAAAGCATCAGGTTAGGGTGGCCCTCGAGGAAGGCGCAGACGCCCTGGCCCACGGCTGTACCGGCAAGGGAAACGACCAGGTCCGCTTCGAGCTGACCTACAAGGCCCTCGCTCCACACCTGGAGGTGATCGCCCCGTGGCGACTCTGGGACATTCGAAGCCGGGAACAGGCCATCGACTACGCGAAGAGCCACGGCATTCCCATCGGCGACATCTCGAAGAAGAATATCTACTCTCGGGACTGGAATATCTGGCATATGAGCCACGAGGGAGGCGAGCTGGAGAACACCTGGAACCGCCCAAAGGAGGAGATGTTCGTCCTTACAACCTCTCCCAAGGATGCGCCGGACGAGGAAACCGAGGTCTCGATAGAGTTCGAGAAGGGCTTTCCCGTTGGTGTCGACGGGAAGCGGATGGACTCGTCGGCCATTCTCGAAAAGCTTAACCAGCTTGGTGCGGCGAACGGCGTCGGTCGCGCCGATCTGGTGGAAACCCGAGTCGTCGGGATGAAGAGCCGGGGCGTCTACGAGACTCCCGGGGGGACTATCCTCTTTCGGGCCCTCCGGGAACTGGAGATGATTACCCTGGATTCGGACACCCTTGCGATGAAGAACTCCTTGGCGCTTCAGTACGCAGGCATCGTCTACGCGGGGAAATGGTTTACCCACTTCCGAGAATGCCTCGACGCGTACATGGCCAAGGCGGCCCAGTACGTAACCGGTACGGTTCGACTTACCCTCTACAAGGGAAACGTAATAGTCACCGGAAGAAAGTCCGAGTACTCCCTCTATATCGAGGATCTCGCGTCCTTCGGTGAGAGCAGCTACGATCACGGCGATGCCACCGGCTTTATCAAGCTCTACGGTCTCGCGACGGGGGTTGCATCCATTGTGCACAAGCACGACGAGGCCGACACCGGTCCCGCGAAGGAGATGCGGGGCATGGCGGGTTTCCACGAAAAATAGACGCTCCAGATTTCTGGGGCTTCTGCTCTTGGTGGTTCCTGTTGCCCTACTCCCGGCGGGCGGCCGGCCGGAGGGGAGCGAAGCGCGGATAACCGGGGGCGTACTCGACCTGCGAGAGTGGCGTGCTGAC
>CAZLDK010000114.1:0-9788 GCA_964558285.1 uncultured Spirochaetaceae bacterium | reverse complement strand
CCGCGCGAATCCTCATCGAAGAGGGCCTCGCCCCGGAGGCCTAACGCTCCCCGGTTACCTTGATGATGTGAAACCCGAACTGCGTCCGGACGATGCCGGAAATGCTCCCCTGCCGGAGGCGGGCCACCGCCTCCTCGAAGGGCCGGGCCATCTTCCCGGGGCCGAACCAGCCGAGGTCCCCTCCCTTCGATTTGCTCGGGCAGGTCGAAAAGTCCCGGGCGATCGCGTCGAACCGCGCCCCGGTCTTTATCTTTTTGAGTAGCTCTTGGGCCAGAGCCCGGTCCTTGACGAGTATGTGACTTGCGCGCCATTCCATAACCTTTGGAAGATATCTATGGAATCGAGACTGCACAAGAGCTACACTCAAAGGAGTAGATGAAACTGTTACCCCGGCGCCGGCAACCATCTTCCGTTTTTCTACGAACCCTCTGGCCCTTCCTCGCGCTCCTGCTCTTTGCCCCGGCGGGCGCCATGGCAGAGGAGGACCCGCTTCCCTTCTTACCGAATACCCAGCGCCTCCACGAGCGGGTCACCTCAAACATCCGCCTCTCGGAAGACGGCCGCTATCTCGAAAACCTGACCCGGGAAACCCGGGGGCAGCTCAGGCCCGACGGCGACACCATTCGGGGAACGTTCTACGTCTTGGAAAGCGTAATCCGGGACGCACACTCCTTCGGAGGACGGGTCGACACATCGGTAGAGGTCGCGATTCCCGCGTCCGCCACCCCCGGCGACTGGGCGCTGGTCCCCGACCTCTTTCCCCGGTTCAGGCCTCTGCCCTCCCTCCCATCACCACTCCCCCGGGTCGGGGACGTCTGGGAGCATTTTGCAACGGTCGTCTTTCAGCCGGACCTTCGCGGATCGGCCCTCATTCTTCCGGTCAGGTTCGCGTTCCGCTTCGACGGAGAGGCGGACTATATGGGGCGCCCCGCCTACATCGCGACGGGCTCCTTGCGGGTAAACGAATCGGTGTCCTACGCGCCGCCGTTTGCCTCCCTCCGGGGAACTCACCAGCTATCGATCGCGTTCGATCCCGCCACCGGGTCTCCCCTCTTTATCCGGGATCAACTCGAGGAGCACTACGCTCTGCAATCGGGTAAAACGCTTACGCTCAAGGGCTTCTACCTCCACTTCTACGAACCGACGGGCCCGATATCCGACACGCAGGTCACAAATAGCCTACGAAGCTCGATAGAAGAGGAGGCTTTGCCGAATATCTCGGTTACCGAAAGCGAAGAGGGTATCACCCTAACGGTGGACGCCCTCGGCTTTGTCGCGGACCAGGCGACCTTTCTACCCGGAGAGCGGGAGCGAATCGGGGATATCGCCGGGATTCTCAAGGACACCGAGAGCAGGTCGATCCTCGTCGTGGGACACACCGCAGACGTTGGGAACCCGGAAGGACAAAGGCGGCTCTCCGAAGAGCGAGCGCTGGCGGTGGTTGAAGCCCTCGCGGAAGAGGGCGTGGACCCGAGTCGATTGATCTATGAGGGGCGCGGAGCCCGGGACCCCGTCGCCTCCAACGCTACGCCGGAAGGAAGGGCCCGAAACCGCCGGGTGGAGATTACGATTCTCCGGTAGGTCTAATGGTGATGGCTACCGTCGTGGACGTGGCCGTGGTCCTTTTCTTCGTCGCTAGCTTCCCGGATGCCGTTTATGGTGACGTCGAAGTGGAGTCGCTCGCCGGCGAGGGGATGGTTTCCGTCGAGAGTCACTTTGTCGTCTCCGATTGCCGAGACGGTAACGGGGCGCTGGCTCCCGTCCTGACCCTGGGCGAGAAACTGCATGCCGACTTCCAGGTCGACGTCGTCGGGCATCCGGTCCCGGCCGACATCGAAGAGTAGTCGTTCGTCCCGCTCCCCGTAGGCCTTCTCCGGATCCAGAGTCGCCTCGACCTTGTCCCCTTCGGTCTTTCCTTCGAGCGCCTCTTCGAGCCCTTCGACGATTCCTTGGTGACCGTGTAGATAGCTGAGCTCCCCGTTCTCCTTCGAGCTGTCGAGTACCTCTCCCTCGTCGTTTTTGAGAGTATAGTCAATGGTTACTACTGCATCTTTCTGAACTTTCATAGGTCATGCTCCTTGTACTGCAACCTACTACGAAAGCCTTTAGGAGGCAACGGCGCGGAGGCAACGCCGGCGGCTAGTGGTCCCCTCCGGCGACCATTTCTACCGCGTGTTCCAGGATAGGGAGAAGCATCTCGGTGCAACTCCGGGCGCCCCGT
The DNA here is from genome assembly GCA_964558285.1 of uncultured Spirochaetaceae bacterium. Taxonomy (GTDB): domain Bacteria; phylum Spirochaetota; class Spirochaetia; order DSM-27196; family PWMO01; genus CAYPUT01. Next base: position 7,567 of record CAZLDK010000114.1, on the reverse strand, counting down.
ACCGAGCCCGGTAGGTTCACGTATATCGTCGGGCCTCGGCTCCCGGCGACACCCCGGGAGAGTACCGCCGTCGGCACCGCCTTCCGGCTTTCGAAGCGCAGCATTTCGGCGATGCCGGGCAGCTCCCGGTCGCAGATGCTCCTGGTCGCTTCCGGCGTTATGTCCCGGGGCCCCAGACCCGTCCCACCCGTCGTCAGCACGACGTCGAAACCGTCTCCGGATTCCAGAGCCTCTCTGAGGGGGCCCGGGTCGTCGGGTACAACCCGCCGGTCAACCCGGCACTCCGCGAAGGCTCCCCGGAGCACCTCCTCCACCGCAGGGCCGGACTGGTCGGCATAGACTCCGGCGCTCGCCCGGTCAGACACCGTGACGACCAACACCGAGAGGGGGCGCTCGAGGGCCATTAGCCGGGAAGGTCCCGAGGAGCGATGGGCTCTTTCTGCTTATCCAGGAGTCGAATTTCCGAAATACGCATCTTCTTGTCGACGGCCTTGCACATGTCGTAGATCGTAAGGGTGGCCACGGATACCGCCGTAAGCGCCTCCATTTCTACGCCGGTAGGACCGGTACAGCGGGCCGTCCCCCTCACCCTGACTCCGTCCTCTTCGAGAAGGCATTCGACATCCGCGTGGTCCAGGTTCAAGGAATGACAGAGCGGAATAAGCTCCGGGGTGCGCTTTGCCGCAGCTATTCCGGCGATACGGGCGACGGTTAGAACGTCGCCCTTGCGAATCTCGTAGTTGCGAATCTTTGCCAGAGTATCTTCTTCGAGAAAGATCTTGCCTTCGGCGACGGCCGTGCGACGCACCGGCGCTTTCTCCGACACATCGACCATCGTCGCCCGGCCCGTGCTATCGACGTGCGTAAACTCTCGGTTTTCCACCCTATCCTCCAATGGAAACCATGGGGCGGTTGGTGCAGACGGTCCCATTCTTCGGCTTGATCGCGACCGCTTGGCGAATGGAAGTTTCGATGTTCGCAAAATCGACGGGGACTTCGCTGTCGCTGTGGAGACAGGGCTTGAAGAACCCGTCGGCAGTGAGCCTCAGACGGTTGCAGAAGGCGCACTTCGGCGGCCGCTCGAGGGTCTCGAAATCGACCTTGTTCCGGTCGAGGTGATACTCGCCGATCCTCTGGAGCTGGATGCCGCGCTCTCGGCAGAACGCGTCCAAAGCCTGGACCTCTTCCGGGCTACTCTCCGAAGAGACCACAGTGTTGACCTTTATCGGGGAAAAACCGGCGGCGACCGCCGCGTCGACCCCGGCTATCGCCTTGTCTACCTTGCCACCCCGGGTCAGTTGCCGATACCGGTCGGGGTCCAGGGTGTCGAGAGAGATATTCACGCTGTCGAGGCCGGCGTCCCGGAGGGCCCGCGCGTAGAGGGGAAGCATAACCCCGTTGGTCGTCATCGCGAGGGTTTCGAGCCCCTCGATCCGTCCGAGGAGCCCAACCAAGTCGACGATCCCTCGGCGAACTAAGGGCTCGCCTCCGGTCAGGCGCACCTTGGTCACTCCCAACCGCACCGCTACCTTTGTAATGGCCTCTATCTGCTCGTAGGAGAGCATGTCTGCATGCGGCTTTGTTTCCACGCCGCATTCGGGCATACAGTAGCTGCACCGGAGGTTGCAACGGTCGGTGACGGAAATTCGGAGATAGGTAATCGGCCGTTTATAGCGGTCTAATAGCGACACGCGTTCCTCCACTAAGCTCGGTTATTCCACTGTCCAGGTGCAAGAGGCCGTTCGCCTGACTCAAGGCGTTCAGATGCGATGAACCACCGTAGCGCACCGGTTCGGCTAGATCCTCGGTGACGACAACGGGTATGAACTCCGCTCGCTCCGGGTCGCTCTTTCGAATAGTCGTCCCGAGCACAGCTGAGCGGTTGGCCGTCGGCGCCGGGAGGCCGGCGAGACGATAGAGAAGCCGCACGGCGAATAGCTCGAAGGTCACGAAGGTCGAGACCGGATTGCCCGGAAGCCCAAAGACGTACTGTCGCTTGTCCTTGCCTAGGTCCCGGACTCCGAAGAGGGTCGGCCGGCCGGGTTTCATTGCAACCCGGTGAAAGACGGTCTCTACGCCGAAGGACTCGAGGGCCCGGGGCACGTAGTCGAACTCCCCCTTGCTGACACCGCCGGAGAGAACGATAACATCGTTCTCGGCGAAAGCCGGCTCCAGACGGCGTTTCAGATCCTCTTCGGTGTCCCCGGCGATTCCGTAGTAGGTCGGCGAGAAACCCGAGCGCCGGCCGTGGGCGACCAGTTGTAGCGCGTTGCTGTTGTAGATTTGGCCCGGACCGATCGGTTCTCCCGGCTCGCGAATCTCGTCTCCGGTCGAAAGAACACCCAAGCGGGGTTTGGCGAGGACTACTACGGAATCGATACCGATGGCGGCAATGGTACCGATATCGTGGACCCCCAGACGCCGGGGTGAAACGACCAGGTCCCCCGCTTTCCCGTTCTCTCCCGCCCAGACGATGTTGCTGCTCTTCTCGGCCTGGGTAAACCGGACGCTTCCGTTTACCAACTCGGAGTACTCGACCCGGACCACCCAGTCGGCGCCTTCCGGGAGGGCGGCGCCGGTCATTATCTGAGTCGCCTTCCCCGGCAGGACACGGGCGCCGGGGGTGTCACCGGCGGCGACGATTTCGACGACCTCGAAGGACGCCTCCGGACCTCTCGATTCGAGGTCCTCTTTCCGAACGGCGAATCCGTCCATCGCAGACCTGCTGAACGGCGGCAGGTCCATGGGTGACTTAATTGGCTCCGTCGAGAAACGGTCGAAAGCGTCACCGATGGGTATCCGTTCCGTGTTTCCCGTACGAGCCGCGTCGTCAAGCCTCGAAAGGGCTTCGGCAAGGGAAATCAAGACGTTCCGGCGGTAAACAAGCACCGCTGCGTTATCGAAGAGGGGCATCGCCCCGGTAAGCTATTAATCATTGAATTGCTCGTTAAATCGTAACAGTCAACCATCCCGGCGTCAATCTGTTATCGCGCCCACGCTCTCAAGAGATTGTCGAGGTCGCTGTGGCGGGTTAGTCTGGAACTATGTCCGAAAACAGCGTTGGAAGCGTGGAATCGATATACTTTGCCCCTACAAGAGGCGAACCGCGGACCCCGGCGTCGTCGGTCCGTGTGCTCCCGGATTGGGGAATCGAGGGCGACGCCTACGGAGGCCCCGGAGATCGGCAGGTTCTGCTCTTCTGGGCGCAGTCCCGTTCCACCCTCGACACCGGGGGAGAACCGGGGCTCTGCTACCCGCGGTTCCGGGAAAACCTGACCATCGCAGGGCTCGACCCGGGCACGCTGAGCCCCGGCGACCGCCTGTCCGTGGGAACCAGCCTCCTCCGGGTTACCTCCGTGAACAAGCGCTGCTACCCCGAATGCGAGCTTCCCCGGGACCGGTGTGAAATCCGGGGCCACCTCGCCTTCTGCGCCGTCGAGTCGGCAGGAGAGGTTACCCGAGGAGACCACGTTTTACTTCTCGGACCGGCCGATTCGCACTATATTCCCCCTGGAGGTAAACGATGAAACTAAGCGCACGTAACCAGTTGAAAGGGACCATCCGGAAGATCACCGAAGGCGCGGTGAACAGTGAGGTGGTCATAGAAGTGGCCCCTGGGGTTCTGTTAACCGCCGTCGTGACCAAGGCTTCGGTCGAGAATCTGGGCCTCAAAGACGGCTCTCAAGCTCTCGCCGTAATAAAGGCTTCCAACGTCATGGTCGGAACTGAATAGGAGGGCACCATCTCCGAGTCCCGTCTCCGACTCCGGTACGACGGAGAGAACCAAGCTATCTGGCTCGACGAACTCCTGGGCCTCCTTGCCGCGATCGAAGAGCACGACTCGCTAAACCGCGGGGCGGAATCCCGGGGGATACCCTACCGTCGAGCCTGGCAGATTCTCAAAGACGCCGGGGCCCTCCTTGGCTATCCGCTGACCACCCCGGCGGTAGGCGGGAGAGGGGGCGGCGGCTCGGCACTTACGCGGGAGGGGCGGGTGCTCAAGACGGCTCTCGAGGAGTTGAACCTTCGCCTCGACATAGAGCATAGCCGTCTTCCCCTCGCCCCTATGGCCCTGGACGCACCGGGAGAAACGCTTCTCGAGAACCTCGGCCTCAGCCAGGCGCCGGGTCTCATCATCGCCTCTTCGACGGAACCGGTCGAGTCGGGACTCTTAGCAAAGCTCGAGGAGGCATTTACCCGGGAGACCGGCACCCGGGTGCGGCACCTCTCCGTCGGGAGCGGCGAGGCTCTTTCCCTTGCCGTCACCGGCCGGGTCGACGCCGCCATTACCCACGCCCCGACACTCGAATTGAGACTCGAAAGAGAGGGATTGGCCCGAAAACCCCTTCCCTTCATGGTAAGCGAGTTTGCCGTTGTCTCATGCACCGAAGACCCAGCGCACCTCGATGCGGTGTCTTCCGGCCGATTGGAAGACTACTTCTCTCAGATTGCTCGGGCCGGCACTACCTTTGTCACGAGGGGCGACCGTTCCGGGACCCACCTCCGGGAGCTGGAAGTATGGAACCGACTCGGAATGGGGGCCCCGGATGCGGCTTGGTATCAAGAGGATCGCGACGCCGCCGGTAGCCTCCACGCGGTAGAGACGGCGGTGAACCGATCCGGGTACACCATAGCTGATCGCCTCGCCATTCAGACCGTGACGGGACTACGCCTCTTCGTCGCTCACGATGAGACCGCGCAGAACGTCTATTCGTTTGTGATTCCCACGGTTTCGACTCCCGGCCGCTCCGCGGCGGACTCCTTCGTAGCCTGGCTTAGAACACCGGAAGCCCAACAACTCGTTAGCTCCGCTGGAGCAACCGCACTATAAAAGACTTGCAGATATCCAAGGACTCCGCTATGTTATTTTCAACATAACGATACGAGGAGTGTTTCCATGAGAAAAGTGTTACTGATACCGGTAATCGTTCTGATAGTAACGATGTCTCTTTTCGCCACCGGCGTAACCGAAGAGCCCGGCGACGGCGCCCCGGTCCGGCTTCGGATGGCGACCACCACCAGCACCGAGAATAGCGGCCTGCTCGCAGAGCTTCTTCCTCCCTTCGAAGAGGCGAACAACGTGGTTATCGACGTAATCGCCGTCGGCACCGGGCAGGCCCTCGAGCTCGGCCGGAACGGTGACGTCGATCTCGTGATGGTCCACGCGCCCTCCCTGGAGGAACAGTTCGTCGCTGAAGGCTACGGCGTGGAGCGCGTCGGTCTTATGTACAACGACTTCGTCATTCTCGGTTCCCCGCGGGACCCGGCGGGAATCTCCGGGAGCGACGACGTCGTCGAAGCCTTCCAACAGATCGCCGAGAGCGAATCCCTCTTTATCTCACGAGGGGATAACAGCGGAACGCATACGAAAGAGAAGAACATCTGGGCGGAAGCCGGCATCTCTCCTTCCGGCGCCTGGTACCGGGAAGCCGGTCAGGGAATGGGCGCGGTCATTACGGTGTCGGACAACGAAGAAGCCTACACCCTGGCCGACCGGGGAACCTACCTCTCCTATATCGGTGACGTGGATCTCGACGTCGTGGTGGAAGGGGACCCGATGCTGTTCAATCCCTACGCCGCGATCGCCGTGGACCCCGATCGCCACCCCCACGTAAACAACGAAATGGCCCAGGCCTTTATTGACTACCTGGTCTCCGACGAGGGACAGTCGATCATCGGCAATTACACGGTGGGGGGGCAGCCCCTCTTTACGCCGGACGCGTAAACCCTGACGTGGAGGAATCGAACTAAATGGGAGAGGCACTGTCGGAGGCCCTCGGCCTAATCGCCTCCGGCGACCGGGAGCTTTTGGCGATAACGTGGAACAGCATCCGGTTCTCCGTGGTCTCCACGGCACTGACCTCTCTCTTTGCCATTCCCACCGGCGTCCTCCTGGCGTTTCGACGCTTCTCGGGACGCCGGGCGTTTATCTCCATCCTTCACACCTTGATGGCTCTCCCAACGGTTGTGGTGGGACTGCTGGTGTATAGCTTTCTCTCCCGGTCCGGCCCCCTCGGGACCCTCGGTCTCCTCTTTACCCCGTCGGCGATCGTTCTAGGACAGACGGTTCTCGCCTACCCGATCGTGACCTCCCTGGTCTACGGCTCGGTCTACGCCATGGAGGAAGAGCTCCGGGAAACCCTGACGACCCTCGGGTGCACCGGAAGACAGATAGTCTGGAAGACCCTCCTCGAGGCACGGATCGCGGTTGCGACCGCCGTGCTCTCGGGTTTCGGGCGCCTTATCGGCGAAGTGGGAGTGTCGATGATGCTCGGGGGAAACATCCGGTGGTACACCCGTACCATGACAACCGCAATAGCCTTGGAAACCCAGCGGGGCGCCTTTTCCTTGGCCCTCGCCTTGGGGCTCCTCTTGATGATAGCCGCCTTCGGCGTAAACTTTCTTCTGAACTGGACGGTCCATCGTGCAGCCAAATGACGCTCCCGTCTTCAGGGCCCATAATCTCCGCTTCGGCTACACGCCGGGAAAAGGGGTCCTCGAGGTCGACGATTTCACGGTTACTCCCGGAAGCATCACCGCGGTAATCGGGTCGAACGGGTGTGGAAAAACGACCCTCTTCAAGGTTCTCAACGGCCTTCTCGGACCCTACACCGGTAGCGTCCTCTTCGAGGGGAGGGAGATCTCAACTCCCGACGGCCGGCAGCGGATGCGTCGGCGCTCGGTCTACGTCCACCAGAAGCCGTACGCCTTCCGGGAGCGGGTCGCCGAGAATGTCGCCTACGGCCTGAAGGTTCGAAAAGTTCCCCGGGAGCAGTGGCCCCGGCGTATCAAAGAGAGCCTCCGGGCCGTCGGCATGGAGGAGCTCTCCGGGCGTCACGCCCAGGCCCTCTCCGGGGGAGAGCGCCAACGCCTCGCCTTGGCCCGGGCCCTGGCACTCCACCCGGAGGTAATCCTCCTGGACGAGCCGACGAGCAACATTGACCCGGAGTCGGTCAGATTGATCGAACTGGCGGTCCTCGACGCCCGAGCCGAGGGCACCACGGTGCTTCTTTCGACCCATAACCTGGCGACGGCCTACCGCATAGCCACCTCCGTCCTGCCGATGGAAGCCGGAAGACTCGGAATCGATCGGAACAACGTCTACCACGGGTCGATCGCCGAGGCGGGCGACTCCCTCGGGAGCTTCGAGGTCGCCGGCGGAGGAGCCGTTTCGGTTCCGGCACAGGAGGGGCCCTTTACCGCCGCCGTCGTCCCGATGGACGATGTTATCCTTTCGAAGGAGAAGCTCGTTTCGAGCGCCCAGAACCAGTTCTCCGGGACCGTCACCGAGGTCGCCCCCATCGGCAACCTCTACCGCGTTCGCCTCGCCTGTCCCTTCCCCCTCGATGCCCTGGTTACGAGCACCGCCGTCGAAGAGTTGGGGATAGCCCCGGGGCAATCGCTCTACGCCGGTTTCAAGGCGTCGGCTGTGCGGCTCTACTAAGGCCGATCGACGCGGTCCCCGGATGCGTCGATGTAGGTAAACATCTTCCCTTGATAGTTCCGAAAGACGATCCGACCGTCCCCCTTCTCCACGATGTAGTCAGGGAGAAGCGGTATCTTCCCG
>CAZLDK010000113.1:0-9814 GCA_964558285.1 uncultured Spirochaetaceae bacterium | reverse complement strand
AGGGCGGTGTTGTCCGGCTCTGTTTCCGTTTCAGTGTCTCCGGTTTCGGTCGTGACGTCGCCAATCAGAATTGTTACGGCGGGTCCCCCGAGGACAAAGAGCGAACCGGGGCCCATGGCAAAGCTTCCCTTCGCCAGGACGGGAATTGTCACGCTATTGGCGGTACCAATACTGTCGTCGGGGTCAGCCTTGGTCTTGACCTTCCACTGGAAGAAAAGCACCTCCGGCTGCACCGAAAACTGCTCGGAGAACGCCACGTTGAGAAAGCCGCCTCCGGCAAGTCCTACGGCAACGCCCTTTCCATCGACGAGATCTGCGCTGTCGTTGTAATCGCTACCGCCGCCCCAGCCAAAGTTGGCTCCGGCTTTGGGCCCCGCCGAAAACGCCACGTCGAGACCGTAATGGAGATAAGGCGTTTATGCGAGGCCTTCTTCCCTCGGAAAGCGAATTTCAAAGATAGTCTCCGGCGTCCGGTCCAAGACGAGGGAGCCTCCGAGCTGCTCGACGAGTCCAAGGACAATCTTCATTCCCAGACTATCCACCTCTCGAAGCTCGACATTCTCCGGGAAGGGCGCCCCGGAGTTGGAGAGTTTCAACGAGCACGTTGATTTTCCGGCGGAGACCTCGGCGGTAAACCGCCGGGGTCCGCCTTGGTCGAAACCGTGCTTTACGGCGTTGGTCGCAATCTCGGTTGCGATAATCCCGAGGGGCACCGCCATCCGGGGGCTTACGGAAAGTTTCTCCGCAGAGACCTCGAGGGCCACCGGTTCCGGGCTCAGGGACGCGAAGAGGTGGCCCAAGAGATTCGACAGGTAGTGCCCAAGGTCCACCTGGGATTCCGAATCATCGAGTTGGAGCCGGTCGTAGAGAATGCGGATGGCGTCGATGCGGTGGACCACATCCGAGAGGTACACCCCTTCAGGGAGGCTGTCTTCTTTGAGCCGCAGAAGCCCGGCTATCAAGGAGAGGTTGTTCTTTATTCGGTGGTTTATCTCTCGGTTCAGCGCGTCCCGCTGCACCAGCTCCTCTTGGAGCGACCGGTTGTCCTGGGAAAGGGCATTTCGTGCCGCCTGGGACTCGGTTGCGTCCCGGACAAAGCATACCATGAGGTCCCGGGCGGCGGGGACCGCGGTGACCGAAACGTCGACGTCGAGAACGCTCCCGTCCTTCCGCCGGTGGCGCGAGAGAAAGCGGTCGGACCCTTCGGCCAGGATCTTCCGGATGTGAACTTGCGTTTCCTCCGGCCGCTCCGCCGCTTCGATGTCGGAGACGGACAGCTCGTCAAGTTCTTCGTAGTTGTAACCGGTCATCCCGCAATAGGCGTCGTTGGCATCTACAATGCGGCCGCGGGGTCCGATAAGGAGAAACCCTTCGGTAGCCGTCCGTACGATGTTCCGGTAGAGCTCGCTCGTGGTCGCCCGCTCGGTCACGTCCTCGACGGTGGAGATCATAAAGTTCTGTTCGTGGATGGGAATGTTGGTCGCCGAGACGACGGCGGTCGATCCATCCTGACGAGAAATCCTAATGTCTTCCCAGTGCATCCGCGCCGGGTCTCCGGAGGCTATGTCCTCCATCACTCGGCCGGTGATCTGGGCCCGGTACTCCGGGTCCGGATAAACGTGCTCGAAGAACCGGGCGATATCCGTAAGAATTTCTTCGGGCCAGCCGTAGATCTCTTGAAACCGCCGGTTCATGTAGACGGCCCGCCCTTCATCGATGTAGTTGACGGCAAGGCCGATGGGCAGGTTGTCCAATATGGTCTCGATAAAGGTGTTGCGTTCGGCGAGGTGATCTTCCGCCTTGGCGCGTATCTCAATCTCGTCGGCCATCGCCCGATGGGCATCGAAAAGCTCGAATGCCATTGAAATGGATTCGAGGAGGACAAACTTCCCGGAGCTCTTGAGGACGTAGCCGTATCGCGTAATCCCCTTTACCCGATCCACCATCTCTTTCTCTGAATGGCTCGTCAGAAAGACCACCGGCAGCGCCCGGATCTCGAGAATCCGCTCCGCGGCATCGGTTCCGTCCATGCCTTCGCCGAGATCGATATCCATCAGCACCAGGTCGACGGCCTCGGCTTCCCGGACCAGCTTCAGGGCGTCTTCTCCGGTCGGAGAGACAACCACCCGATACCCGGCTTTTTCGAGCAAGAGACGCTCGCTCATGGCGATAATGGTCTCGTCCTCGACGAGAAGAATTGTCTTCGAACCCGGCTCGGGCATGGGTACCCCCGTTTAGTAGTGCAGCGTTAGTAGTGCACCGACCGTTGCATGGTACACCGAGAGTACCAATTAATCTACGAAGTGCATTAAATCTATGTTGCTACCCCGCCGGGGCGCGTCGGCCCGGGGCTTTGAGTTGAAGGGGCCCAGGTCCTCCCGGTAGAATCGTTGCGGTGGAGAACCAAGCATGAACCCTGATACCAAGCGGCTCTACAGACCGACCGCCCTCGCTCCCCCAACCGTGAAGCCTAAAATCCTCCGCGTCTTTCTGCCCTTTGCTTTCGGCTTTTTCGTCTCCTACGTCTACCGAGCGGTAAACTCCATCATCGCTCCGGACCTGGTGGCGGACGTCGGGGTCGATCCGTCTCAACTCGGTCTTCTGACCTCCACCTACTTCTTGGCCTTTGTTACGACTCAGCTTCCCCTCGGGGTCATCCTGGACCGCTACGGGCCCCGCCGGATCGAGGCGGCGATGCTCCTGGTGGCGGCCCTGGGGGCTGTCGTCTTTTCCCGGGCCCAGGGCCTCGGCGCCCTGATCCTCGGACGGGCCCTTATCGGGTTCGGCGTCTCCGCCTGCCTGATGGGCGCTTTGAAGGCCTACGTTCTCTGGGTGCCGAAGGAACGGCTTCCGGCTATCAACGGCTTGCAGCTTGCAGCCGGAGGCTTGGGGGCCCTGGTGGCGACGGCGCCGGTTCAGTTCGCCCTGCGCTTTACCGACTGGCGGGGGGTCTTCCTCGGGCTCGGCGCCCTGACCCTTGTGACCGCGGGACTGGTCTACTTCGTCGTTCCGGAGCACGAACGGGAAGGGACACCCCAGAGTCTAAAAGCACAGATGACGGCGATGCGGAAGATCTACGGAAGCCTCCATTTTTGGCGGATCGCCCCCTGGGTGGCGTTGAACCAGGCAAGCTTTCTGGCGCTTCAGGGGCTCTGGGCGGGGCCCTGGCTCCTCGACGTCGCCGGCTACAGTCGCGAGACGGCCTCGGTCGTGCTTATGCTTATCGCGGTCTCGATGGTGGCGGGCTACATCAGCATCGGGTCGATTGCCCAACGTCTGCACCGCCGGGGAATACCTCTCGCCGCCGTCTGCGCCGGTGGGATGCTCACCTTTCTGGCGACGCTACTACTGTTGATTCTCCCCCCTTGGGGGGCCACGCCGATCCTCTGGATGCTCTTCGGCTTCTTCGGCACCTCCGGGGCTCTCGGGTATGCGATTCTGGCCCAGCGGGTGCCCCCGGAGGCCGCCGGAAAGGTAAACACCGCGCAGAATCTGCTGATCTTCGTCGGCGCCTTCGTCGCCCAATGGGGTGTCGGGGCGGTGATCGGAGGCGCCCCTGCCGCCGAGGGCATAGGCTACGCCCCGGTGGGGTACCGAAACGCGATGTTGGTCCTGGTTGGGTTTCTCGCTCTGGGAGCCCTTTGGTTCTGGGTCGCCGGCTTCTTCGAGAAAAAAGAGCGTCCGGCTCCCGATACCGCGGAAGGGTAACCCCCGCCGCGGAAATCGGCTATCCCGCGACGGTGGTCCGGAACACCCGGAGCCAGTTGCCGTGGGCTATCTTCTCCACTTCCGGGGCGGTCCACCCCCTCTCCCGGAGGAGCTCAATTAGCGCCGGAAGCCCCCGGACCCCCCCGAGCGCCTTGGGAATGAGGACCCCGTCGAAATCCGAGCCGAAACCGACCCGGTCTATGCCGACGCGGTCGGCGACGTATTCGAGATGGTCGGCGATAAGGGAGAGGGGGGTGTCTTCCTCGCGCCCGCCGTCTCCCCGGAGAAAGGGAACACCGAAATTTATCCCCACCAACCCGTCGGAATCCCGAATAGCCGAGAGCTGTTCGTCGGTCAGGTTTCTGCTGCTCTTACAGAGGCTCCAGGCGTTCGAATGGCTCGCCACCAGGGGCGCCTTCGAATGCTTGGCGACGTCCCAGAAACCCGCGGCGTTCAGGTGCGACAGATCGATAAGGACTCCGAGACGGTTGCACCGTGCCACAAGCTCCCGGCCGGCCCGGGTTAACCCCGGACCGATATCCGGGCTCCGGTCGAAGGCAAAGGGAACCCCGGTGGCAAAGCGGTTCGTCCGGCTCCAGACTAGGCCCAGGGAGCGAAGGCCCGCCTCGTAGTAGAGGTCCAAGGCCCTCAGGCGCGAATCGATCGCCTCGGCCCCCTCCATGTGGCAGACCGCGGCGACCCGGGGCGTCCGGCCCCGGGGTGTCCGGTCCCGGTGGCTCTCGACGGCGCCTTCGAGGTCTTCCGGCCTGCGAACGAGGACGAGACGCCCCTCGGACTCCTCTGCGTAGCGGCGCAGACGCGAGAACATGTCGAGGGCCGCCCGTTGGGCCCGGCCGAGGGGAATAGCTCCGGGGGTTGAGAGGTTGCCCTGGAAGCTCGTCTTCCGGGCTTCGTCGGCGGCGGTCGAGGGAATGTAGATCGCGAAGAAGCCCCCGGCGAAGCCGGAGGCGAGGGCACCCTCCAGGTCCAGGTGCCCGGCCTTCGCTCCGGTAACGAAGTTGTAGTCCTCGTCTCGGTAGCCCCGGGAGAGGATGTCGTTGTGTCCGTCAATAACCGGAACCACGGGTGCGGCGGCCACGGTTAGCCTAGGTCCCGGACGTGGAGGAATGAGCCGCTTTCGACGTCGTCCCGGGCAAGAAGCGACAAAAGGCGAGCCGCGGCCTCCGCCGGGGCTCTGAGCTCTCCGGTCTCCTTCCACTCGATATAGGCATCGTGGTCCGGCAAGACGCCGGCACCCTCCTCCCGCATCGCCTCTTGCATCGGTGTATCGATCTTCCCCGGAGTAACGGCGAAGAAGCGAAAACGCCCGGCGCCGGCTGCCCCGGTGCCCGCCGACGGCGGATACTCCCGGGCGGCAGCCTGGGTCAGGACGTTAATCGCGCCCTTGGTCAGAGAATAGATCGAGAGCCCCGGCATCGGTCGTTCGCTCGCCCCGGAGGAGACGTTGATAACGGTCTTGGTAGCCAGCGCATCGGCAAGGTGGGCGACGAAGGCGTTCGTAAGAATCGCGGCCGCGGTCACGTTCAGGTCGATCGCCTCGGCTATCTCTCCGGGGTCCATCGTTCCGACAACCCCGTAGGGGCGAATGGATGCGGCGTTGTTTATCAGTGTGAGGGCTTTGGCCTCCGAGAGGTCGATGCGTCCGGCTATCTCCCCGATCAATCCGCCGGCCCGGCTCCGATCCGAGAGGTCCGCCTCGATCCACGTTAAACTCGACGGCGAAGCCTCTGCGCCGTCGATTAACCCTTGGTTACGGCTCCGGGAGACCGCAAAGATGTGCGTACCGGTTGGTAGCAGCCGCTCCACGATCGCGGCCCCGAGCCCTCGAGAGGCACCGGTGATGATTGCATAGTCCATGCTTGATTGTAGAGCGAATTCCAGGAGAATGTGAAACAGCATGAAACGAGCGCTGGTTTTCACCATCCTCGCTGTGGCCTCGGCACTGGCCCTGCCGGAGGACGCCTCGGGACAAAGCCTCCGGGAAATCCACAGCGAGCATTTCTGGATGGGTATGCCCCTTGGCGCGGATCCGACGAACGATCTGATTATCCGGGACCTCTACGCGGCGTGCACCAACGACACGACGAAGTTCGCCGACTGGGTGGCCTACCGGCTGACCCCGAAGGAGGTTCTCGGGAGCCTCGACCTGGAGCGGAGATGGCGGGCGGATCCCTGGCTCGATCCGTCGGAAACCCTGGAGCCCCGGGGTCCGGACGACTACGCCGGGGCCTACAACGCCCACGGGTACGACCGAGGGCACCTCGCGCCCTTGGGCTCCTTTATCGGCTCCGCCGAGGCTTCTTCGCTCAACTTCTACTCGAACATCGTACCCCAGACCCGGGAGCTCAACCGGGGTCCTTGGCGCATGCTGGAGGAGGAGGTCCGTGCCCTGGTACGGGCCCACGGAGAGGTGTTTGTCGTAACGGGGTCTCTCTACGATGGAGCCCCGATGCCGCCGCTTCCTGAGGCGGACGAGAGCCATACGGTGCCGACGGGTTTTTTCAAGGTGGTCGTCGTTCCCCGGGGAGGCGCCGCCGAGGTCCGGGCCTACGCGATGCCCCAACGCGTTCGTTCCGGCAGTAGCCCCGAGGACTACCGTACCACGGTCGACGAGGTAGAGCGCCGCAGCGGCCTCGACCTGTTCTGGCGATTGGACGACGCCCTCGAGGCCTCCCTAGAAGCCTCCGTCGAGTCGCGCCTCCCCTAGCGGTATCGGGGGCACCGCCTCAGAGCGTTTCCCGCAATCCCGAATAGTCGTTTTCGATTCCCATGGAGTCCAGAATCTGGGAGATCTGGCCCCGGTGGTGCGTGTGGTGGTTAAAGAGGTGGAGCAAAGCCCCCTCTCCTGAAATCGAAACGGAATTGCCACTCCGGTCCCGGTAGCCGATCGTCTCCGGCACCGATCCCAGCTCCAGCGCAGCCCCTGCCTCCTCGGACAGGCTCAGCAGGAAGTCGTCTATCTCTTCTTGCTGCTGTGCCAAGGCGTCGAGGGTCACAAGGGGTGTCGAGAAAATGTCCTCGGTCTTTACCCAGGCAGAGGCCGGGCGCCGAGCGAAGACCGGAAGGCTCTTCCAGGGCTCCGAGAGACGGCGGATCCACGCGATATCGGCGAGAGCGAGATGATTGAGAATGGCCGCGATGCTGTCGAAATAGCCGACCACCTTTTCGGTTATTCGCGTACCTAAATCTTCTTGCCTCAACACTTCAAACATGCTCCGGTTGGCGTGTTGACTGTATCGGGCAAGGGTAACAAGAGCGTCGATTCTGCCTGCCATTTCCATCCTCCTTTCGATTAGCATAGTATCCCGATTGACAGAGCCATGTCCCGGACCTATCGTAGAGGAGTATGAACTTGCGAAAGGTCCTATCTCCCCAGACTACCAGGGTCGGCCTCCGGGGGCAGACGAAGAACGAGATCATCGAGGAGTTGCTGGACCTTATCTGCACCACCGGCAAGGTCTCGAACAGGGAAACAGCCCTCCAGGCGCTGATGGAACGTGAGCGAAAGATGTCTACCGGAATGGAGCACGGTGTCGCGATTCCCCATGGAAAGACCGAAACCGTCGACGAGCTCGTCGTTGCCCTCGGAACCCACCCGACGGGTGTCGAGTTCGAAGCCCTCGACGGAGGGGCGTCGCGAATCTTCGTCATGACCCTCTCTCCGAAGGACCGATCGGGTCCCCACATTCAGTTTCTCGCCGAGGTCAGCCGAATTCTCCGGAGCGAAGCCGTCCGAGAGAAAATACTCGCAGCGAAGAGCCCGGAAGAGCTCCTGCGTATCGTAACCGCATAGGCGCCAAATGACCCATCGAATGACCCTCCTGGTAATCCAGCTTGCCCTCATCATCGTCACGGCAAAGCTCCTCGGGTACGTCTTCTCTCGTTATCTCAAGCAGCCCCGGGTCCTCGGAGAGCTCGCCGCCGGAATGCTCATCGGGCCCTACGCCCTCGGCGCTTTACGGGTTCCGGCTCTCCACGGTGCAGTTTTCCCCCTTGCCGAGGGCACCCTCCCCATCGCTCCGGAGCTCTACGGGTTCGCAACCGTTGCCTCCATCATCCTCCTATTCCTAGCAGGGCTGGAAACCGATCTTCCGACCTTTCTCAGATTCTCGGCGACGGGATCGGCGATCGGATTTGGGGGTGCTGTGGCATCCTTCGTTCTCGGCGACCTGACGGCGGTGCTCTTCTTGCCCGAGGTCACCACGTTTATGGATCCTTCGGCGCTCTTCCTCGGAACCCTGGCAACGGCCACATCGGTAGGCATAACCGCCCGAATACTCAGCGAGAGGCGCAAGATGGCGAGCCCCGAGGGGGTCACCATTCTCGCCGCGGCTGTTCTCGACGATGTCCTCGGTATAGTGACACTTGCAATTGTGGTCGGGATCGCGAAGGTTCGGCTCGACGGCGGGACCGTCGAATGGGGGCGAATCGGTATTATTGCCGCCAAGGCATTCGGCTTCTGGATCGGCTGTACCGTAATCGGAATTCTCATCGCCCCACGGTTGACCAAGGGTCTCAAGCGATTCCGCTCGATGGAGATAGTTACCACCGTCGCCTTCGGGATCGCCCTCTTTTTGGCCGGCCTTTCGGAGCTCGCAGGATTGGCGATGATCATCGGCGCCTACGTTACCGGCCTGGCCCTCAGCCAGACCGACGTCGCCCACGAGCTTCGGGAAAACCTCCAGGGGCTCTACAGTTTCTTCGTTCCCATCTTCTTCTGTGTGATGGGCATGCTGGTGGACTTCTCGGCCCTCCGGGGAGTCTTGGTCTTCGGTCTCATCTACAGCGCGGTGGCGATGGTCGCCAAGTATATCGGAGCCGGGATACCCGCCTACCTGTCCGGTTTCACCCTCCGGGGATCCTTCCGAATCGGTTCCGGAATGCAGCCCCGGGGTGAGGTAACGCTGATTGTCGCGGGCATCGGTCTGTCGGCGGGGGCGATCGGCCAGGACATCTTTGGCGTGGCAATTATGGCGCTGTTGATTTCAACGATCGCGGCGCCGCCGCTCTTGATCGCCAGCTTCCGGGGTGCCGCGGGATACCGGAAAGAAGTTCCGGACGATCGCCCCCGGCGACTCACGACCCACCTCGAGCTCCCCCTCCCATCCCAGGCAACCGCAGACTTTATCCGGGGGCGGCTACTGTCGGCGTTCCGGAGCGAGGAGTTCTTCGTCAACCGGATCGGTGTCGATCGGCCCCTCTACCACGTTCGAAAGGATGAGGTGTTGATCGTCGTGGCTCAGGAGGAGCGGACAATATCTATAACGACCAGCGAGGAGCATTCCCAGTTCGTAAAGCTCTTGGTCCTCGAGGAGCTCGTAGACCTGACGGACCTCCTCGACGGGCTCAAGCAGATAGGCAACCCCGGGCGTCTGGGGCAGGACCTGGCCGAAGGCCTCTTCGACGCCCCGTAAACGGTTCTATCCGGCGTACTCCCCCGGGGGGCCGATTCCGAGGCGGCGCCGGGCGGGGCATTTTCTCGGGTCGCTGTGGTGGAAACAGCGCGGCTTGCAGTGAACGCAGCGCTCGATCTCGTCGGAGCGCCCGGAGACGACCTTAGCCGCCCACCCCGGGTCGGCCAGAATCCCCCTCCCAACGGCAATCATGTGCCCGTACCCCCCTTCGAGGGCGGCTTCGGCCTCCTCCGGCCTGGTAATACCGCCAACCGCCACGACGGGAACGGCAACGTGCGCCGACACCGGGCGCGATAGCTGAAGGGTCGGGTCGAAGTTCGAGGCGGAGTCGATTGCCTGCGGCGGAGTGCCGGCGTGGGAAACGTGGATAAGGTCTAGCCCCGCCTCGACGAGCTCCCGGGCAGCCTGAACGCCCTCTTCGATAGTCAATCCGGGGGGCTGTCCCTCTTCGGTCGACGGCGCCTCGGCGGCCCCAAGGCGACAGGAGAGAAGAGCCCGGCCGTCGACGGATCGCCGCGCCTCTTCGACGACTCTACGGAGGAATCGAAGCCGATTCGACAGACCTTCCCCGGCTCCCGGGGCCCCGCCCCAGGCGTCGGTCCGGCGGTTGGTCCTCGGCGACAGAAACTGCGCGCCGAGATAGCCGTGAGCGCCGTGGATCTCGATTACCT
>CAZLDK010000112.1:0-9856 GCA_964558285.1 uncultured Spirochaetaceae bacterium | reverse complement strand
CGGATAATCCAGCTCGGTCTCGATCTGAACGGCGGTGTCAACGTCGTGTTGGAGGCCGATCGCGGCAGCCTGGCGGATCGGCTTGGCCAGGAGCCAACACAGGCCCAGCTGAGCGAGGCCGTCGACCTGGCGCTGGAGATTCTGGGTAACCGAATCGACCGGTTTGGAATTACCGAGCCCCAGATCCGCCGTATGGACGAGACGAGAATTTCGATCGAGATTCCCGGCGAGGACGACCGGGAGCGCGTCAATTCCTTCCTGATGGGAAAGGGTTCCCTGAACTTCCACATCGTCGACGACGACGCAACCGAGCAACTAATCGCTCTCCAGCAGCAGAACCCCGGATGGAATCCGGAAGACGACGGACGCCCGGATTTCGTGCCGGTGGGTACCGAAATCGCGGAGTACGTAACCCGGGACGAGTACGGCTTGGACCGGTTTGTCCGGTACATCGTCATTAAGTCCAACGTCCAGGAAAACGGGCTTGCCGGGGATCACATCACCGAGGCGCAATTCGCCCGGGATCCCCTGACGAACCAGCCGGTGGTCAACTTTGTTCTCGACCGGGAGGGGGCGGACCTCTTCTCGGGATTGACCAGAGACAACGTCGGTTCGAGCATGGCAATTGTTATGGACGGCCGGGTTCGAGCGTACGCGACTATCCAGGAGGAGATTCCCACCGGGCAGGTTCGCATCAGCGGCTTCGACCAGCAGGAGGCACAGAGCATTGCTACGGTACTCCGGACGGCGGCCCTTCCGGTAGATCTGGTAGTTTTGAACCAGCAGGCCATCGGGGCTTCCCTCGGGGAGCAGGCGGTCGATACGGGGCTCCGAGCGATTGCGCTCGGGTTTGCGCTGGTCATCGTCTTTATGGTCTTCTATTACAAGGGGGCGGGGCTCATCGCCGACCTGGTGCTGATTCTCAACCTCTTCTTTATCGTATCCATTCTGTCGGTCTTCAACCTGACGCTTACTCTGACGAGCATCGCCGGAATTATTCTGACGGTTGGTATGGCGGTCGACGCGAACGTAATCATATTCGAGCGCATAAAAGAGGAGTATCGCCTCGGAAAGAGCCCCCAGGCGGCGGTTACCGCCGGTTTCGGAAAGGCGCTCTGGACCATCACCGACGCGAACATCACCACCTTTATCGCGGCGATCTTTCTTTCGCAACTGGGAACGGGACCGATTCAAGGGTTCGCCGTCACCCTGGCGGTGGGAATTATCAGTTCGATGTTTACGGCGCTCTTTGTCTCGCGGTTGATTTTCGACTTTACCACCCAGGTCGTCCGCCGCAGTAAGCTCAGCATAAGTTGGAGGCTTTAATGGCCCGGGTAATCGCCTTTACGCGCCTACGTTTTGTAATGATCGCCATCTCGGTGGTCGTAATAGCCCTGGGGATCGGGTTTACGGTTTCCCAGGGTGGGTTCAACTACGGTATCGACTTTCAGGCCGGTTTGGAGCTTCAGGTAGGAATCGATGGGGTGACATCCGTCGAGCGAGTCCGGCAGGTCCTATCCCCCATCGACGGCGCTCAGGTCCAGTCGATCGGCGGTGCGGAAAGCGGGGAGTACTCGATCCGAGTCCGGGACGCCGGTGTCCTCGAACGGTTCAGCGAGGTCATGTCCGCCGATGTCATCGATACTCTCGAGGCCGAATTCGGCGACGGATCGGTTCGGGAGCTCCAGTCCTCCTACGTCGGTCCCCGCTTCTCCCAAGACCTGACCGAGCAGGCCATCCTTCTGACGGCCCTCGCCTTGGGTCTGATCCTTATCTACATCTGGTTCCGGTTCCGACTTGCCTACGCCGTCTCCGCCATCGCGGCGCTCTTGCACGACGTGCTCTTTATGATGGGCTTTATCGGTACCTTCCAGATCGAGGTCTCGACGGCGACGATCGCCGCGGTTCTGACGATTATCGGATACTCCCTGAACGACACCATCGTTATCTTCGACCGAATCCGGGAGAACGAAACGCTCCTCCGGGATGCCTCCTACGAGACCATCGTAAACACCAGTATTAGCCAGTCCCTCAGCCGTACGTTGATTACATCTCTGACGACCCTCTTGGCCGTCGTTTCGATCTACGTCTTCGCGACCGGCGCGATCCAGGCCTTTGCCCTGAACTTGATGGTCGGTATCGTAATCGGTACCTATTCCTCGGTGTTTATCGCCTCTCCGGTGCTCCTCGGATGGCAGCGCCGGAGCCGGGCCCGCCGTCGAAAAAAAGACCTCGAGCGTTACGGCAGCACTTCGGTAACCGAAGAACGAAAAGAGGCTCCGAAGACGGAAGAGGGTGGGAAGGCAAAGACACCGGCCGGTGTAGCCGCGGAGGACATCGAAGCGGTCAGGCGGGAAGTGACCAAGAAGCGACAAACCGCCGGTGGGAAGTCTCAGCCCCGGTCCAAGCGGAAGAAGGGTCGGTAGCTTTTCGGCCGGAGGCGTGAACGGCCTCCGGCCCTAGCTCTCTGGGTTCCCCTTGAGCCCCAGCTCTTCGGCAGCCTCTCTCATACCGGCGATAGTGTCTTCCATCACCTCGGTCAACTCTTCACCGAGCATGTCCGCTCCCTTTTGGACGACCTCCCGGTCGACGCCTGCGGCAAAGCTCTTATCCTTCCACTTCTTCTTTACGGATTTCGGAGTCAGATCTAAGACGCTCTTCGAGGGACGCATAATGGCGGTGGCGGTTACCAGGCCCGTGAGCTCGTCGATGGTGTAAAGGACCTTCTCCATCTCGTGCTCCGGCTCGACGTCGGTAAACATGCCCCAGGCGTGACTCAAGACGGCGTGGATGTACTCCTCGGGCCACCCCGCTTCCCGGAGGATGGTTTTGGTCTTGGAGCAATGCTCCTTCGGGTATTGCTCCCAGTCCAGATCGTGGACCAGTCCGATTATTCCCCACTTCTCTTCGTCGTGCCCCCGCTTTCGTGCCTGGTAGCGCATTACGGCTTCCACCGCCAGGGCGTGCTTGATGAGCCCTTCTGTCTTGGTGTATCGGGTGAGTAACTCGTAGGCTTCTTCTCGGGTCGGAATGTGCTCGCTCATAGCAGAAGGATGCCACACCGGGGGCCACGGGTCAAAGCCTCTTTGCCCGGAGTCGCTCCTCGCGCTATATTCTGCGAGACTCATGAACGATAACATCGAGGTTCTCAAACAGCGGCTAAGGACGAAGCGCGGGTTCATCTGCGATATGGACGGGGTTATCTACCACGGCAACCGCTTGCTTCCCGGGGTCCAGGAGTTCGTAGACTGGCTGCAATCCTCCGAGCATCCTTTTCTCTTTCTTACGAACTCCTCGGAGCGTTCTCCCAAGGAGTTGGTGCAAAAGATGGCGCGCCTGGGAATAGAGGTCGGAGAGGATCACTTCTACACCAGCGCCTTGGCGACGGCCGGCTTTCTGAAATCCCAGTGCCCCGGGGGAACGGTCTATGTGATCGGAGATACCGGTCTTACCAATGCCCTCTACAACGCCGGGTTTTCTATGAACGACGTAAACCCCGACTACGTGGTGATGGGAGAGACGCGGTCCTACAGCTTCGAGAAGCTCGAACGGGCGATTAATCTGGTGAAAGGCGGGGCGAAGCTTATCGGTACCAATCCCGACGTGACGGGACCGGCGGAACAGGGGCTGGTGCCGGCTTGCGGTGCTCTAACCGCACCGATCGAGTTGGCCACCGGGATGAAGGCCTACTTTGTCGGTAAACCGAACCCCCTGATGATGCGCCAAGCACTCCGGCGGATCCAGTGCCGCCGGGAGGACACCTTCATTATCGGGGACCGGATGGATACCGACATCATCGCCGGCCTCGAATCGGAAATCGACACCATCCTTGTGACCAGCGGCGTTACCTCCCGGGACGAGATTGGCGCCTTTCCCTATCAACCCCATTTTGTCCTCGACGGCGTCGGCGACATCGTGAGGTTGGCCGAATGAAGCTCCATCTCCGGGAATCCTCTCCCGAAAACGGGGGTGAACCGCTGGTTATCCTCCACGGGCTCTTCGGTTCCGGCGACAACTGGGCCTCGGTTGCCCGGGAGTTGCCCGAGCGGTGGTGCCTGATGCCGGATCTTATAAACCACGGCGCCTCCCCCCACGAGGACTCCTTCGACCTGACCGGCATGGCCGAGGACGTCCTCGAGACCCTCGACGCCGCCGGCGTAGATCGCTTCGATATTATGGGCCACTCCCTCGGGGGAAAGATCGCTCTTCTGGTGGCGCTAAGAGCTTCCGGCCGCGTCCGGCGGCTGGTCGTCTTGGACGTTGCTCCAAAGGTGTACGAGGAGCGACATCGCTTTATTATCGACGCTCTCAAAAAGGTCGCCGAAGCTGATTGTTCTTCCCGGAAGGAGGCGGACGAGGTTCTCGCCGAAAGCATTCCCCAGCGCCCGATCCGCGCCTTCCTGCTCAAGAACTTCGTTCCCACCGACGGCGGTTACGAATGGCGGATCAACCTCAACGCCTTGGACCGGCGTTACGACGAGCTGGTTTCCTGGCCGGAGATTCAGGCAACCTTTTCCGGCCCCGCCCTGGTCATCGCCGGGGGGCGTTCGAGCTACGTGGTTCCACAGGACGAAGAGCTCTTTCGCACCTACCTAGAAGAGCCGGAGATCCACTATCTTCCGGAAGCGGGGCACTGGGTGCATACCGACGACCGGGAAGGGTTTCTAGAGCATCTCAAGTCGTTTCTGGCTGCGACGTGATCGATCTAAGGACTCGGCCGGGGCACCCCTGGCCCTACGGTGCTGCCGTTACTCCAACCGGGGTTCAGTTTTCCCTTTTCTCCCGGCACGCCACCACGGTCTACCTCTGTCTCTTCGAAGACGAGAAGGAGGTTCGTCCGACGGTGGAGGTCGAGCTACACCCGGAGCACAACCGTACCGGGGATGTCTGGCACCTCCACTGCGAGGGCCTCGGGGCCGGCGCCCTCTACAACTATCGGGTTGACGGCCCCTACGAGCCTCATCGAGGCCATCGCTTCAACGTCAACAAGCTTCTCGTCGATCCCTACGCCAAGGCGCTGACCGGCGGCGGCGACTGGAATCTCGAGGGCAACCTGGGCTACGTGCCTGGGGATCCGGAAGAAGACCTGAGCTTCTCCGGGGAGCCGTCGGGTCCCGGGGTCCCTAAATGCGTCGTTGTCGACGACGACTTCGACTGGCAAGGCGACCGGCCACTGAATTACCCGCTCCGGTTCAGCGTTATCTACGAGGCCCACGTGGGCGGCTTGACCTCTCATCCGAGCGCCGGCGTCGAGCACCCCGGAACATACCGGGGAATCATCGAGATGATTCCCTACCTCAAGGAGCTCGGCATTACCAGCCTCGAGCTCCTCCCGGTCCACGAGTACGACCGCAACGGGGTCGACCGACGGAATCCCGAGACCGGCGAGAAGCTGGTAGACTACTGGGGGTACAACACCATCGGGTTTTTTGCCCCGGCTGGAGTCTACTCCAGCGACGGAACCCGAGGCGGGCAGGTGGCCGAGTTCAAGGAGATGGTACGGGAGCTCCACAAGGCCGGGATCGAAGTTATCCTTGATGTGGTGTTTAACCACACCGGGGAGGGAAACGAGCAGGGACCCACGATCTGCTTTCGGGGTATCGACAACGTTCTCTATTACATGCTCGAAGAGGACAAGCGCTTCTACCGCAACTTTACCGGCACCGGCAATACCCTTAACTGCAACCATCCGATCGTTCGGACACTGATTCTTGAGAGTCTGCGCTACTGGGTGGTAGAGATGCACGTCGACGGTTTCCGTTTCGACCTCGGCTCGGTGCTCGGGCGCGACAGCCAGGGTAACCTGATGGAGAATCCGCCGATCCTAGAGCGGATAGCGGAGGATCCGCTCCTTCGGAACACCAAGATTATCGCCGAGGCTTGGGACGCCGCCGGTGCGTACCAGGTGGGCTCCTTTCCCGGGGGGCGCTGGGCGGAGTGGAACGACCGCTACCGGGACGATGTCCGCCGTTTTTGGAGAGGCGACCGGGGTATGGTCTCCGCCCTCGCTACCCGGATTACCGGAAGCTCGGACCTCTACCTCCGAGACGGCCGGAAGCCCTTCCACAGCATCAATTTCGTGACCAGCCACGACGGCTTTACCCTCTACGATCTGGTCAGCTACACCGAGAAGCACAACGAGGTAAACGCCGAAGGGAACAGGGACGGCCACGACGCCAACTTTAGCGCCAACTACGGGGTGGAAGGAGAGACCGACCGTCCCGAGATTCTCGATCTCCGGTACCGTCAGATGAAGAATCTCGCAGCGACCCTCCTCCTCTCCCTCGGTACCCCGATGCTCCTCGCCGGCGACGAGGTCGGCCGAACCCAGCGAGGCAACAACAACGCCTACTGCCAGGACAACCCGATCTCCTGGATCGACTATACCCGGGCAGAGAGGTTCCCGGGGTTTCGAGATTTCATCCGGCGTCTCATTCGGTTTCGGTTGGCGCACCACGCCTTCCTCCGGCCCGAGTTCTATACCGGGGTCGACAACGCGTACAACGCCATACCGGATATTACCTGGTACAACGACAAGGGCGCCGAAATCGACTGGGGGAGCAAGCGGAACTGTCTGGCCCTCCAGATAGACGGGAGCAAGGCGGAGATCCGGGCGGATCAGGACGACAACGACTTCTTCGTCATGTTCAACGGCACCGGGTTGGATCGCGGCTTCGTCGTCCCACCGGCCCCGAACGGAAGCCTCTGGTACCGCGTCGTCGATACGGCAGAGGCCCCCGGGGCCGACCTTCTGGCGCCGGGTGAGGAAAAGCGCACCAGGGACGACGGGCGTTACCTCGTCCGTCGCTACTCCATGGTCGTGCTGCTTTCCAAGGCGCCCTGACACCGCCCTATCTTGACCCTGGGGCGAAGGCGTGGCTACCTTCGGTTGACAGGGCGGGACAAAGCCTCGATCATCGAACCCATCAAGGAGAGCAGTACATGTCCACTGAGCAGAAGGCCGTCGCCTTCAAGGAGCTGACCGAAGAAGAACGACTCTACCGGGTCCGCCATTCGACGGCTCATGTCATGGCTGAGGCCGTCTTGCGTCTCTTTCCCGAAGCCAAATTGGCCATCGGCCCCCCAATCGACAACGGTTTCTACTACGATTTCGACCTTCCCCGGAGTCTTACGCCGGAGGATCTGGAAAAGATCGAAGAGAACATGCGTCAGATTATCGAGGGCGATTACGAATTTTCCCGGCGGGAGCTCGACCGAGGGGAGGCGAAGAAGCTCTTTGCCGACCAACCGTATAAGGAAGAGCTGATCGACGATCTTCCGGAAGACGAAACCATCTCCACCTACACCCAGGACACCTTTACCGACCTCTGCCGGGGCCCCCACGTCGAGAGTACGAAACAGCTCCATTCGAAGGCCTTCAAGCTGCTGTCGGTGGCCGGCGCCTACTGGCGGGGGGACGAGAAGCGACCGATGCTCCAGCGGATCTACGGGACCGCCTGGGAGACGCCTAAGGAGTTGCGAAAACACCTCGATCATCTCGCGGAAATTGAGAAGCGGGACCACCGGCGCCTCGGGCGAGAGCTCGACCTCTTCTCCACCCACGAGGAAGCTGGGCCCGGGCTGATCTACTGGCATCCCAAGGGCTCCCGGATCCGCCTCGCGGTGGAGGACTACTGGCGTAAGAAGCACCTCGACAACGGTTACGAGCTGCTCCACACGCCCCACGTCGGAAAGTCGTGGCTCTGGCAGACCTCGGGGCACTTGGATTTCTACAAAGAGAACATGTACCCCCCGATGGAGATGGACAACAGCGACTACTTCGCCAAGCCGATGAACTGTCCCTTCCATATTCTTATCTACAAGACCCAAACCCGCTCCTACCGGGATCTCCCCCTCCGGTGGGGCGAGCTCGGCACCGTCTACCGCTACGAGCGGAGCGGCGTGCTCCACGGGCTCCTCCGGGTCCGGGGATTTACCCAAGACGATGCCCACATTTTCTGCACCCCGGACCAGATCCAGGACGAGATCGATGAGGTCTTGCGGTTTAGCCTCGAGGTGTGGCACGACTTCGGCTTTACCGACATCAAGCCCTACCTTGCTACCCAGCCGGAAAAGAGCGTCGGCGATCCGGAGCGGTGGCGAGTTGCCGAAGGGGCACTTCGTCGCTCCTTGGAGGATAGAGGCCTCGACTACGAGCTCGACGAGGGGGGTGGCGCCTTCTACGGACCAAAAATCGACCTGAAGGTTCGGGATGCCCTGGGGCGGGAATGGCAGATGACCACCATCCAGTTCGACTTTAACCTTCCGGACCGTTTCGACATGACCTTTGTCGACAACGACGGGGTGGAGAAACGCCCCTACATGGTCCATCGGGCGCTCTTGGGGTCCCTGGAGCGCTTCTTCGGGGTCCTGATAGAGCACTACGGCGGCGCCTTCCCCCTCTGGCTGGCTCCGGTGCAGGCGGTGGTAATCCCCGTTGCGGCGGCCTTCAACGACTACGCGGCGAAGGTTGCGGCGCAACTAAAAGCGGACGGCTTCCGGGTCGACGTAGACCTCTCCCAGGAGCGGATGAACGCCAAGATTCGACAGGGACAGACTCAAAAGATCCCCTACATGCTCGTCGTCGGAGAGAAGGAAGAGGAGGGTCACTCGGTCGCCGTCCGGGGACGCTCCGGCGAGAGAAGCGGCCCTGTCTCCGTCGCCGAGTTCGCCCAGCGCCTCGCGACCGAAGGTGCGGAGAAAAGTCGAGTGCAATGATTCGCCACATCGTCAAACGGGATGGCCGGGTCGTCCCGTTTGACAAGAAGAAGATAGCCTTCGCCATCTTTCGAGCCGCCGTCGCCGTCGGCGGCCGAGACAAGGATCGCGCAGACTCCATTGCCGACCGCGTCGTAGAATACCTGGAACAGATTCGAGAGCCCGGGGACTCTTCGTACCCGACGGTCGAAGAGGTCCAAGACGCCGTCGAAAAGACGCTCATCGAGGAAGGCCACGCCCGGACGGCGAAGGCCTACATCGTCTACCGCTACGAACACGCCCTGAAGCGACAGGGGCGCGAGAGCGCGACCTATTCTCAGGACAACATACCCTACCAGATCCTCTGGGGAACTCTTGCCTGGGCAATCGACCACGACTGCTACGACACCGCGGGAATCCGCCGCTGGGTCGAAGCAGGACGGCTTCCCGAGCTTATCGAGATTTCCGAATCGTTCTACCGAGACCAGCTTCAGTCGCTTTCGGTCTCCCTTTCAGAACGCATGGACGACCTCCGGGTAGTCATCGTCGCCGGGCCATCTTCCTCCGGGAAGACGACGACGACCCGAAAGATCGCCGAGCTCGTAGAAGGCTCCGATCGGCGGTTGGTGCCCATAAGCGTCGACGACTACTTCTTCGACCTCGAGTCCCATCCCCAGGACCCCCGGGGGGACTACGATTTCGAAACCCCCCAGGCTCTGGACCTTGGGCTCTTCGACCGACATCTTAAAGAGCTTCTCGCTGGGAAGGACGTGGCCCTGCCGAAGTACGACTTTAAGCACGGCCGGCGGATCCCCGACGCCCGGAGCCTCCGCCTCGACAAGAAAGATATTGTGCTGATCGACAGCCACCACGGCCTCTTCGAGGAGCTGACGGCATCCGTGCCCGAGGAGAGAAAGTACCGCCTCTACTTGGAGACCTTGGCCCAGGTAAAGGACGATGATCGTCGGTTTCTCCGGTGGACCGACGTGCGCCTCCTGCGCCGAATGGTCCGGGATATGCAGTTTAGAAGCTACGACCCCTGGCAGACCCTTCTCCACTGGTACCTGGTTCGGCGGAGCGAGCTTCGTTACATCATTTCTCGGCTTCGAACGGCGGAGAGCATCATCAACACCTTTCTGCCCTACGAGCTCTTGATCCT
>CAZLDK010000111.1:5716-9925 GCA_964558285.1 uncultured Spirochaetaceae bacterium | reverse complement strand
CGCGGCCGGCGATCAGGCCTTCGACGACGCCATCCTTCTTGCTCCGGCCCTGGCGCTCCGGCGGCGGGCGAGGCTCCTCGAGGTACCCGCACGGTGGCTTCCGGGGTGGCTTCCGGTTCCGAGCTTCTCCCGGCCCCGAGACCGTCTCTACCCGGTGCTTCCTCTCGGAGCCTACCGGGTGCTCTACCGCCTCCTTGGCGATTTCCGCCGGGGGCTCTCGGGCCGGAGACTCTCCGGCCGGGGTATCTCCGGCCCGGCTGCCGACGCCACACCCCTGCTCCCGGCGATGCGGATCTACCTAGACCCGAAGGACGAGCTCATCCATCCCCCTGGAATTCGGCGCCTTATCCGGGAAGGCCTGTTGCCCAGGGCTCGGCTTGTTGTAGCGCCCCGGAGCACAAGCCGGCCGGCGCATCTGATGGTCGACCGGGACTCCCTCGGCGAAGCGCTCTGGAAAGATCTGGTGGCTTACGTGGAGCTCTCGTAGTCGTCGTGCTTCCGGCTCCCCCGCTCCAGGACGACAAGGAGGACCGCATCGTAGACGGCGTGGGTCGCGATCGGCGCCACTATGCTGCCAGCCGCCGCGAAGAGGAGGCCGAGGTAGACGCTCAAGAGGAAGGCGTAGAAGGCGTAGGCCCGGGTTACGGCGTGGAGGAGGGCGAAGACCCCGGAGGTCCCGAAGAGGGCGATGACGAGCCCCGCGCGCTCCGATAGAACGCGCTGGATCAATCCGCGAAAGAGAAGCTCCTCCCCGAGGCCGGCCGCTGGGAACGGCTCATTATGTAGACGACGAGAAGCGGTGGTCCCGCAGCGACGACTCCCACCGCGGCGTTACGCAGGCCCCCGAGGAGGCTTTCCGGGGAGGGGAAGCCTCCAATTGCCAGGGCGATCGCGCCGAGCCCGAGCTCGACGACGAGGGCCAGGCCGTAGATGGAGCCTTGGCTCGAACGATCGTCTTCCACTACGTCGCACTCTATCAAAAAACTCATTGTTGTCTCGAGGGGCCAAGTCCCTTATGCTTCTACCCGTGCGGTTTATCCACCACCTATCCACAGCGGCGCTCCTCGTCGTTTTCTCGATTGCGACGACCTTCCCTGCTGCGGCCCAGGTACAGAGGGACACCAGGATCATCCTCTTTACCCCGACCACCGCGGACAATACCTATTGGCCCCAGGTCTACGCTATACTCGGCGCCGCAGCCGAAGACCTCGGTGTCGAGCTCCTCGGCTATGAGTTCGACGTCGGGGACCGCTTCGCCAAGAATACCGAAGGGCTCGAGATCCTCCGCAACACCCCCAAAATCGACGGGGCGATCTTCTCCGTTGCCTTCGGTCAGACCGAGCCCCTTCTACGGACGACAGAGAGCTTGGGCATTCCCGTAATCCTCCAAGGGCCCCTCTTTGAATCGGAGTTGCGCCGCATCGGGTACGCCCCTCGGGAGGTCTTCGATTCCTGGGTCGGCTACTTCTACCAAGACGAATCGCAGAAAGGATACGAGCTGGGACGGGTTCTGATCTCCGAGGCCCTGGAGACAGGGCTTTTCGGCAGCCAAGGACAGGTTCGGCTGGCGGGTATCGGCGGTGACCCGACGTGGTTCGGGTCGGAGCTCCGGGCATCCGGATTGGAAAGAGCCGTCGACG
This sequence comes from uncultured Spirochaetaceae bacterium, assembly GCA_964558285.1. Lineage (GTDB taxonomy): Bacteria > Spirochaetota > Spirochaetia > DSM-27196 > PWMO01 > CAYPUT01. Next base: position 8,285 of record CAZLDK010000111.1, on the reverse strand, counting down.
AAGAGCCCCGGGCAACTCTCACCCAGGTGGTGCCAACCCAATGGACCCAGGCGGAGGGACGGCGAGTAGCCGCCGGACTTCTTGCCCGGTACCCGGAGCTCTCGGTTATCTGGGCCGCGAGCGATCAACTTGCCCTCGCCGCGGTTGACGCGGCGAAGGAAGCCGGAATGTCTCCGGGTAGCGACCTGCTCCTCGGGGGCCTAGACCTCTCTCTCCCGGGGCTCCGGGCGGTCGACGAAGGGGTGCTTACCGCTACCGTCGCGAGCTCCCTGTTGGGCTACGCCGAGGCGCTTATCTACCTCTACGACTACATCCACGGATACGATTTCGCCCCACAGGTGGGTACGGAGATTCGCTTAGGTTTCCACGTCGCCACCGAAGATACGGTTGCACTCCACCTTTCACTCTACGAGTCAGTCGATTCTATCGATTTCAGTCTCTTCTCCCGGGCGCTAAACCCGGAACACCGGGGATACGATTTCTCTCTAGAAGCCTACGAAAGAGCCCTCGATGCCCGGTAGCGTGAAGAGATAGTATGAAAAGGCTTTCCGCCCTTGCCGTAAAGCAGTTTTTCTCAGTGCTGATTCTCGGAGCACTTCTTACCGCCGTATCGGTTTATCTGGAGTTCTCCGCTCGGCATCAACACGAGCTCGGGACCCTGGAGACCGCTTTCGACTCTATCGAGCGTAGCTATCTGCCCCCCTTGGCCCGGAGTGTCTTTAATTTTGATATCGAACAGACCCGGCTTCTCGCCGAGGGGATCGCGCTCCTTCCTGAGGTCGCCTACGTGGAGATACGCGAGCGACGAGGAGACGACAGCGCCGTGATCGTCGTGGTAGGGGAGAGGGTAGAGGGTTCGAGTGTCGATCGAAGCTACCCCCTGGCTTTTCCGCACGACGGCCGACTGCGGAATCTCGGGACTCTTACGGTGCAGTCAGATCTGGACGGTATCCGTCGTCGACTCTCGGATCGCTTACCGATGATGATTGCCTCGAGTGCCGGGCAGGTATTCGCCGTCGCGTTTCTCGTTCTTCTTATCGTGCAGCTCTCGATCGTTCGGCATCTCAAGAGGACCGCCCGCTTTGTCCAGCGCATCGATCCCAAGCAAACAGACTACGAAACCCTCTCCCTGGACCACCTCGCCAGGCGGCTGCACATTGCCGACGAGATCGACGAAATCGTCGAGTCCATAAACGCGATGAACGTACGATTGAAAGACGCCTTCTCCCAAAGGGAGACCCTCCTCCGGGAGCTGTATCACCGTACCAAGAACAACATGCAGGTGATCGCCTCGATGCTCTCGGTGCAGTCAGCGGAGTTTCCGGAAAACGAAGAGCTCCAACGGCTCGTTACCGATACGAAGAACCGGATCTACGCGATGTCCTTGGTCCACGAAAAGCTCTATCAATCCAGCGACCTCTCTCGAATCGACCTGCAGAGCTACCTTTCGCAGCTGGCGGTTCACATTTCCGCAAGCTACTCCGACGGTGCGGGCCCCAGGGTGGATTTACGCCTCGAGCCTCGGGAGGTGCTCCTCGACGTCGCGATACCCTGCGGGCTGATCGTGAACGAGCTGGTGGCGAATGCGATGAAGCACGCCTTTCCGGACACGAGAGTCGAGGGCAGCGAGGCGGTAATCACCGTCGCCTGGGAGGTGGATGCGAACGAAAACGCGCGCCTCTCGGTCTCGGATAACGGCGTCGGCTTACCGGAGGGCTTCGACCCCCGGGCGGACGGCCGCATGGGTTTTCAGTCGGTCGTGGCCCTGGCGGAGCATCAGCTCAACGGACGAATCAGCTTCTTCCCGGACCACGGTTTGACCACCGTCGTCGAGTTCGGCGTTGCTCAGTACTCCGAGCGCGTCTGAGCCCCTGCGGCGCTCGAGTTAATATAGTGATGCTTATGGCCAAAGCAATATTTATGGAGTAAAATGTTCTTCGGTCATGATCCGCCGGAATAGCGCCCTCGTCCTCGGAGTCTGTGTAATCTGTGTCTCTGCATTCGGCGAACCCACCATAAGCCTATCCACCGCCGACGGCACAGGGCTCTCCGACCGCGAAATGGAGCTCGACGTTGTTCACCTGCCGTCGGCCCGGTCTCTCCAGGAGGCGAATAGCGGGCGTGTGGACGGGGAGTTTGGTAGGATTTCGACAGTTGGGGAGGACTATCCGAATCTTGTGATGGTGCCGGAGCCCCATGCCGGCCTGGTGCTCGCAATCGACCAACAGCTGTCCCTGCTCAAGACCTCCGGGCGCTACGCCGAGTTGCAGGAGCAGGCCTTCGGTTTTGTTCCGTGAAGAGTTATTCGATATCCCGGGGCCTCTTGGTTCGGATAGTTTTGACCCTGGCTGTTGCCTCGGCGGTGACTACCGCCGTCGATTTCGGAAACCAGCTACAGCTTGCCCGACAGCTTAGAGCGCGAGACAAAGAGACGATCGAGGAGAACATCCTGCCCGTACTCTCGCACCTGGTTTGGATCCTGAACCAAGAGCAGATCGAATCGCTGGCGTGGTCCCTCGCCGAACGGCCGCAGATCGCTCGGGTTGCCATCAATCTGGAAAACGGTTCG
>CAZLDK010000111.1:0-5706 GCA_964558285.1 uncultured Spirochaetaceae bacterium | reverse complement strand
CTCCTGGACCTTTCGAGCCATGGTCACAAGAACCGACGCAATCACCACACAGTCGTGTGGGAGATAACCTACTCTCGGGACGACGAGCGCCTCCCCCTCGGGGAGCTCGAGGTGGAGTTCGCCTCGCTTCGGGAGACCGTCTTTGGAAACCGAACCTTCTTATGGAGTCTGCTCCCAGATCTGTTGATGCTCCTCTTGGTCATCGTGATTTTGGCCCGTTTTGTCGGGCAGAGGCTGACCGAGCCACTCCGTCGTCTAAACCTCGACATAGATAGCATCGACCTGACCGAGCCAGTTCCGGGCTGGTGGGTCGGAAAGGAGCGTCAGGATGCTAACTCCGAAACCCGGAGGGTTCGGCAGGTTATCGGCGATGCCTGGGAGAGGGTGCAGGATCAGATCCGGGAGCGCCGGGAGAGTGAGGCCAATTTGGCCGCATCCGTCAAAGAGAAGAGCATTCTCCTCCAAGAGATCCATCACCGGGTAAAGAACAACCTTCAGATGGTGGTAAGCCTCTTGTCGCTTCAGCGGAGGAGCATCGCAAACCCGGAAGCCCAAGAGGCGCTCCGGGATAGTGAGAACAGGGTAACGAGTATGTCGCTGGTCCACGAGCTGCTCTACCGGGCGGACCGCTACACCGACATCGACCTTGCGAGCTACATGCAAGACCTAGCGGGAACCATCGTCTACCAGACCCAGACCGGGGCCTGCAAAATCTCTCTGGAGTACAAGATCGAGACCCTTTACGTCGATCTGGGAGTCGCCATCCCCCTCGGCCTGATCGTCAACGAGCTGTTGATAAACGCCATGAAACACGCCTTCGCCGGCAGGGATACCGGGGCCATCTCGATCTCGACCAGTCGAAACCAGGAGACCGGGCGCACCACCGTCTCGGTCTGCGACGATGGACAGGGCCTGCCGGAAAATTGGCTCGAGGTGCGAAAAGGGAGTCTGGGGCTTCAGATAGTCGACGCCCTCTGCTCCCAGATTAAGGCCGAGCTCGCCGTAGTGTCGCGCCCGGGGAATACCTGCTTTGCGATCGCCCTGACTCTCGAAGAGACGCCTACCCTCGAACAGATTTAGCGGAAGTACTTGACGCGAATCAGATAAAATCGTATATATAACTTACTATACATAACAGGAGCACGATATGCGTGAGCTACTGATAATCGGAGGCGTCGCAGCGGGTGCGACCGCGGCGGCAAGAGCCCGACGACTGGACAACGACGTACACATAACCATCTTGGAAGCCGGATCCGACGTATCCTTCGCAAACTGCGGTTTGCCCTACTACATCGGGGGAGACATCGAGTACCGCTCGTCCCTGATTCTCTCGAGTCCCGAAACCTTCCACGACCAGTACCGGGTCGATGTGTTTACCAACACCGAAGCCCTCAAAATCGACCGGAAGAAGAAGGTGGTCCAAGCGAAAAACACAATTTCGGGAGCAGTAACCAAATATCCCTACGATTCGCTCATCCTTGCCCAGGGCGGCAAACCGGTAGTTCCACCGATTCCCGGAGTCGAGAAGGAGCACGTCTTTCAGCTCTGGACCCTGGACGACATGGACAGGATCGACGCCTACCTGACCGAGGACGAGCCGAAGAACGCCGTCGTCGTCGGTGGTGGCTTTATCGGCCTCGAGATGGTCGAGGCGCTGGCCAAGCGGGGCATCCACGTCAGCCTGGTGGAGATGTTGCCCCAGGTGATGCCGAACCTCGAGGGCGAGTTCGCCGGGTTTCTGACCAAGGAGCTTCTGGACTACGGCGTCAACCTGATGCTCGGACGCTCCTTGACCACCATCGAAGACCGCTACGTTACCTTGAGCGACGGCTCCGAGGTCGACGCCGACTTTGTATTGCTCTCCGTCGGTGTTCGCCCAACCTTGGCTCTGGCCAAGGAGGCCGGCCTCGAAATTGGGCCCGCCGGGGGGCTGAAGGTGAGCGAATCGCTCCAGACCAGCGACCCCGCCATTTTTGCCGCGGGGGACATGTGCGAGATAGAGCACCGGGTGATGGACCGGACGGTCCGGATTCCCCTTGCCGGACCGGCGAACCGCCAGGGCCGCTTGGCCGCGGAGAACGCCCTTGGGGGCAGCCGGACCTACAAGGGAGCCATGGGTACCTCCGTCGTAAAGCTCTTCGGAGCCGTCGCCGGGTCCACCGGTTTGAACCTAAAGGCAGCCCGGGACGCCGGTATCGACGCCGACGCGGTGGTGGTGCATAAGACGAGTCATACCGCCTACTACCCCGGAGCCGACAAGGTCAGCCTGATGATTATCTTCGACAAGGCCGACGGCAGGATCCTCGGGGCACAGGCCGCCGGGCGGGTCGGAGTCGACAAGCGCCTCGACGTTATGGCAACCGCCATCGCCGGAAAGATGACCCTTGAGCAGCTCGAAGAGTTGGACCTAGCCTACGCGCCGCCGTTCAACAGTCCCAACGGGCCGGTGAACATGGCGGCTTTTACCGCTCTGAATCACCAAAGCGGCTTTAGCCCGTCGATCCTGGCGCAGGACGTCGAGAGCTTTCTTGTCAACGACCAGGCGATCGTCATCGATCTCCGGGACCCGATTTCCTACAAGAAGGCGAATCTGCGGGGGAGCAATAACCTGAGTCAAAATCTTATCCGGGAGAACCTCGACCGGATTCCGACGGATCACCCGATTCTTCTGGTGAGCGACGACGGGCAGAAGGGCCACGTCGCCCTGCGGATGCTTTCCGGCGCCGGGTTCGAGAAGGTCTACAACCTAAGCGGCGGCTACATCTCCCTCGAGCGCCACGCCCGGGCCATCGGTTTCGAGCAGCTTAAGGTGGGGATGTTCCCGATCGAGCAGAAGTCGGTAGAAGAGCTCGAGGCGGGAGCCGGTGCTCAGGCCGGTGCTGCGGCCGGCGACGCCGATACCCAGGCCGGCGACGAGGCGGCCGCATCCACCGAGGGCCCGCTTGTAATCGACGTCCGGACCCCGATGGAGTTCGAGATGGGCGCCTACCCCGGGGCCATCAACATCAACCTCGACGAGCTTCCCGAACGTGCCTCGGACCTCGGCCCGACGGACCGGGAGATTATCCTCTACTGCGCCTCCGGCGCCCGGTCGGCCTACGGACAACGGATCCTCGAGCAGATGGGGTACACCAAGGTCCAGAACGGCGGAAGCCTCCACGACATGATGGCCGGGGTGTAATACCCCGGCGGCCCGTCCCGATTCCAACTCTTTACGTGGTGCTATATCGGGGCTATTCTTAGTAGGATGAGCGTGAGAATCGTCTATTGGCAACACGATGATCACTGGATCGGTTACCTCGACGAGTGCCCGGACTACTGGACGCAGGGAGAGACCTTCGAGGATCTCCAGGCACATCTTCGTGACCTCTATGCGGATTTGTCCGGGGGCTTCATCCCGGAAGCCCGGAAATCTTCCGAACTCGAGGTCGGATGAAGCGGCGGGATCTCATTAGATCTCTGGAGCGAGATTAGCGATATTCTCGCGAAGGAAATCCTAAAGAGGCTGGGCACGCTATAGGGTGACCGAATACCGGCCTATGCGCCGGCACCGCACCTATCAAGCCCCGCCGGAATCGGCTTTTGCGCGCATTCCGGCGGCTTTCTTTATCATCTCCCGGGTCTTATCCCACATAGAGAGCTCGTCGATCCGGTCGACGGGCACCCACTCGGCGTGGATGGCGTCGTCCGCTGCCACCGGATCCCCTGCGGCCCACTCGGCCCAGAAATCGACCAGGGTGTAGTGGAACTGAACGCGGCCCTGGGTGTCGGGGATTATCGCGTCGATAACCTCGAGAAACCGCGGCTCGGCGATCACGACCCCGGTTTCTTCCAGCACTTCCCGGGCGGCGGTCCCCCGGACCGTCTCCCCGACGTCCTGAGAGCCCCCCGGGAGGCTCCACTCCCCGGACTTCGGGGGCTTTCCCCGGTGAATGAGCAAGACCGATTCGTCCTTGAGAACCACCACGCCGACGCCGACAAACGGTCGCGTCGGATACTCCCTCGATTCCGGCACCTTTTCAACTCCTTCGCCCGGGCGCGCGTCCCGGCCGGCTATCTTCACGAGTGTAACAAGGAGTTCCCAACGGCGCCACGGCGTCCCATTTTGCATTTTGGGACGACAGGCTCGCCGGGGAGGGTGAAAATTGCACCATGATGAAAGAGCGTTCGCGTTTCATGGGGACTTTCGGCGCCGCGACCCTCGTCGGGCTCGTCGTTGCCCTCGGATTGGCCCTGGGAGCCTGCGAAAACGCCGGCGGCGGCGGGGATTCCGACTACGTCGTCTCGTTTACCGTTGACGGTACCGACTACGTGCTGACGGAGGGGTACACGGCGGACAACGTTTTTGACGCCGGGGCAAATGGGTTTGTTATGGACACAAAACTCCAGGTGGCTGCGGTCTCGGACGCAGTAACGAATATGATCACGGAGGGGCCCTATGTGTTGATCACCTTTGGTTCTGCGGCGGTAGGACACTACTCTGATGTGCAGTTCGATATCTTTCTTCATGACGGCGCCTCCCATCACGCCAATACTGGTTTTTCGGGCGAGATAACTTCCTTCGCGGCCAGCGTCGGTGGCACCATCGAAGGTACCTTCAGCGGCGACATTACACGGGACGCCGATCCGGACATCATCATCAGGAACGGATTGTTCCGGGTAGAGCGGTTACCCGACGATTCGCTGAGCGGGCCCGATGCCTTTCGATAGTTCGGAGTAGTACCTACCGGCCGAAGGGGCTACAATTGGGTTAATGCCCGTTCTCGTCGTGCTTGCCGCCCTTGGGGCTGCCCAAGGGGGGCTTCTTCTTATTCTCATCGCGCTTCGCTACCGGCACCACAAGAACGTCCCCCTGGCATTGCTGATGATCGTCTTCTCGCTTCGGCTGGCGACCATACCCACCTGGAATCCGGGCAGCCTTCTGGCGTATCCCTGGATCCTACCGGCGACGACACCGCTGCCCTTTCTCTTCGGCCCGTTGTTGTGGTGGTACACCCGGGAGATCGGCCGGGAGCTCTGGGCGACGCCCACCCGTCTTCCGCTCCATTTTCTGCCCTACGCCGCGGACGTCGTGTTTACTGTCGGACTCCTCCTCGCTCTCTCGCCGGTGGAGTACCAGCGTTTTGTCGCCGCGGTCTTTGCCGGAGAGCCGCCGCTCTGGATGCTCGGTCAAAACGCGCTCAAGGTCCTGATAAACGGAGTCTACGTATTCGCCGCGGGGCGGATCGCCTTTGGGGCTCCGGCGTCCCGGCTGGCCGCCCGCCGCCGGACCTGGCTCCGGGCTCTGGTTATCGTGCCGGGGATCGTCCTTGTCACCTTCGCCTACGTCGCCCTCTTTCCGGCGGCAACGGCAAACATCGCCGCCGGGGTCGTGCTTCCCTTTGGGATCCTTGCGGCGACGATGGTCGCCCTCATCTACCTGGTATCGTTGATGGTAATCGTCGCACCGGACCTCCCGGGGCTCGCCGGCGGTGACCCAACCGCGCACCCGGGCCCCGGCATCTCTGACGATGAGTGCGACCGTCTTGTCGGCCTTCTCGAAGGGCGCCTGGATAAGGGGCAGTTTCACGACCCGGAGCTTTCCCTCTCGGACATCGCGGCGCAACTCCGGGTGCATCCGAACCGCCTCTCCTTCGAGGTAAACCATTCCCTGGGGATGCCCTTCCGGCGCTTCTACAACGGGGTGCGCTGTAGAGATGTCTACAG
>CAZLDK010000110.1:3686-9972 GCA_964558285.1 uncultured Spirochaetaceae bacterium | reverse complement strand
CGTTTCGCCTCCTCGATCTTTCGGCTGGTCAGGTGCTCCATAAAGGTGATGCCCCGCTCCTGCTTGAAGAGGCGACTGAGGTACGCGGGATTAACGGACAGCTCCTGGGCAGCGTGGGCGAGACTGACGTCCTCGTAGAGATAATCGTCGATAAACGCAGCCGCCCGGCGAGCGAGGGGGTTTTCGGCCGGCCTATTTGCGGCCCGGGACGGCCCGGCAGAACGGAGCTCTTCCGACACGTCGGGCGCATCGGACTCCGTGGGAGGCGCTGAACTCGCCGCTGCGAAAACTGAGCCGCCCACATCGAAGAGGGCATCGACGATCGCTCCTCGGGAAGCGCTGACGAAGGAAGCGCCCGCATCTCGAAGTTCCGCCTCGAGGCGATCGAGGAGGCGATCGCTTTCCGGGCCGAAACGTGAGACCGGAAGGTTGGAGACGAGCAGGACCATTAGGGCTCCGTCTTCTTCGGCCTGCCAGAGCATTTCTATCTCCTCGCCTGAGGTGCCGGAGGTGATGCGGGGTAGGGTGGAGACTACCGGTCGCACCGACGTCGTGTTGTACAGAACTCCCCGATACCACCGGCGGTGTTGAAATGTCCCGGTTCGGATGAGGCACGCCTGAGTGTCGTGAACGTCTTCCTGTGTGCCACGGAAGGCGAGGTGGACCAGATGCCTCAGGAGCGGATCACGGCTCTCCTCCTCCAACGACTCCAACTGTCCCTGTCGGACACGCTCCCGGTGCGTGGCCTCTATGGTCCGTTTGGCCCGCAACACCGTTTCCAGAAGCGCCTCGGTGTCTATCGGTTTGACCAGGTAATCGAGAACCCCTTCCCGTAGGGCGCGTTGGGCGTACTCGAAGTCCTCGTGAGCGGAGACGATGATAATCTGCACCTCCGGAAGTTCCTCTGCCAACGCCGTGACCAGGTCAAGCCCGCTGATGCCGGGCATCCGGATATCGGTGATAACGAGTTCGGGTCTGTGCTCGTGTGCCTTTTTCAGGGCGGTCAATCCATCGAGGGCTGTAGCGCATATCTCGATTCCGTAGTCTGACCACGGTATCGCCTGGGTAATTCCCTCGAGGATGAGCTCCTCGTCATCCGCCACCAGGAGTCTCATTGTCCCGATCCCGGAGGCGCGAGCGTTGCCCGCTCGCCGAAAGAGAAGCGCAGGGCTACGGTAGTCCCGACTCCGGGTTCGGAGCGTATTGCGAGCCCCCCTGAGTCGTCGTACAGGAGTCTCAGTCTTTGGTGTATTGTGCTGAGGGCACCTGGATTAGAATCGCCTGAAGACTGGATCTCTCGGCGTAAGGTGATCAACCGCTCCTCGGGCAGACCGACTCCGTCATCACGCACGCGGACGGTGAGCGCGCCGTGCTCGCAGTGCGCTTCGATGCGTACCGTGCCCGGACCTACCTTTGGTTCGATGCCGTGAACAATCGCGTTTTCCACCACAGGTTGCAGGCAGAAATTTGGTATTTGCAAGCTGCGGCACGCTTCGGGAATTGCGAACTCCGCCGAGAGTCGGCTGCGAAAGCGTATCTGCTGGAGGGCTACATATTCGGCGATCTGGCCCGCCGCGTCCCCGAGCGGTATCTCTTCTCGGTCGTCTCGAAAGGTGCGACGGTAGTATTCAGCGGTTGCCACGAGGGTCTCCTTGAGTTGCTCATACTTTCCAAGCTCAGTCATCCACCTCATGTTTTCGAAGATATTGTAGATGAAGTGCGGGTTAATCTTTGCTCGAAGCAGGATGAGCTTCAGCTCCTTCTGGAGTAACTGATCCTTGTAGACCTGGTTGAAGAGGCGTTCCAAATCCCGAACCATGGTGTTGAAGCGCGCGAAAATATAGCCATACTCGTCCCGGCGCTTCTCCTCGAGACGGGCGCTGAAGTCCCCGTCTGCAACACGCTCCATAAAACCGGTGAGTTGTGTCACTGGATAAAGCGCCTGCCGGGAGTACCCCAAAATGAAGGCCAGGAATGCCAGGACGTTTAGGGCGGTCACAAGGATGACAATGCGCCCGGAGCGCACCATAAACGTTTCCGATAGGTTTACACTGGAAACGTTTGCAAGGTACCAGTTTGATGGCGAGAGCCGGGAAACTATGTAGTTATGGTAGACTGCCCCTTCCCTGATCAGCCGCTCTACTGGAAACTGCATCCGACCGCCGATCGTTTCGTCGAGTTCCAGGTTATTCTGCAAACCCTCGAGTCCGGACATCGTCGCTTCGTTGGTGGCGTAGATGGTGTTCCACTCCCGATCGATAATCCGGCTCTGCTCGGCCGGGACATCCCGAAAGAGCCTATCTAGAACACTTACATCCAGATAGACCGCCAGGAATCCCATCGGTTCGATCCCGTCCGGCGAGCGCAAGGAAAGCGTGTAAGCGAGGGCGTCTGAGGGCTCACTGAGAAATGGGTTGCCCGGGAGTCGAGGAAAGTGACTCCAGACGGGTACCGAGACCAAGTCGGCGGCCTCATCGAAATCCGCCCTGCCGGCAATCTCGGTGGCGGAGAGTATTCCATAGCTCGTTGAGTAGTAATTGCCGGTACGTCTGTCATGGAGGAGCACGCTCTCTACGGATTCTGCGGTTCTCGCGAGGTCCTTTAGAAACGTCAGGAGCCGGGCGTCCGCCTCGTAGTCGAGTTTCCGCTCGAGCCGACGGGCCGACAACGTCTCAAAGAAGAGGGTGTTCGAAACGAGCTGCTCCGTGCTCCGTTCCACTTCGGAGAGGACGAAGTCGATTGTGCTTGCGAGGGATTCGTTTCTCAGGGCGTCCTTCTCGACGATGATCGTGCGCGCATCGGACAAATACATCCGATAGAAAACAGAATTGAGCACGAGGAAGAGCACGAAGAGCAGCAGCATGAACTTGAAGAAGGTGCGAATCGTCTTAGGAATCTTGGATGTGGACTCCCTGGCAGGCATGGCCAGAATTATACACGAAACACCCCCTCTGCTAAGTGGTCTCCACCGGACAGCCGGCGTTCCTGCCCCAAATCAGCACAAGAAGTAAAAATAGGTCACACAAGGTAAAAACCCTCTCTCTTTGCGGGAGCGAAATTCGCCCCAATAATGGCTCAAGAGCCCGGCAGAAGCGGGGCTCGGGAGAGTTTGATGTCTTCTGAGCAGGCAATAGTCTATAACAAACCAGTCCGCTCCTTGGGCGAGTGGGCCAATACGAACGGGCGGTTCGCAGCAGTTTGGCGCAAGGTGAAAAGACAGCGCACTCTGCTAATCATGGTCGTGCCGGTCGTCATTTGGTATGTCATCTTCAAGTACATTCCCATGATCGGACTCATGGTCTCCTTTACTGACTGGGGCTTTCAGGCGGAGATTAGCTGGGTCGGCTTGGAGAATTTTCAACGACTTTTCCGAGACCCAATTTTTTACCGAGCCTTCTTTAACACCCTGATCATAAGCGGGATGTACATTCTCTTCTACTTTCCTCTACCTATCCTCCTTTCAATTCTCCTTAATGAAATCAGGAGTATGAAGTTCAAGCGGACGGTTCAGTTCATCGTGATCGTTCCCTACTTCTTCTCGTGGGTCGTTATCGGCGGAATATTTCAGATAATGCTCTCTCCCGAGGGAGGCATCGTCAACGAAATTATCACCGCGTTTGGCGGGCGGTCTATCTTCTTCTTTGTAAGCAACGACTGGTTCAGGTGGGTGCTGACTTCTTCTTATATCTGGTGGCATCTCGGCTACGGTGCGGTGATCTACATTGCGACCCTTGCTACTATCGATCCTCAGCTCTACGACGCGGCCAAAGTGGACGGTGCCAACCGCATTCAGCAGGTGTTCTATGTGACCCTGCCTTCTCTCAAACCGACCATTGCGGTGATGCTCTTGCTAACAATAGCCAGCGTCACCCGCATGTTTGAGCAAGTGCTGATTATGTACAACGCGGCGGTCTATGAGTCCGCTGAAGTGTTGCGAACCTACGCTTACAAGACGGGAATTCTCAACGGCGATATCGGCTTCTCTACCGCGGTGAGTCTCTTCACCTCAGTTGTCACGATAGCAATTATCCTCGGGACGAACTGGACGAGTAAGAAGTTCCTCGACCAGAGCATCTTCTAAGAGAACGGAGTGAAAACGGTATGAGTAGGGAACCGATGACCAAAAGCAGAATAGCCTTTGCAGCTACCAACACCACGGTGATGGTGCTTCTCTGCCTCATCATACTGCTACCACTCTGGATGGTGGTTGTAACCTCCCTCTCCTCGGACTCCGTAGCAATAGCCGAGGGGTACGTGATGTTCCCACGTGGGTCGCTGGATTTCAGTAACTATCTGAAGATCGCGAACAGCGTCTATCTCACGAGTTTCTTCAACTCGCTAATTGTCGTTTCCATGGGAACGCTCTTCGGCATGACGATGATCCTCATGGCCGGCTATGCCCTGGGCCATCAGAACCTCTTCGGACGTAAGCTCGTCATTTACATGATTATCGGTGCTCTCATCTTCGACGGGGGGATCATTCCTTTCTACCTGGTGGTCAAGCACCTGGGGCTGATTGATACCTGGTGGGCGATCGTAATTCCGGTGGGCATAAACCATTTCATTCTCATTCTGATGAAGAACTACATGACAAGCATCCCAGCGAGCTTGGAAGAGTCCGCCACGATTGACGGTGCAGGCTACTTTACCATTCTCGTGCGAATCATCATCCCTGTCGCCACACCCATTATCGCCGCCTGTGTTCTCTTTTATGTGGTCAATTTCTGGAACCGCTACTTCGAGGTAGTCATGTTTATCAATGACCCGGATCTGTACACGATCCAGGTCTATCTCAGGCAGCTTCTTTTCGAAGCGGACTCTCAGATAACCGGAACCGAAGGACTCTACAACAACTTCAAGATGGCGGTGATGATCCTCGGGATGCTACCGATTCTCATTCTCTATCCCTTCATCCAGAAGAAGTTTGTAAAGGGTATCATGCTCGGCTCGATTAAAGGCTAAACCCGGCACACAGATGCCGGAGAAAATTTTGGATAAGGAGACAGGTATGCGGTGTATGACTAGGTTGTTGATTTCATTTGTTTTGTTGCTGGCATTTTCGTTCCCACTCATGGCGAGCGGCTCTCAGGAGGAACCGGAACAGGAGCAACAGGCAAGAATAACGATGGTGGCGGACCTTCCGAGCAACTGGAGAATGGTTGGCGGGGTAGCAGAGTTCGAACGGACGATTGAAGAGATGTTCAATGTCGACCTCGAGCTTATTGCTCCTCCCCATAACTCCTATCTCGAGAAGATTCAGGTACTGCTCACTTCCGGTGACGTTCCGGACCTCTTTCAGATCCAGCAGTCCTATGACAGGATCCCGAACTACGCTGCCCGAGGAATGATCGCTCCTCTGACCCGACAGATAGCAGACAATCCCAATCTCCAGCAGATCCCGGCGGAGCTCTTTGAGCAAAACACGGTCGACGGCGAGATTTACGGGGTGCCGCTGAGTACGACCCGGTCACAGGTCTACTGGGTCCGGGAGGACCTTCTCCAGCAGTATGGTGCGGAGGTGCCCACAACGACGGACGAGTTTATCGCCGAGATGAGTAAGCTTCCGGCTGGGATCATTCCCTTAGTGATGCCTAAGTGGCCGGATAACCAGCAGCTCAACTTCAACGCCTTCGGAGCCTACATGTACCTTGCTCAGGACGAGGCAGGCAACTGGCACGACGGTATCCAGACTCCTGAGGCACAGGAGGCGATGATGTGGATCAAGGAGCTCTACGACAGGGAGATACTCGATCCCCTTTTCCCGACCAACGAAAATAGCACCATGCGAGAGAAGATGTACGCGAACAAGGGTGCCGCGGCAAACTACTGGAGCTTCTACTACACCTATTTCATGTCCAGGACCGAGGATCCCAACGCCGAGTACGTGCCGATCTACGGCCTCAACGGCGGAGGCTCGGCCAACTCCGGCATTTCGGACAGCTGGGCCTTCGGCAAGGATATCTCTCATCCGGACAAGGTGGCGGAGATCGTCGGCTATCTCACCGGCACCGTGGAGGGCCTGACTCTCTGGCACATCGGTAAAGAGGGATTCCAGTACACCGTAAATGATGACGGCTACATCGAGTTTACCGAGGCAGCCCAAGAAGGAAACGCTTCCCTGAATTTTCTTCCCCTTATCGAGGCGCCGATTGCGGTGGACCTGGAGAAGCTTCCCTTCGATATCCCCGTCGAGGATGGACGCTATCTACCGAGGACAATCGAGATCATGCGAGAATCCGTCGAGAACCTCGGTCCGCAGTATAGCGTTCCCGCCGGTAGGTCCCGG
>CAZLDK010000110.1:0-3676 GCA_964558285.1 uncultured Spirochaetaceae bacterium | reverse complement strand
GATCTGGGACCGAAACCAGACTGCCTATCGCGATCAGGTCAACGAGCTGGTGATCAAGGTGGTAACCGGGTCGCAATCCTACGAGGACGCCATGGCAAGCTACCGGAACTTCTGGAGGAGCATCAACGGTGACGAAATGCTCGCCCAGCTGAACCAGTAACCGACGCTACCCAACAATTGAACGGGCGCTCCTCATGGAGCGCCCTTTTTACACCGCACCCTGTGAGAATAAGGAAACCGCGTTATGGAACAGTCTCAGAGCGCTGACCCTGCCGCCCGACTGACGGAGGGTTTCGCGGAAGATGGACTCTCCTACACGCTCATCGAGAAGGCCCCGCCCCGAGAGCGTACGAATGTAATCGCCGGAACAAACGGCTACCTTGTGGAGATTAGTCAGTGGGGTGTCGGTACTTCGTCTTTTCAGTTCGAGGACTTTGAGGTCAACAAGGTTAGCAGGGACAAGGGGAAGGTACTCTACCTCCGGGAGGAGGAAACCAAGGAGGTCTGGACTCCGGGATGGTATCCGATGATGTCTCCCGTGGAAGAGTACTCCTGCATCCACGAGGATCGGGGGACGACGGTTCGGTCATCTCATCTCGACGTTGAGGTGGAATGGCGCATCATGGTTGCCGAAGGGGAGCCCGGGGAGCGATGGCAAATAGCCCTCACCAACTGTGGCGACCTTCCCCGTCGGATCTCGGTGATACCTGCCCTTTCACTCGAGCTCAAGGGCTTCGATGCGCCCCGTTTCTTTGATGAGCAGGTGCAGTACTCGACCTGCGAGTTTGATTCAGAGCTGGGTGGCCTGTACTACGATGCTCGCAATCCTAATCCGCGAAACTGGCGCTATAACGCGGTTCTCGCCTCGGCTGATCCGGTAACCAGCTTTACCGGTAGTCGGGAGGAGTTCTACGGTGCAGCCGAGGCGTATCAGTATCCGGAGCTGCTCTATACCAGTTCCACCCTCGGTAACCAAAAGGGCATCGCGGGTGAGCCGTTTCAGGCACTGCAATGCGTTGCCGAGCTCGGACCCGGTGAGACCAGAAGCTTTCACTTCTATTTTGGGGTCTTTGAGAGCAAACAGGAAGCCGCAGGACTCCTCGCAGCCTGGCGTGAGGATCCGGCAGGACAGATCGAGGCCATCAGAAAGGCAGCCAAGGAGAAGCGTTCCTCCCTCTGGCTCAAAACCCCGGACAAGCGACTTGATGCCTTCATCAATCTCTGGCTCAAGAAGGGGCTTGAGTACGGTATGGCGAAGAAAGACGCTACCCGAGACAATCTGCAGTTCGCCTTCGGTCTTACATTGGCCGACCCCGACCGAGTGCGGCGAGAGCTTCTGCGGGTGTTGCCCTTCCAGTACGCCGACGGACACACTGTGCGCTCCTGGGTTCCCATGGACACCACCTACTACTGCGACGGTCCACTTTGGCTCCTGCTATCGGTGTGCAAGTACCTCAAGGTATCCGGGGATATGACGTTCCTCCAGGAGGAGGTCGCCTATTTCGACGGGGGGAGCGGCACGGTACGCGAGCATCTCGAGCGGGGAGTTGCCCGAGTCGATACAGATCGCGGGCCTCACGGGCTGCCGCTGATCCGCTTTGCCGACTGGAACGACGCTCTCAACATCGACCACCCCGAGGCGGAAAGCGTGTTCATGGCGATGGGACTCGCTTTGATGCTCAACGAGATGGCGGAGCTTATGCAGGCTCTTGGCGAGGAGAGCGCTGCCCAGGAGTATCGTTGCAAGCACGCCGGACTAAAAGAGCGCGTCAACGAGTCCTGCTGGAGTGATGAGGGCGGTTACTACATCCGAGCCTTCGCCGGAGATGAGGTTATCGGTGGTCCGGACTCGGATGGCTCCACCCTCTTCGTTAACCCCCAGACCTGGTCGATCATTTCCGGAGTTGTTACCGAGGAGCGCCTACCCGCGGTCCTGCGTGTGATTGATGAGCGGGTCGAGACCTCCGTCGGCTGCCCGGTAAACGTCCCCGCCTTCGACCATTACATTCCCCGGTTCGGCCGGGTAACCGCCCAGATTCCTGGAACCTGGGAGAACGGGTCTTCGTACTGCCACGTCACCGCCTTCAAGGCGTACGCCGATACGCTGATCGGCAGAGAGAACCAAGCCTACGCTTCGATCAACAGCATCATGCCTGGTTCGGACGAGAATCCGCTGGCTGCTTCCGGGGCCCTTCCGTACACCTTAACGAGCTCTTACAGCACGAACCCGGAGATTTACGGCCGGGCCGGCCGACCGTGGCTTACCGGTACTCAGGCGTGGGTCTACACGGCGGTGGTGGAGGGTCTCCTGGGTATTCAACCGGCGTACGGCGGATTGCGGATTGCCCCGGCGCTACCGACCGGCTGGGAGGAGGCCAGCCTCCGACTGAGAATTCGGAGCACCGAGTACAGGTTCGTGTTTCGTCGGGCAGATAGGCACCGTGCCTCGGAGGAGCGCCAACAGGCGAAGATCATGGTGAACGGAAAACCGTTCGAAGAAGATCTCCTGCCTTTTGGAGTCTTCGGTAGTGATGTGGATATCGAGGTCGTCCTGTAGGTGCCGCCATCCTATGTGGCGATGACTCCCGGTGCTTCGACCTCCTCCAGGTCCGGCAGTGAGTCGAAATTGCCAACCTCCACCAGGTAGATATTTGCATAGGAGCTCATGTCGGAGGTGTACATTACCTGATTACCGTCAGGTGTAAAGCGCGGATGGCAATGCGCGTGCTGGTCGTTGAAACTACTGCGGTGGAGTGCGAGTACTTTGGGGCCGGCGTAGCCCCCATCGGTACGCTTGTATAGCTGGATAAATGGACGGGCGTCGTTGCCGCAAGCCGGTGTTCCATCGCAAACAACGAAATCTCCATGCAGGCTGTGAAAGTGCACCGAATCATACGGAAGAAGCGCCTCAGTTCGTTCCTGGTTGTCCCATCGAACGTGTCCATGGATATGCCGATGTTCTGGGTCCCCAGTCCAACCGTGATAGCCGAGATGGACTCCATCGGCAAGCCAGTACTCATGGCCGATACTCGCCCCGTCATTCTGTTCCCGAATCTTCCAGGTTTCTGCCGTCTCTATGTTCATTCCCCAGATTCGTTGTTTCACCCGTTCCCAGGGACCCTCGTGACAGTAAGTGATGAGATCGGAACGGCGAGGGGAGGTATTGATGTGGCTTCTGTAGAGAGCCGACTCATCGAGAACTATTGTTCGCCCACTTTCGATCTCTACCTTTACGATCCGGGTAGGTGACTGCGCCTCGAAGCGTTCGTAGAAGCTGGAATAGGAGAAGCTCGGTCGCCGACGCGCTGGTTGAGCATCGGCCTTTTCCAGGAGTAGGCAGGAAAACCGACCGTCTGCCGTGATGCTCGGCCTCCCCACCGGCACGAAACTGCCCTCGAACAGCGTCACTACTCGATCCGCTCCGCCATGGAGGGAAGCTTCTCTCAGCGAACGTCCGTCCAGGTAGTAGACGGCGTCATTGATCTCACTGACGAACCCCTGCGGTCTGTCGCGAGTGGTACGGTTGGTCACCGCTTGGATTGCACCACTCTCCAGGTCGTAGCGAAATAGGTTCCCTCTGTTCCCCCGCTGAGAGGTGAAGATAAAGGATCGACCGCCATTGAACCAGCACTCGTCGGTAAAGTAGAAATGGTTCGAGTGGCCGCGGTAATCGGTA
>CAZLDK010000109.1:3040-9977 GCA_964558285.1 uncultured Spirochaetaceae bacterium | reverse complement strand
TATTACTGCGCCAGTTTTTCCCGCGCTTCAATCAACAGGGATGTTGATACGTCACTTGTCATTTTCACCAAGAGGTTTTATAATCTAAAACCATGCAAAGCGCCAAAATCTCTATGGCACACGACCTTGTCGGTGCCTTGGAGTTGCTGACGGCTCATACCGAAGAGATCTTCCTGCGTCTCGGAAATCAGCTTCCAACCCTCATCGACGAGATGCGAAGAAGCCTCGAGCAGTCGCGCAATTTTTCCGAGTGTCTACGGTCCGCCGACGAGGGGTGTAAAGACGAGACCCGGATCGGCGCCATTTTGCGGGAGACGCAGCAGGCCATAGACGCCGGCTCGGAGCAATTCTTGCTGTTGCACCAGCGCGACGAGAAACTCTTTGAGAGCCTCGATAAACAGATCGAGCGCCTTTCGGATCTCGAATCCCTTATCGGGAACATTCGAGAAGATTCGATCGAGATGGAGCTGGTCTCTCTAAACGCTATGACCGTTGCGTTAAAAGCGGGGCAAGCCGGCCGCGCCTTCTCATACATCACCGAAGAGCTCAAGCGTCTCTCCACCCAAACTATCGGCCTTACCGAGACTATCACCGAGCGCGGTGGGCGGCTCTTGAAGGACTTCTACTCCTTTCGGTCGTCGGTAAAGGAGGTTAAAGAGTTTCAGGAGAGTCTCTTTGAGAACTTCCAGCGGCGGCTGGAGGAGAGCTTCAACGAGTTCAACGCCGGTATCATATCGATCGCCGACGTTTTGCGGGAGATAAGCGATAACTCTGCCAAGCTGCAGCCGCCTTTGATGCGGATTATGCAGGAGGTTCAGGTCCAGGACATCGTAAAGCAGTCCGTGGACCACGTTATCCTCTCTCTGCGGGAAATCCACGAGGATTCGGAAGAGACCACCGCCGATGCGCATCTTGATGAGCTCTCGTTCTACAAATTGCTCCCGAACCTCTGTAGCGTCCTACTCGACGACATAAAGGACAAAATAGAATCCAGCCTCTCTGTCTTTCGGGACCAGACCGGACAGTTAAAGCAGCACATGGAGGAAGTGGAGTCCCAGCGCCGAGGTTTCGTGATGCGTGTGGTCGAAGAGGAAACGGCAGAGGGCAAGAACCTCTCGGCGATTTTCGACCGATCCTCTTCGATGCTCGAGCAGCTTCTCCAAGACCTCGGCCGGTCGATTTCCATGAAGCGGGCGATTACCGAACACAGCGGTCGTCTGTTGAAGGAAGTGCGTTACTTAGAAGAGGATTTCCGCTCCTTTACGAGCTTGATTACACGGTTTCACAATATTGATGTTGCTTCCCGGATCGAGGTTGCAAAACAGTCGGTGCTCCAGCAGATGGCAGGAACCGTCGAAGAGATGACGGCCCTGACCCGTCGCATCGAGGTCGACGTGAACACCAGCCTCGACTCGACGAAGGAGTTCATCAACAGTACGAGTAAAACCATAACCGAGTACCAGTCGGTTTTTGTGGGAGAGGAGTCCTTTGTCGACCGGTTTCAACAGGACATTCAGGGTCAGTATCAGGAACTTTTCTCCGCCAAAGGGGAACTGACCGATGCCGTCGGAGGGTTTTCACTCTTTACCGAGCGATTCCTCGACCTTTTCCGGTCCACGTCCGTCGACCTCGAGCGCCTCG
The DNA here is from genome assembly GCA_964558285.1 of uncultured Spirochaetaceae bacterium. Taxonomy (GTDB): domain Bacteria; phylum Spirochaetota; class Spirochaetia; order DSM-27196; family PWMO01; genus CAYPUT01. Next base: position 8,336 of record CAZLDK010000109.1, on the reverse strand, counting down.
AGCAGCTCTTGCGGGATATCCAGAACATCAAGAGCAGCCTCGGCGAGCTCCGGCTGCAGGCGGAAGGCGAGATCCAAGAGCTTCTCGAAGAAAAGGGGCTCGACAGCTGGGAGATAGAAAGCCAACGCCTTCAGGAATTGATCGAGCGTTTTACCATCTTTACTCACAAACAAAGCGCAGGGGAGCTTGCGGGATTCGAAGTTGAAAAGGGGACCGACTCAGGAGAAGTCACTCTCTTCTGACGGTAGGTAAGAACGTGTATCATCACTATCACAACAAGTTCGAAAGAGACGTCGCTATTCTTCATCCCGGTGAATTTCTTGCCACCCGGGATCACGTTATCATATCCACGGTCTTGGGGAGCTGCGTCGCCGTAGCGCTCTACGACCCAAAGAACCGTTTCGCGGGTCTGAATCATTTTATGCTTCCCGGGCGCCTCGGCCCCAACCAACTCGCGGGATCCGAAACCGGAAAGTACGGAATATTCGCCATGGAGTTTTTGGTCAACGAGATGATCAAGCTCGGGGCGAAGAAGAGCGACCTCGTGGCGAAGGTCTTCGGCGGAGGACACGTCCTCAACCGAACCGTCGACAACGGAGGTTCCATTCCGGCGAGCAACGTGACCTTTGCCTTTGACTATCTTCAGACCGAAGGAATCAAGGTGCAGACCTCCGACGTCGGCGGCACCATCGCCCGGAAGATCTTTCTCGAGCCCGAGACCTTCACGGTGTGGCTGAAGCGTATTACCGGAAAGCTAATCGTGGACGTCGAGCAGGAAGAGAAAGAGTACCTGGAAAAACTCAAGAAACCGGCAAAGCCGGCGGAAGAGGTTACGTTCTTCTAATTGCCGAAGGGATCGGAGCCGAAAAACCCGTCGGGGTCGGCAAAGCTGTCATCGGAGAAGGTGGACTCGCCGATTTCGGTCGGTACGGTGCCCTCGTTACGCTCGGCGTAGAGCCGAAAGATGTACCGTACGGTCTGCATACGCTCGCCGAGAACCCGGCGGTCCCGTCGAAGCTCGGAGAGAAAGTCCCCGACGGTGCGGCCCCCGGCCAAGGGTCGACCCGCGACCCCCGGCGGAAGGTTAGCCTCCAACTCGAGAAGTCGATAGTAGACCCGCTCGAAAACAAAGAGTACCCGCCGTATCCCCAGAAGATCACCGATAAGCTCCCGCTTCTCCCGAAGTTGCTCCATCCGGCTTCCGACGATTCCTCGTCGATCCTCCTGCATCCACTTGTCCAGGACATCCCGGTTCTCGAGGAGCTCTCGGTAGACCTCGTTGAAGCGACCCCGGAGCTCGTAGTAGCGGCCGCTGTAGTACCGGAGCACTTCGAGGGGGCTGTCCTGGAAAGCCTCTATTCTCTCGGTGAGCCATTCCCGACGGAAGGTCTCGATATCGCTTACGGCGACGGGAACATTCCGAAAGCGGCCGTCGAAACCCTGCTCTACGGCTTGTGACGGGGTGGCGAAGAGCGTTCTCCCCCCGTCGTCCCGACAGACGACCCGGCCTTCGGAGGCGGTCACCAGGAGGTCGCCGTTTACACCGATAGCAACGTCGAATTGGGTCCCCCGGACTCCCATAATCGCGCCCTGGGTGCGGACTTCGAGCTCGCTGTCCCCGAGGAGTCTCCGGACGTTTAGACTGACAGTCCCGGAGAGAAGCTCGACACCTCCGCGCTGGTTACCCCGGAGAGAGGTGATGTCGAAGTAGAAGGTGGACCCGGGGTGTACCCGGATAAGCGCGTCGATTCCGGTGGCCGGGTCCAGGGCAACCTCGGCGAAGTCGGCCCCCCCGGTCACGACCTGGTCGTAGTTGAGAACTCGGGTCCCAAAGTCGACGGCGTGGTCGAGAGAGACGCCCCCACGAACCAGATTCGGACTCCCTTCGAGATAGACGACCTCTCCAACAGGCTCTTCGATCGAGACGACGGCGAGGACCGGGATCAGAATCAAGGCCGCTACGAGGAACGTTTTCATGGCTTCTCCTCCACGGGATCGAATATATCACGAAGACTCCGAATGCGTTCCGGCGTATCGCCGTAGACCCGCTCCCAGACCGCTTCGCTCTCCATGCAGAGGTAGATGGGGGCATCGAAGATACCCGGCAGCTCTCCGAGAAGTTCGTCGTAGATTCCTCGCCTCCGACGCTGGAGGTAGCGATACTTCCCGTCTTTGCCGGGGACGAACTCGTCGAAGAGGTAGGGGCGGTCGGGCATCCGTTCCCGGAGCGCCGGGGTAAAGCGGATGGTACCGAGGCTTATCCAGGCCACGGCCACCCCTGCCCGCTTTCCAAGGGGCTCCAGACGATCGAGGAGATCTCGGTAGGCCTCCTGCCACCCCTCGACGGCGATTATCGGGTCGAAGTGGAGGGCAAGGCGGTATCCGGCGGCCGACGCTCGAAGGGCGGCGGCTATTCGGCGGTCCATTGGCGCCGCGGTGCCCTGCTCCGTCGCAAGAAGTTCCGGGTTTACCGAGAACCCAATGATGGCGTTGCCCTTCTCCTCGATGTCCAGAAGATGGTCGACGGAGGCCGTCTTGGTTTTGAGCTCGAGGTGCACGTTAGGAATATCGGCGAGTCCCCGGATAAGGTCCCGGGAGATTCCGGTTAGGGAGTCGTAGAGAAGGCTGTCGCCCACCTCTCCGGTCCCCACCCGGAGGGGACGATCGGGGTTCCGCCTCGCAGCATCCCGAATGGCCTGTACTTCCTGTTCCACGGCCACGTTTATGGAGATCGGGGCAAAGCTGAGGTAGCTTCGCATGATGCAGTAGGAGCAGCCGATGGGGCACCCTTCGTAGATGTCGACCGTCTGGTAGTTGCAGCACCGGTGCCCCTTGGACCCGGGGCAGGGGCCGAAGGTTGGTCCCGGCGCCGCGTGGAGGTAGATGGTCCGCATCGTGAGGTCTTCCGGTGGAATCTCATCCTTGTCTCGGATACGGAAGACGGGTACCGCCGGAAGAGCGGCAAGGAGGCGGGCGGTATACGGCGAGTCCGAGGCCGCTTCCTGGAGGTAGATCTTCGCTACCCGGTAGCCGTCGAAGCTCTCAGAGGAGGTCAAGGATCGCCTCCAGGTTCTCCCCGGCGCGCTTTAGGGCGGCAAGGCGACCCGAAAACTCTCGGGTGTCGGCAAAGTCGAAGGAGACGGAGAATCGCCGCCCTTCAAAGTTTGGAGGCGCCTCGAGGCGGACCCCGCTTCCCTTTAAGTGCTCCGTGGCAAAACGGTCTAGTTGGTCGTTCATCGAGGTGAGCTCCGGGTACCGATGGCGGCGAAGCTCCCCGAGTAGCTCTTCGGCGCATCGAGGGGTATCGCTCTTCGCCTCGATCGACCGCAGGATGTCCCGAGCATCGAGGCGCCGGGACAGGAGTAGCTCCCGGGCGAGGGCGAGCAGCTTGCGCCGGTTGCTGTGACTCAAGGTCCGGCCGACGGAGAACAGGCGACCGAAGACCTCTGCGGGACCAGGGTCGTCGGAAGCTGCCTCAACTCGTGCGGGGTCGTCGGCCACCAGGGATTTCAGTCCCTCCGCCGTCTTGGTGTCGATCTGCCCCTGGTCTAGAGCTCCTCGAAGCAGCGCCGGCAGAGCGCGGTAGCGCGCGATTCGAGTGGCAAGCCCCCCGTCGCCGGTAACCGCCTGGCTGATCTCGGCGTCTACCTCGACCGCAAACCGTTCGCAGAAAGCGACAACCCGGTCCATCTCTGGCCAGGCGTAGCCCCCCGGACGCCCTTCGAGGGCCAAAGCCAAGAGAAGGGCGCGCCCGGGACGAAGCGGTCGTTCCTCGGCGTAGACCCCGGCGCCGTTGGTCCGACGAAGCTGCCGAAGAACCGACCATCCCCAAACGACGATGGGGCCGGGGCCGGATCCCCAGCCGTCTTTGCCGTCTCCGGCACAATAGATAACGGGCGGAAGGGATTCCGGACTCTCGCTTCCCGGGCGTGGCGGCAACTCGAAGAGGTCGAGAAGAGGGTCTGCTTCGGCAAAGAAATCCAAAGGCAGGAGAGGCATCACGGTACGGTATCAGTGGAGTGCGTAGGTTGACAACGGCTTTGTCGGAACCGTAGGATGACCCGCGTCGTACCCCATGGAGCAGATTAGGTGAAAGAATCGCAAATAGGTATCGCGTTGGTCGGTTGTGGGACCGTCGGCGGAGCCGTCGCAGAAATTGTGTTGAGAGATCGAGCCCTTCTAAAGACCAAGAGCGGCTTCGATCTGGTGATCCGCTATATTGTAGACCGCAACTTTACCTACGCCCGGCATCTGCAGCTAGACGACACCCTCTTCGAAACGGATCTCGAGCGCGCCCTAGGGGACGACGAGGTCTCCATCGTCGTCGAGCTTGTGGGTGGCACTACCAAAGCCAAGGAGATTATCGAGCAGGCGCTCAAGGCCAAGAAGCACGTGGTGACGGCGAACAAGGCGCTCCTGGCCCACCACGGCGTGGAGCTCTTGGCCCTCGCCAGGAAGAACGACGTAACCATCGGCTTCGAGGCGAGCTGTGGAGGAGGGATCCCGATTATTCGGGCGCTCTTCGACGGGCTCGTCGCCAACCGAATCGAGGCACTCTACGGCATCGTCAACGGCACCTGCAACTTTATCCTTACCGAGATGATCCAGAAGGGCGAATCCTACTCCGAAGCCCTCTGGGGGGCCCAGAGCAAGGGCTTGGCTGAAGCCGATCCGACCCTCGACGTAACCGGGGTCGATTCGGCTCACAAGCTCGCCGTTATGGCGGCGATTGCCTTCGGACAGCGGGTCGACTTCGACTCGATTCCCGTCGAGGGCATCGACAGCCTGGAAAGCGACGACGTCCTCTACGCCGACGCGCTCGGCTACGTGGTCAAGCTGCTCGCCATCGGAACACGGGTCGGCGACGGCATCGCCCTCCGGGTTCGCCCCGCCTTTATCTCCAAGGACCACCCTTTGGCATGGGTATCGGGACCCTTCAACGCCATCAGCGTCTACGGCCACGTGACCGGCCATACGATGTACTACGGCCGGGGTGCCGGAGGTTCGCCCACCGCCGGTGCCGTCGTGGCGGATATCGCCGGAATAGCGGCAGGATCCATCCAGAGCATCTTTAGACGCTACGGCTACTGGCCGGACAAGGTAAAAGAGAAGAAGCAGATCGCCGTCGAAGAGACGGTAAACCGCTACTACCTCCGGGTAATGGTGGACGATACTCCGGGGGCTCTAGCCCGGATAGCCACGATCCTGGGTAATCATGGCATCAGCATATCGAGCGTACTCCAGGACGAGCTTCCGAGCACGACCTCGGACCACGATTCCAGGCACTTCGTGCCGG
>CAZLDK010000109.1:0-3030 GCA_964558285.1 uncultured Spirochaetaceae bacterium | reverse complement strand
TCGGCAACCTGGGCGTCTCGGTCATGCAGTTCCTCGTGCCGGTCGTCATCACCGTCCACCCCGCCAAGGAGAAGAACGTAGCGTCCGCCGCCGCGGAAATAGACGCTCTAGACGCCACCGACGGCTCGACCTCGGTAATAACCATTGTCGATGAGCACCCTGAAAGCCTAAGTTAGTCGAATAGAGAGAGCCAATGAACATACTACCGTATACCGTGCAGCCAAAGCTGCCGCCCCCCCTTGCGCCGCTGCAGGACCTTGCCCACAACCTTTGGGTTAGTTGGAACCACGACGCGGTTAACCTCTTTATCCGCCTCGATTACGATGCCTGGCTCCAGTCGGGTCAGAACCCCGTTCGGGTGCTCGGCATGGTTTCGCCGGAGCGCCTCGATGCGCTTTCCCAGGACGACTCCTATCTTTCCGCCCTCGATCGAGTTGTCGCCCGGTTCCAGGAGTATCAGTCCGGGGACGGGTGGTACCGCGGCCCCCGGGACAAAACGATTGCCTATTTCTCGATGGAGTATGGCCTCGACGTCAGTCTCCCGATCTATTCCGGAGGGCTCGGAATGCTCTCCGGAGATCACCTAAAGACCGCTTCGGACCTTGCCCTTCCCTTGGTCGCCGTCGGCCTCCTCTACCGCCAGGGCTATTTCCAACAGTACTTAAACGCCGACGGCTACCAGCAAGAGTCCTACCCGGAGAACGACTGGTACAACATGCCGGTCCGACGCTGCGTCGACCCCGAAGGAAACGACGTAAAAATTGCCGTCGATATGGCCGGGAGCGCGGTGATCGCCCGGGTGTGGGAAGTACGGATCGGACGGATTTCCCTCTACCTTCTGGACACCAACATCGAGGAGAACTCCGCCGAATTGCGGGATATCACATCAACCCTCTACGGGGGCGACCGGGAGACCAGAATCCGGCAAGAGATTCTCCTCGGCATCGGCGGAATCCGGGCACTCAGAGCCCTGGGCATAGACCCGGCGGTGGCCCATATGAACGAAGGGCATTCGGCCTTCCTCGCCATCGAGCGGATCCGCGAACACGTAACCGAGCACGGCTTGAATCTTTCCGAAGCGATGCAAGCCATCTGGCCCACCAATATCTTTACCACCCATACCCCGGTCCCCGCCGGAAACGAGCGGTTCACGCCGGAGCTTATGCGCAAGTACTTCGACAGCGTAGCCGCCGGAACGGGACTCAGCTGGGAGCAGTTCATGGCCCTCGGCCGGGAGAATCCGAGCGACACCGCCGAGAGCTTCTGCATGACGGTGCTTGCCCTCAAGCTCTCGGCCCACAACAACGGCGTGAGCGCCCTCCACGGTGACGTAAGCAAGGAGATGTGGCAAAGCCTCTGGCCCGGGCTTCCGGAGTCCGAGATACCTATTTCGAGCATCACCAACGGCGTACATCCCCGGACCTATCTCTCTCAAGACCTACAGGAGCTTTTGGACCGCTACTTCGGCGCTCGTTTCTACGACGAACCGGCGAACCTCGAGATCTGGGACCGGATCCACCGTGTCTCCGACGAGGAGCTCTGGCGGACCCACGAGCGAAAGAAGGCGCACCTTGTTGCCTTTTCTCGAGACCGCTTCCGAAAACAGCTGAGCCGCCGAGGAATGTCGGGAAACCGGCTCTCCTTGGCAAACGAGGTGCTCTCGCCGGACATACTGACGATCAGCTTTGCCAGGCGGTTTGCCACCTATAAGCGTGCCACCCTACTCTTCGACGATCCGGAGAGGCTCCTGCGCCTCGTATCCGACGAAAAGCGCCCGGTGCAAATAATTTTCGCCGGAAAGGCGCATCCCCACGACGACCCGGGAAAAAACCTCATCCGGGAGATCGTTCACTTTGCCGGTAATCCGGAAGTCCGGAGTCGAATTCTCTTTTTGGAGAACTACGACATCACCATCGCCCGGCAGCTGGTCTCCGGAAGTGATCTCTGGCTGAATACGCCGAGGCGCCCGATGGAGGCAAGCGGCACGAGCGGAATGAAAGCCGCGATAAACGGCGTCCTAAACTGCTCCACCCTCGACGGCTGGTGGGCCGAGGCGTATGCCCCGGAGTTCGGATGGGCCATCGGCAACGGGGAAGAGTACGAAGACCCGGAGGTCCAGAACGAAATCGAAAGCAAGGCGCTCTACGATTTGCTGGAACGAGAAATCGTACCGACTTACTACGACCGGGGACGCGACGGACTCCCCCGGGATTGGATCCGTATGATGAAGGCGTCGATAGCCTACATGGGGGCGAACTTTGCCTCCCATCGCATGCTGGTGGAATACTACGACCGCTTCTACGCGCCGGCCCTGGGTCACTTCGACCGGGTGACCGCCGACGGCTTTTCGAAGGCCAAGGACGTCGCCGCCTACCTCGACAAGCTGAAGGCCGCGTGGCACTCGGTGACGTTCGAGTCTCTCCATAAGTCCGGGAGCGGCGAGATCCAGGTCGGCGACCCGGTAACGGTGGAGGCGCGGCTGAACTGCCCGGGTCTCTCGCCGGAAGATATTACCGTGGAGGCGTTCTACGGCCGTCTCGACGCCCAGGGAGAGATCGTCGAGCCCGAACGGACCGCCCTAACCCACGGCAAGGCTTCTAAGGACCACAAGATCGACTTTTCCGGGACCTTTACCTGCAGGGTACCGGGACGCCAGGGAGTCGCCGTACGGGTGCTTCCGAAGCATCCGGATCTGGTGCACCCCTTTCTTCCCGGGCTAGTTCGCTGGGCATAGGCCCAGCAGCTCAGTTGCCGAGGCCCAGAATCGCCATGTGGGGGTCCAGGAGCACCAAGGGGATGACCACGAGGAGAGCCGGGATAAAGTCTCCGGTTCGAATCTCCTTAACCCGGAGCAGGTTCAGCCCTATCATCACGACCATCGCTCCACCGACCCCGCTTATCTCCGAAAGGAGGAGCGGCGTAACAAAGGGGCGGATCCAGACCGCGACGAGGGTGAGCCCTCCCTGATAAACGAGAATCGACAGGGCGGAGAAACCGACCCCGATGCCCAGCGCGCTTGCCAGAAGAATC